>NZ_CP048397.1:6048026-6360033 GCF_010384365.1 Streptomyces sp. S4.7 | reverse complement strand
GCAGCGCCACGAGCTGGAGCGGGCCGAGCTGGCCGCCGTACTGCTCGCGGAGGAGTACCGCGCCGAGTCGGCGGGTCCCGCCGTGCACGATCTGGTCGAGGTGGTGACGGGCGCCAGCGCGGTGGCGCACCGTTTCCACCAGCTCCAGCTGGGGGCGACGGAGGAGATACGGGCGCTGGTCACCGGCAGGCCCGTGGTGGTGACGGGTGTCGACAACGAGTCCGAGGAGCGGGTGGTGACGCGCGGTGTCCGCTACCGCGTGGTGATCGAGCGCGAGGTGCTGTCGCTGCCGGACGGGATCACCGAGCTGTCGGCGGCGCTCGGCCGTGACGAGCAGGTACGGGTGGTCGACCGGGTACCGACCAAGCTGGTGATCGCCGACCGCGCCCTGGCGATGGTGCCGTTGACGGGGGGCGACGCGGAGCCCGCGGCCCTGGTCGTCCACTCGAGCGGGCTGCTGGAGTCACTGTCGGGGCTCTTCGAGGCGGTGTGGCGCGACGCGCTGCCGCTGCGGCTGGTCCCCGGCGGGGACGGGGCGGCGGTCGTGGAGGACGCGGCCGAGGGGCCGGGCGAGACCGATCTGGAGGTGCTGTCCCTGCTGCTCGCGGGGATGACGGACGCGAGCGTCGCCAAGCAGCTCGATCTGGGGCTGCGGACCGTGCAGCGCCGGGTGAAGGCCCTGATGGAGCTGGCGGGCGTGACGACGCGGCTCCAGCTGGGCTGGCACGCGTACGAGAAGGGCTGGGTGGCCCGCGACCTGCGGGAGTGAGGACACGGGGGGCGAATCGTCCGCGTGCCACTCCGGGCGGGATCCTGCACTCTTGGCAGATGGACGTGTGGCAGCTCGTGCTGGTGGGTCTGGTCATGCTGCTGGGCGTCCTCGGTGTGCTGATTCCGGGGGTGCCGGGGCCCGCCATCGTCTGGGCCGCCGTGGTCTGGTGGGCGCTGAGCGACACCTCGGTGACGGCCTGGGCGCTACTGATCGCCGCCACGGCGCTGCTGCTGCTCAACCAGGCGCTCAGACCCCTGCTGCCGTCCCGCCGCACACGCGAGACCGGCACCCGCCGGCGCACTCTGCTGGCGGGCGGGCTGGCCGGGATCGTGGGCTTCTTCGTGGTGCCGGTGGTGGGCACGGCGCCGGCGTTCGTCGGGGGGATCTACGCGGTCGAACGGGTACGGCTGGGCAGCCACCGCGACGGCTGGGCCTCGACGCGCGCGGTGATGCGCTCGGCGGGCGTTCCGGTACTGGTCGAACTGTTCTGCTGCCTGCTCGTGGCGGGTACGTGGCTGGGCGTGCTGGTCTGGGGCTGAACGGGGCGCCGCGTCCGTGAAGTACCCGGCGACCGGCCGGTCCTGCGGGTCCGGGCGGTCGGGGGCGAGCGGTCCGGCGGCTCGGTGGGCGCCGCCCTCCTGAGCCGCCGGTCGCGCCCGTGCGCGGATGTACCTGTCAGCAGAGCGGCACGCCGGGGAGTTGGGCGGCCGGATGGTCGATGTAGATGTTCGACATGAAGCCGCCCTGGTCGCGCAGCTTGCTCCACCAGTTGTTGGTGTAACCCTCGGCGTTCACGGTGTCGCCCTGCTTCTGGCACACGACGTGGACGTTCGTGGGGCCTGCCAGCCGGGTCACGACGGCCGCGTTCAGCCGGGCGTCGGCGCGGACGCTGACATCGGTGCCCCAGGTGGTGAAGGGGGTACCGCCGCCTCCGCCGCCGCAGCCGTTGTCGCTGGTGAGGAAGTGCTGGTTGTAGCTGCCGGGGTAGGGCAGGCCGCCACCGTTGATGACGATGTTCTGTCCGACGCCGTTGAGCAGCTGCTCGTAGTGCAGGTGGGGGCCCGAGGAGTTGCCGCTGGAGCCCGTGGTGCCGATCTGCTGGCCCTGGTTGACGAACTGTCCGCTGGCCACCGAGAAGGAGCCGAGGTGGAAGTAGTACGTCTTCCAGCCGCCGCCGTGGTCGATGGAGATGTAGTTGCCCGCGCCGCTCGGCTGGCTGTGCCGGGTCGCCGTACCGGCGGCCGACGCGAGGGCCGGAGTGCCGTTGGTGGTGCCGCCGTCGGCCCGTACGAAGTCGAGCGCACGGCGGACCTCGGCGGAGTGGTGGCTGTAGGTCCACCGCTGCCCGCACGGGTAGGGCGCCTTGAAGTTGGGGCCCGCCGCCTCGGCGGCCGTGTCGGAGGTGCCCGCTTCGGCCGCTTCGGCCGCCGCAGCGGGTACCGTCAGCATCCCGACTAGTACGAGGAGCACACCGGCGAATGTGGTCGATAGGCGTCTGAGACGGGTCACGAATGCTCCCGGGTGTGGGGGAAGCAGCCGATCGGCGGGCGGGCCGGCGACCGCTGCGAGACCCGGCAAAAGTAGCGACGGGCGCACCGTCCCACAACGACTGGACAGCGCGTTTCGTCGGAGATGAAATGTCTTGCTCCTGACAAGTCGGCGCTCCATCATGGCGTCGGTGCCGCCGGTGCGGCAGAGTACGTCCCGCCTGCCCCACCCCCACAGCCCCCACCCGGCACCACTCCTCAAGTCACCTGTATACCCCAGGAGTTGACAGCTCCTCACCCCGCCTTGCCCCCACTTGTGCGCACAGGTCCCGGACCCGCGCACCACTGAGCGGAGAGCAGATCGATGACCTTGATGACAGGCAAGACAGGCTGGAAGCGCGGCCGGGCCGCGCTCCTCGGCAGCGTGGTCGCCGCGTCGCTGGCCCTCGCCGGCCAGCCGGCGACGGCCGCGCCGTACCCCGGTGGCGCCGGCACCGAAGCCGGCTCCGGCGCGATGAACACCGCGTTCGAGAAGGCCGCCACCGAGTTCGACGTGCCCCGTGACCTGCTCGTCGCCGTCGGATACGGCGAGACGCACCTCGACGGCCACGGCGGCAGACCGAGTCAGGCGAACGGCTACGGTGTGATGCACCTGGTCAGCCAGCCGAAGCACAAGACGCTGGAGCGGGCCGCGAAGCTCACCGGTGAGTCCGTGGCGGACCTCAAGAAGGACACGGCGGCCAACATCCGCGGTGGCGCCGCCGTCCTGCGCGCCGTCGCCGACGAACAGGGTCTGGACGCCACCGACCGCGACTCGCTCGCCGAGTGGTACCCCGTCGCCGCCGAGTACGGCGCGGCGGCGAACGACCGGACGGCGCGGCTGTACGCGGACACCGCGTACGACCTGCTGAACAAGGGCCTGCGCGCCCAGGCCGCCGGCAACGAGCAGATCCTCGTCGAGGCGCGCAAGGTGACGCCCGACCGCGGCAAGTACGCGAGCATCGCCTCGGACTTCGGCGTGCTGAGCGACGACTACGGGCCCGCGCTCTGGGTCCCGGCGAGCACGTCGAACTACCAGACCGGCCGTACGGCGGCGATCAACCAGGTCGTCGTCCATGTCACCCAGGGGTCGTACGCCGGCTCCATCAGCTGGTTCCAGAACCCGTCCGCGCAGGTCAGCGCGCACTATGTGATCCGCTCCTCGGACGGCCAGGTCACCCAGATGGTCCGGGACGCCAACACGGCCTGGCACGCGCGTTCCGCGAACGCCAGCTCCATCGGCATCGAGCACGAGGGCTTCGTCGCCGACCCGTCCTGGTTCACCGACTCGATGTACCGCTCGTCGGCCGCGCTGACCCGTCACCTCACCGCGAAGTACGGCATTCCGCGCACCCGCGCGGGCATCGTCGGCCACAGCGAGGTACCGGGCAACGACCACACCGACCCCGGCGCCAACTGGAACTGGACCTACTACATGTCGCTGGTCAACGGCGGCGGCGGTGACCCGGGCCCCGGCACCTCGTTCCCGACGTGGGGCACCGGCGTGAGCATCCGTCAGGCGGCGACGACCACCTCGGCGCAGGTGGCCAGTCTGGCGGGACCGACAACGGTCAAGGTCCAGTGCCAGAAGCGTGGCGAGCTGGTCAACTACCAGGGGTACAGCAACGACGCCTGGTCGTATCTGCCGGACTACGGCGGCTACATCTCGAACATCTTCATCGACGTCTCGGACGCGTGGCTGCCGGGCGTGCCCAACTGCTGATCTCCCAGCCGTAGTTGATGCACCACCGCCTCAGGGGGCGGGGCCGTCCAGCAGGGCGGTGCCCAGCTGGGTGCGGTGGTGCATCATCCGGTTGCCGTGCCGGTGCGAGGTGAGCAGGCCCGCCTCGCGGAGTACGGAGGCATGCCGGCTCGCCGTCGAGGGGGCCATCCGCAGCGCCCCCGCCAGACCCGTCGTCGTCATCGGCCGGTCGAGCAGTTCGAGCAGCCGGGCGCGCGAGGTGCCGATCAGCTGGGCGACGGGTGGCGTCACCTCACCTTGCCGATGGCGGAACAGCCAGCCGGGCGCGGGGGACAGCGGGTGGACCAGCACCGGGGGAAGCTCGTCGTCGACGAGAGCCAGCGGTGTACCGACGCAGAAGAAACCCGGAATCAGCGTCAACGTCTGCCCGTACAGCCGGAGTTCGCGGCTGACCGGATACGGCGTGCGCAGGATGCCCTCCTCGCAGCGCCAGCCGGGCATCTCCTCGTAGCTGGCCACCAGTCCCTCCGCTCCCCCGGTCAGCGCCGCCTCCGCGCGGCGGGACCGGTCGGCCGCGGCCTGCGCGCGGATGGCGGGCAGGTACGGCGCCACGGCGAGCGAGTAGTACCGCCGCAGCGTAGTCCCGAGCCGGCGCAGCGCCTCCGTTTCACCCTCGGACAGCCGCCGTACGGTGGCCGGGACCGGTCCACGTCTGCGCGCGTAGAGTCGTGCGAGATCGGCGACCAGGCGGCGGCGGGGAGTCGACAGCAGCCGGTCCACACCGACATCGATTTCCAGCTCGCCGCGGCCGGGCGTCAGGAAGTCGGGGAAGTACTCGGCCGACGGGCACAGCAGCATCAATTCCCTTACAGCGGAGGCCAGTCCGGCGCGTTCCAGGGCCGAGCGGACCTCGCGCCGCCAGGGAGCGAAGGCCGGCGGGACGTGCTGGTTCTGGAGCAGGTGGAGGCTGAGCGCGGCCTCCCACAGAGCGTCGGCTCCGTCCGCCACGCGCAGCCGGGCCAGCTCCCGTCCACGGAGATCGACTCGCAGCATGTTGGGCTCCCCCGGAAAGCCTGTGCGTTCAGGGCGGAGTGTAGCGGGACCGGGTCGCGCCTTGATCGCTGTCGAGCACGGCCCGGTCCGGCCGGACAGGACCTAGATCTGGTACCGGGAGTGGTCGATGTGCCAGACGTAGGAGGACGCGATGGACTTGAGGGCTCCTGCGTGCGCGGACAACGGGCCTTCGACGACGGTCAGTTCGGCGATCCGGGCGGACGCGACGGCGGCCTGCTGTTCGCACATGCGGGAGGCCAGCCGGAACGCCTCTTCGAGGTCGCACCCGTGCTCTCGCATCAGCAGCGACGGCAGGTTGAGGGTGGTCGGTCCGTCGTGGGCGGTCTCCTTCGCGTACGAGGCGAGGTCGTTGATCCAGCCGGCGAGGTCCGCGACAGCCGTCCGGAGTTCCCGGGCCGACTCCGAGGACCGGTCCCGTTCGGTCAGTTCGTGGCCGAGTGCGATCTCCGCCGTGACCATGAGGGTCCGCACGAAGACGGTGTGCGGACGCATCGCCAGGTAGTCGGACAGGGTGACGTGGGCCGGGCTGTCGATGTGGTGCGCCTCCCAGAGGATGCCCAGGAGGTTGTCCCGCAGATGTGCGGTGAGCCGCAAGTACTGCGTGGGAGTGGCCCGTTGCGCGAACCGGGCCAGCAGGTCGCCCAGCGCGGCGCCGAAGGGACCCGGACTGCCCGGCGGTTCGTCGTGGCCGGCGAGGAGGTGGACGTACTCACCGGTCGTGCGGACCAGACGCGCCGGATCGCGGGCTCCCGCTGCTTCGCCGTGCGCGTCGTCGAACGCGGTGAGCCACAGGAAGAGGTCGGCGCAGAGAAAGAGGTCGGTCCGCCCGGCGGCCGGGAAGGTGCGGGCCATCCCCTGGCCGGTGATGTTGGCCAGGGCGCCCAGTTTGCGCTCCGAGGCGACGAGCGGGTACGTCCCGAGCCACTCGGTGGCGTGGCGCTCGATGTCGTCGGCGTGCGCGCTCGCCGGGAAGGGACCGGGGAAGGAGTCCCGCAGGTCGGGCATCGGAAGGGCGGGCGCCTTCGTGCGCGTCGAGTCGTTCACCGGGCCCTCCCCGTGACGGCGTGGTGCCTGAGTTCGGGGACCATGTGAAGCGACGACGGGTGCGTGGTGATCGCGCCGACCGGACGTACGGTGCCCGGTGTCGGCCGGAGCCGCCAGCGGGAGGCGACCATCGCCGTGATGATGGTCGCCTCCGTCCAGGCGAACGCGTCCCCCATGCACATGCGTTTGCCGGAACCGAAGGGAATGAAGGCGCCCTTCGGCGGCTGGGGACGCTCCGGGAGCCAGCGGTCGGGGTCGAAGCGCAGCGGGTCGGGGTAGATGTCGGGGTCCCGGTGCAGCGCGTAGGCGCTCCAGATCACGTCCGTGCCGGCCGGCAGGCTGAACTCGCCCAGTCGCACGTCCGAGATGGCCTGCCGGGTCACGAGCCACGCGGGGCTGTACAGCCGCAGGGTCTCGCTGACGAGCCTGCGGGTGAAGGCGAGCCGGGGGACGCGGTCGGCGGTGATCGGGCCTTCGGCGAGGACGGGGTCGACCTCCTCGTGGAGCCGGCGTTCCAGGTCCGGGTTGCGGCCCAGCTCGTGGAAGAGCCAGGCGAGGACGACCGCGGTGGTCTCGGAGCCCGCGGCGAGCAGTCCGGTGACCTCCGAGAGGATCTCGTCGTCGGGCAGCGCCGCGCCGGTCTCGTCCCTCGCGGTCAAAAGCAGCGAGACGACGTCGTCGTACGCCCCGGGGTTGGCGCGGTGTTCCGCGATGATCTCGGCGACCGCGGTACGCAGCGCGCTGCCGGCGTCCCGCGCCTTCCGGTTGCGCCGGGTGGGCAGCCGTTCGAGGGCGGAGATGGGCAACAGGGCGCGCTGGAGCGCGGTCCTGAAGACCGTGTCGACGCTGTTGAGGATCGTGTGGGCGGGTTCGCGCCGGGGCGCCGCGGAGAACAGGGCGGACATGACGACGCCCTGTGTCATGAGCTGCATCTCGGTCTTCATGTCGATCGGGGTTCCGCCGTCCCAGCCCGCGATGTACGGCTGCACGGTCTCCCGCATGGTGTTGACGTAACCGGCGATCTGCTCGCGGTGGAAGGCCGGCTGCATCATGCGGCGGCGGCGCAGATGGGGCTTGCCCTCGGCGACGGGCAGGGCGTCCTTGCCGAAGAGTTTGAGCTTCTCGAAGAGCAGTCCCTTGGTGAACTCGTCGGACTGGCTGGTGAGCATCTTGTGGATCAGCTCGGTCGAGTTGACCACCGTCATCGTCTTCGGGCCGACGGTGATGCGGACGATGGGGCCGTGCGCGCGCAGACTCTGGATGAAGGCGAGGCGGTCCTTGATCAGGGGTACGGCGTGTCCGATGAGCGGCAGCTTCCCCGGCGCGATCGGCGGAACGTATCTGCTGGTCGTCACGTGTCTGTCCTACCTTCCCGCGTCGTTGGATGCGGTCGTCCGGCGCCCGGCCAGGCAGTGCCGTGCCGTGTGCGCAACAGTTCCCGCACGGCGAGGACTTCGGCCTCGATCATGGCGCCGGGCGCGTAAAGGGTCTTGTCGTGCCACAGAGCGGGGTGCTCGCCGGAGCCGGCCCCTTCGTTCAGATACGTCTCGGCGAGGTCCAGGGCGCGCAGGTGCCGGGGCCGCGGATCGGCTGTCGCCAGCAGGATCCGCGCGGCGTACGCGGTCTCCTCCGTGGTGCCGCCCCAGATCCCCCAGGAGCCGTCGTCGCGCTGGGTGTCGAGGGTCCAGGCCACGGCTGTCCCGACGGCGGTGGCCGCCCGGTCTCCGCCGTGGCGCGAGAGCGCGGCCACACACCGCGCGGTGGCGTAGTAGGGCGAGGCGTGCCATTTGTCGGGCCACGGTCCTTCGGGCCGCTGCTGCCCGACGAGCCAGTCGCTCAGCTTGTCCGCCCGGGGACCGTAGGTGTGCTGTGCCTCGGGGTGGTGGCGCAGATAGCTGCCGAGCGCGTGGAGCGCGTGGGCGTTGGCGGTGACCGATCCGGTGTCCTCGCCTATGTAGCAGTCGTAGTGACTGCCGTTGTGGAACAGGTCGAGCGGCTCGGGGGTGTGGTCCAGGCCGACCAGTGAGGACACCAGCACGGCCATGGCGGTGTCGTCGGCGTCCGTCATGAGTCCGGGTGCGCCGCGCACTCCCCGGGGGTCGTAGAGGTCGGTGGCCCAGGCGCGGACGGTGGGCACACTGGTGGGGGGCAGATCGACACCGGCCAGCGCGGCGGCGACCCACAGGCGCTCGAAGACAAGGATCGGGGCCGCCTCGGGGAAGAGGCCCGAGTAGCGTTCCGCCACGGCTTCGAGGGCCGCGACGGTCCCGGCGGAGGGCTCGTGCGAGACCGCGGCCCGGGCGGCGGTGGCGGCCGGTGAACTGCCCAGCAGGTCCGGCCCGTCGGGTATGAGCGCCCCTGGTATGTACCCGGCCACGCCTTCGAAGGTGTGGTGCAGCTTGACGGGGAGGCTGCCCGCCGAGGCGTACCGCCTGGCCAGGTACCCGGGCACGGACTGGTCGTAGCCTCCGGGAAGCGCGGGCGCCGGCCCCGGACGCCAGTCGCCGACGACCGGTGTCCGGTCGTCTCCGACGTGGGTGAGCCGCTCGTGGATCTTCGCGACGAGGCCGGGGACGAGGATCTCGGCCGCGGCGGTGTCGGGCCAGGGTCCTGCCGAGGGCAGCGCGCGCAGCGCGGCGAGACCGCTGTCGACCGCGGTGGTGAGGCGCCGGGTCGTCTCCTCGGACATGCCTCCCCGTCCCAGGAGCGCCAGTGCGGCTTCCACGGCGCTGAGGGTCGGCAGCAGCCGGTAGCGCTCCGGCCCTTCACCCCAACTCCCATCGGGTGCCTGCGCGTTGAGCAGATACGCGATCCGGCGCTGTTCGCCGGACAGCCAGGGGGCCGCCGAGACGACCCGCGCGGTCTCGTACAGGGAGGGGCGGACGCTGCCCCACGGGTCCTGGTCGATGCCGGCCACCAGTCGGGCGGCCTGTTCGGGGTAGGTCGCGTTCGCGACCGTGTCGTTCACGGGTTCGTTCGACCTCACGGTTGCGGTGACGGTGGACGGGCGGGCGGTCATGTCCGCCGCTCCGTGGCGGCCAGGGCGATCTCGCGCAACCGGCCGGTGGTCTCTTCCGGGAAGGGCGCCTCGTCCAGTGCGGCGAGGGCCTCGTCGCGGCGGGCGGTGATCTTCTCTTCCACGCTCTGCCGGGCGCCGGTGGAGTCGAGGATGGTCCGTATCTCGGCGGCCTGGTCCTCGTCGAGGTCGCTCCGGCCGACGAGGCCGCGCAGGGTCCCGCGCTCGGTGGCGGAGGCTCGCTGGACGGCGAGGGCCATCAGTACGGTGGCCTTCCCCTCGCGCAGGTCGTCCAGTACCGGCTTGCCGGTCTCCGCGGGATCGCCGAACACTCCGAGCAGGTCGTCCCGCAGCTGAAACGCTTCTCCCAGTGGGACGCCGAACGCGGTGCAGGCGTCGAGCACGGCCGGCGGGGCTCCGGCCACCGCCGCTCCTATGTGAAGAGGGCGTTCCACGGTGTACTTGGCGGTCTTGTACCGGATGACGTGCAGCGCCGTTTCGACATCGCCGGTCAGCCGGCCGGTGGTCTGCAGGTCCAGGAGCTGGCCGTACATCACTTCGCTGCGCATCTCGGCCACCAGCGGCAGCACTTGGGCGAGCCTGCTCGGGTCGAGGCCCGCCGTATGGAGGAATTCGTCGGACCACACGAGTGCCAGGTCTCCGAGGAGGACGGCGGCGCCCAGCCCGTGCGCGGCGGCACGCCCGTGGGGACCGCCGTTGTCGGTGTACGCGGCGGCCAGCGCGCGGTGCGCGGAGGGCCGGCCGCGTCGGACATCGCTGTCATCCATCACGTCGTCGTGCACGAGGGCGAAGACCTGGAAGAGTTCGAGGCTCGCGGCCGCGCGGATGGCGGCCGTCATCTCTCCGTCCCCGCCGGCGGCGTGCCACCCGTAGACGCACAGCACGGATCGCAGCCGTTTCCCGCCGGTGAGGAACGCGCGCAAGGTGGAGGTCAGATAGAGCAGTTCGGTCCCCGGCGCCGCCTCCTCCTTGGCGTCGAGGAATGTGGTCAGGGCCGCGCTCACCTGGTGCCGTACGGACATCAGGTCCGGTGGACTGGCGGCGGGACATGTGGTTGCCATCGGTGGTTGATCCCCTTTCGGTCGAGAACCGTCATGGTGGTTCCGTTCGGGCAGAGGACGCGGCCAGGACACCGGCTTTCCCGCGGGTGTCACGGTGGTGCGGGTCCTTGGCCGACGGCACCACCGCGACACGGCATGGGAGGGCAGGTCAGGAAGTTGTCACCGACATACGGTCGCCTGCTGTCGAGGACGCCCCGGTGACTGTCCGCGGGCCGGCGGAGCTGCGGCTCCAAGGGGTGATGCCCTTGGCGTCGGGAGTCAGCGGAGTGAACCGGGCGGGGAGCGACGTGAGCGTCCGGTGGACGGGCCCGTCGCGGTATGTCAACTGATCGGGCGCTACGGCCAGTTCGATGTCCGGCAGGTAGCTGGCGAGTCGTTCGATCGCGGCCGTCGCGATCAGCAGGGCGAGATCACGTGCCGGGCAGGCGTGCGGCCCGGCGGCGAACGCCAGGTGTGCCTTGGTTCCCGAGCGGTAGCCGTCGGCCGGAACCCCCGAGTGGGGGCAGGTGTTGGCGGCGGCGTACGAGACCATGACCGGGGAGTGGGCGGGGATGCGCGTGCCGTGGAAGGTGACGTCCTCCTTGGGGAAGTGGAAGCTGTAGTTGGCGAGCGGCGAGTCGTGCCACAGCGCCTCGTCGATGGCGTGCTGGACGGGCAGGCTTCCGGTGGTGAGCGTGCCGAAGTACCGGTCGTCGCTCAGCATCCGGACGCAGGTGTTCGCGATGAGGTTGGCCGTCGGCTCGTTCCCCGCACCGAAGATGATGATGATCTGGTTCATCACCTCTTCCTGGTTCAGCCCGTTGGGGTGGTCGATGAACCAGGAGGTCAGGTCGTGGCCGCGCTTCTCGGCCTTGGCCTGATAGAGGGTCTGCAGATAGCCGCCGAACAACTGGGCGCCGGACGCCTTGCGTTCGGGGTCGGTGTCCATCATCGCCGCGAGCGCCCCCACGAGCCGGGGACCGTGTTCGTCCTCCATGCCGAACAGGGCGTTGAACACCATCAACGGCAACTGCTGCGCGTACTGGCTGACGAGGTCGACGGTCCCGGCGTCCGCGAAGTCCTGCAGGAGCCGGTCGGCGAAACGGAACGTCAGAACCCGTACGTCGTTGGGGTCCAGGAGGGCGAAACTGTCCGTGATCACCTTGCGCAGGTGCGCGTGCTCCTCACCGTCGGCGAAGAAGAGACTGGGCCGCCACTCCACCATCGGCCGGATCGGGCTGCTCTCCGGAACCTGCGGCAGCCACTTACGGGTGTCCTTGGACCAGGTCTCCGTGTCCTGCAGGAGCCCGAGCGCCGCCTGGTAGTCGGTGACGAGGTGGACGAGGACACCGGGGGAGATCTCGGCGACGCCGACCGGCCCCTGGCGGCGCAGCAGTTCATAGCTGCGCTGGGGATCGGCCGCGTGTTCCGGCCCGTGCAGGGGCACAGCGGTGACGTCCAGTGGTGTGATACTCACGAGGCTCCGACTCCGGCCGAGGATATGGAATGGGCGGTCAGTGCGATGAGTGCGCTGAGACTGCTGTTCATCTCGCGGGCATCACAGGTGACGAGCGGGGTGTCCGGGGCGAGGTCCAGCTTCTTGCGGACGATCTCCAGATCGTAATCGGGTGAGTCAGGGAAGGTATTGACTGCCACGGCGTACGGCAAACCGCGCTCCTCGATAAGATCCATCACTTCGAAGGACTCGTCGAGACGCCGGGTGTCCACCAGGACGAGCGCGCCGAGGGCGCCGAAGGCGATGCCCTCCCACAGCGGAAGGAACCTGCGCTGCCCCGGAGTTCCGTACAGGTACAGGACGATCCGGTCGCCCGGCAGGGTCATTCGACCGAAGTCGATGGCCACCGTGGTGGTCTTCTTGTCCCGCAGACCGACGAGGCTGACGTCGTCGGCGTCGGCCGCCGCGTCCGTCATGACTTCGTCGGTGTGCAGCGTGGGAATCTGTGAAAGCGTCTTGATCGCGGTCGTCTTGCCGACGCCGAGGGGACCCGCGACAAGGATCTTGACCCTCTGGTGCTCCCCCTCGGGGAGGTACACGGGACGCGGGTTAGGCGACACGGAGCGATTGGAGTCCACTCAGCACCTCTTCCATGAGTTGCATCGACGGCCGTCCGGCGCGCGAGGGGGCGAGAGCTTCCGGTATCGGCACGCTGGCGTTTAACAAGCCGTCACTGACGAGCTGTTCGGCGAGCATCAGACCGACACTGGCCGGCAGCGCGAGATACGCGGCTATCTCGACGGCGGTGAGGGAACCGTCCGTCACCAGCTCGACCACACGGCGGTGCACCGACGTGTGGTACGAGGAGAACGGATGGCCACTGGCCCGCAGCGCCGTCAGCGTGTCGAGGGTGGTGGGTAACGGGGCACCGCCGCCGCCTCCGGTCGCCAGATACGCCGGAAGCAGCCGCCGTTGATGCTGACCGCGGCTCATGACGCGCCGTCATGGGTGCGCGCCGAGACGGACATGTGCTGCTCACCCAGCTTCTTCGCCTGACGCGCCATCATGTGGACGACCACACCCATGTGCATCGAATCGTCGCCCGCGGCGGCGATCAGCGTGTTGGCACCGGCCGGCATGACCATGTAGGTGCCCTCGGCCACCTTCACCGTGACGGTCTCGATGGGGGTGTCCGCCGCGGCCCCCAGCGCCGGGATCACGGCGGCACGGGAGGCGGCGTGCAGTGCGGAGGTCATCGCGGCCACGCCGTCCGCGTCGTCGGCCGAGAGGTTCTCGGACCTGGCCTGGACCATCCCGTCGAGGGTCATCAGCAAGGCGTGGTGGACACCTGGGATCTCGGTGATGGGGGCCAGGTACCAGGTCTCGTTTTCGCCGTGGGGCATGGTCACTGCGTTTCCTCCAAATCAGTACCGGTTCGGCCGCTTTCAAGGCCGTCCTGGAATTCACTCCAGGCTCTGAGGGACCGCTCCGGATCCGGGGCGCGGTACGTGGGAGCGGCTAGTCCTGCGCCGGGGGCCGCGGGGCCACGGCGGCGACGCTGCGGCAGACCGTCCGCACTGTCCGGTACGGGAGTTCGCGGCTTCTCGTCGTCCACCGGGGTCTCGGGGACGGAAGTGGGCCGCCTCTCCGCCTTCGGTGCGACGGCCGCCTGGGGAGCCATGGCAGAAGGGGGCTCGGCTTCCTCGTCGATCGAGGCGAGCAGGTTCGGGGGAATGGTCACCACAGCGCGCACCCCGCCATAGGGAGACGAATGGTCGATGGAGACATGGAAGCCGTAGTCGGCGACGAGACGGCCGATGGCGGCGAAACCCTGGGACGGCGGGTCGCCGAGCTCGGTCAGCATGACATCGTGCGTGTCGGCCGACACCAGGCGCGCACCGCGGGTGGCCGCCTCCGCGGTCATCCCCTTGCCCGCGTCGTCAACCGTGATGCAGACGTTGCCGTTTCCGCTCTGGATCAGGCCGACGTCCACCGCGAGGTCGTCACGGGAGTGCTCCAGGGCATTGGCCATCAGCTCGGCGCAGGCCACGGCGACGGGCTCGGCGGCACGGCCGACGATCCCGACGTTGGAGGCTATCCGCGAGTTGATCTTGATCCGGTCGAAGCCGCGGAGCCGGGAAGAGGCGCCCGTGACGATCTCGGCGACGTAGGTGTCCTTGCGGACGTGCCCCGGCCACGCGCCGCACACGATGGCGGTGCGCTGGATGAGGCGCAGGTTCTGCTCGTTGAGGTGGTCGGCGGCGAGCATCCTGTGCGTCAGATGCCGTGACCCGGTGAACTCCCTCTGCAGGGCGTCGAGTTCCGACTGCAGCCGGTACGACAGGGCCTGCGAGTCCTGGCTCGCGCCGCGCAGGGCGGCCCTGGCGGCGGCGTCCACGCGACGACGCTCCTTCAGGACCATCTCCGAGACGCGGGTGAGTACGGAGTCGAGGAGTTCCGCGTCCTCGGGTCCCGCCTCCCCTGCGTTGAGCAGCCCGGGTACGGGGTGGTGAGAGCTGATCAGATGGAGCGGGACGGCCGGAAGCCGGGCGGAGACGAGGTGGGTCACCTCGGCGCGGAACCGCTCCTCACGGGCCTCGGCGTCCCGCGTATGGGATTCGGCGAAGCGCGTGCGGGTTTCGGCTTCCCGCGTGCGGGATTCGGCGCTCTTCAGCGCCGCGTCCATTTCTCTGCACCGTCGCGTCTGTTTGCGACGGGAGAGCGCCAGCAGCAGTGCGACGACAGCCATGACCACGGTCACGGCGCCGAGCGCAAGGGCGGGTTCTGAGGGAGAGGTCACGGAAAAAGGGTCCTAGGGGTTCGAGGGGGCACGGGCGGGTACACCGGTGGACTTCCGCACATCAAGTGCTGCCGCATCCAGGTGAAGGATCATGCCAAAGCTTGGCCAGTTTAGGGGAGTTGGCCTACTGCCCACAGCGCGAATCAGGAGGCCGTGATGATCATGGGGGAAGAAATAGGGCCAGGTGGGGAGCAACCGCTGCACCACCGGCCGATTCCATTCCGCTCTCCGGCCGGACTCCGTCGCCCGGCCCTCCGCTTGAGACGCGAGCGCGTGCGGAAGACCGGGAGCGGCGGGAGCACCCAGGGCGTGTGAGGCTGGAGTCATGACCGAATTCAGCGAGGCCGAGCGCTCGTACCTCTCCTCCCAGCGGCTGGGCCGGCTGGCCACCGTCGACCCGAAGGGTCAGCCGCAGGCCAACCCGGTGGGTTTCTTCCCGCAGGCGGACGGCACGATCCTGGTCGGCGGGTACGCGCTGGGCACCACCAAGAAGTGGCGGAACCTGCGGTCGAACCCGCGGGTGGCACTGGTGGTGGACGACATCGTCAGCCTCAAGCCGTGGAAGGTGCGGGGTGTGGACATCCGGGGCGAGGCCGAACTCCTCACCGGTCCGCACGAGTTGGGTCCGCACTTCAGTGAAGAACTGATCCGGATCCATCCACGGAAGATTCACAGTTGGGGGCTGGAGGAGACCGGCTGATCGCGGGGGCGGGCAGCCCCAGGAGCAGGTGCCGTACCGCGTACGAACGCCACGGCCGCCACGCCGCGTCACCGGACCCGCCGTCCGGTGCCACGTCGGGATCACCCAGGCCGCGCATCCGGATCAGCGCCGCCGTCCGGGCGCTCACGCCGGGCACGGTGAGCAGCGCCCGTTCGGCCTCCTCGCGGCTCGCCCCGCTGTCGAGCCGTACGGTGCCGTCGGCGAGGGCGGTGGCGAGCGGACCGGCCACCGGGTCGTCCACCAGGGCCGCCGGTGCGGGGAAGAGGCGGGTGAGGGTGCCGCACGGGCGCTCGACCGGGTCCCCGAACGCCGCGACGAGCCGCCGCGCCTCGGCCCCTCCCAGGTGCACGCGGAGCGCGTACTCCGCCGGGTCGGCGGTGCCCGGCGCCCGAAGCCCGGGGCGGGCCGCGACGAGGGGCGCGAGGAGCGGGTCGGCACCGAGGCGTTCGTCCACGGCGTACGGATCGGCGTCAAGGTCGAGCAGGCGCCGCAGCCGTTGTACGGCGGTGGTGAGGTCACGCAGGTCCGTGAGGTGGATCCGGGCCTCCAGCCAGCCGGGGCGCGGGGCGCCGGTGGACGGCGGCGCTTCGTCCACCGAGACGACTCCGGGGCCGTGCGGCAGGCGCAGCGTACGCCGGTAGGTACGGGCGCCCGGTCGGCCGATCACCTCCTCGACGGAGGTCAGGGCCTCGTCGGCGAGCTGGTCGAACATGGCGCGCGCCGCGTAGGCGCCCCGGTACGCGAGCCGCAGCGGGATGCCGGCGAGTGCGGGCGCGGCGGGGGTCGCCGGTGCGCCTCCGGTGCCGGACTCGGCGCGCAGGCCGCTCGGGGTGCGGGCGTAGATCCGCCGGATCGTGTCGTTGAACTGCCGCACGCTCGCGAACCCGGCGGCGAAGGCGATCTCGGTGACCGGCAGGACGGTGGTCTGGAGCAGTGTCCGCGCGGTGTGCGCGCGCTGCGCGCGGGCGAGGGCGACGGGGCCGGCGCCGAGTTCGGCGGTGAGCTGGCGCTGGACCTGCCTGGCGCTGTAGCCGAGCCGCCCGGCGAGGCCGGGGACGCCCTCGCGGTCCACGACTCCGTCGCCGATCATGCGCATGGCGCGGCCGACGACGTCGGCCCGTACGTTCCACTCCGCCGATCCGGGCACGGCGTCGGGCCGGCACCGGCGGCAGGCGCGGAAGCCGTTGCCCTGGGCCGCGGCGGCGGTGGGGTAGAAGCGGACGTTCTCGCGCTTCGGGGTGACCGCCGGACAACTCGGCCGGCAGTAGATGCCGGTGGTCTCGACGGCGAAGAAGAACGCGCCGTCGAACCGCGCGTCGCGGCTGGCCACCGCCTCGTACCTGGTCTCTTCGTCCATCACAGCCTCCAGTGTGCGCCGCCCCCCGAGTACGGCACTCGCGGGATTCGGACATGGAGGTGGAGGGCCGGGCCTCCCGCTCGAAGCCCGGCCCTCGCGGACGCGCCTGCCGGCCGCGTCTACCGGATACGCCCCCGCTTGGCCTCCATCGCCGCGCGGCCCTCCGCGCCCTTGAGCCGCCAGTCCCGGCGGATCTCGGCACGCAGCCGGGCGTCGGTCTTGGCGACGATGCGCTGGTTCTCCCGCAGCAGCTTGCGGTAGCTCTCCAGCCGCCGCTCGGACAGCGAGCCGTCCTCCAGCGCGGCGAGCACGGCGCAGCCCGGCTCCCTGCCGTGGGCGCAGTCGTGGAACCTGCACTCCTCGGCCAGTTCCTCGATCTCGGCGAAGACCTGCCCCACGCCCTGCCCGGCGTCCCACAGCCCGACGCCCCGGAGCCCGGGAGTGTCGATGAGTACGCCGCCGCCCGGCAGCACGAGGAGATTGCGGGTGGTCGTGGTGTGCCGGCCCTTGCCGTCCACGTCACGGGTGGCTTGGACCTCCATGACGTCCTCGCCGAGCAGGGCGTTGGCGAGGGTCGACTTGCCGGCGCCCGAGACGCCGAGCAGCACGCTCGTGCTCCCGCAGACGACGGCGGTCAGCACGTCGACGCCCTCCCCCGTCGCCGCGCTGACCGGGAGGACCTGCACGCCCGGCGCCGTGGTCTCGACGTCGTCGACGAGGTACGACAGTCCGGTCGGGTCCGGTACGAGGTCGGACTTGGTGAGCACCACGAGCGGCTGCGCGCCGCTCTCCCAGGCCAGGGCGAGGAACCGCTCGATGCGCCCGAGGTCGAGTTCGACCGCGAGCGGGACGGCGATGATCGCGTGGTCGACGTTGGCCGCGAGGATCTGCCCCTCGGAGCGCTTGGACGAGGTGGAGCGGACGAAAGCGGTGCGGCGCGGCAGCAGCGTCCGCACGTACCGCGGATCACCGCCGGGGTCGACGGCGACCCAGTCCCCGGTGCACACGACCTTCAGCGGGTCGCGCGGCACGACGAACTCGGTGTCGGCCCGTACCGTGCCGCCGGGCGTGACGACATCGCACAGCCCCCGGTCGACCCGGACGACGCGGCCCGGCAGCAGGCCCTGCGCGGCGTACGGGGTGAACTCCGTCTCCCAGCCCTCGTCCCAGCCGTACGGGGCGAGCGGATGCGAAGCGGAGGATGCCTCAGGAGAGGCGGTGGAGAGAGACAACGGGAAACCCTTCACAAGGGCGGTCCCGGCACGCGCGCCGACGGGGCGCGGAGAAAAGGAAGGTCAGCCGGAGACCACGGAGGTGACATGAACGATCAGCTGATCGCGGGCAGGGCCCAGCGCAGAGACAGTCATCGGTACACACCTCCTGGATCACACACGGCTGACAGGACCCGATCGGTCCGTCGGGAACAGGAGGGAATCTAGCCGCTCCCCCGCCGGGCGCGCCAGCCAATTGTCGCGGTGCCGGCACGACGCGTGTCGCGGCGCCGCCGGACCGGCGTGCGGACCGGGCCCGCATACCTGCCCCAGGTATTCGACGCAGACAGGACCCCGACTTGACTACATACCCCTGGAGGGTATGTAGAGGATGTCGGCCGCCGTGGCCCCTCACGAAGGAGACCCCGATGAACACGGGACTCAGGATCACCGCCTTCGCCGCCGCGATCGTCGCGACGTTCGGCACCGCGTACGGAGTCGGCGCGAGCATCGACCCCGACGCGGCCGAGAAGCCGCCGGCGGCGCACGACGAGCACGCGGAGGCGGGCGGGGAAGAGGCCGGCGACTCCAGGTCGAGTGGGCTCTCGGGAGTACGGGCGATCCGGTCGCCGTGGACGAGATACCGCTCGTGCACGACGAGTTGGGCCTCCACGAGCCCCATCCCACGGGCCCGGCCGGCCTCGAAGACGGCGCGTACCGCCCGCATGCGGTCGTCCTGGAGGACGTACCCGTCAACCTGTTCGCGGACTCCGGCCGGCAGCAGGCCCCACCAGTCGGCCGCGGCGATGTCAGTCATGCGATGTCAGTCCGCCTCCGTACTCCTTCTCACTGTCGCACCGCGTTCGACCCCGGCTCTCCACGCTAGGACCGCCCCGTCGCGGCGGCCAGCCGGGCGTCCGCCCCCAAAGACGCCGGCACACCGCTCCGGGGCCGGTGGGCGTCCCGTGGTCTGATGGGTGCGTGGGCCGTGACGTGGAAGAGAGCAACCGCCGCATGCTCCGGGTGCGGGACGCGATGGACCGTGACTACGCGCGGCCGCTCGACGTCCCGGCCCTGGCCAGGATCGCGCACGTGTCGCAGGCGCACTTCACCCGGACCTTCCGGGCCACGTTCGGCGAGACGCCGCACCGGTATCTGCAGCGGCGCCGGGTCGAGCGGGCGATGTTCCTGCTGCGGGAGACCGACCGCAGCGTGACGGACATCTGTTACGAGGTCGGCTTCGGCAGTCCGGCGACCTTCAGCCGCACGTTCCACGAGATCGTGGGCCGGCCGCCGAGGACGTACCGCAAGGAGACGCCGCGCGCGGCCGGCGCCGTACCGACGTGCTTCACCAAGGCGTGGACGCGACCGAGCACCTGACCGCCGGCCCCTCCCCGCCCCCGTCCCCGCTCCCCGGTGCGGTGGCCACACGCCGACCGAGCAGTTCTGGACAAGTTTTCGCCCGGCGTGCCCCGTAACGTGAAACGCATGTTCACCGCGATCACACACTCACAGATTTACGTCCTGGACCAGGACGCGGCGCTCGACTTCTACGTCGGCACACTCGGCCTGGAGGTCAACACCGACGCCGACCTGGGCTTCATGCGCTGGCTGACCGTCAACGTCCCCGGCCACCCGGACCGGCAGATCCTGCTGGAGAAGCCCGGCCCTCCGGCGCTGTCCGAGGAGACGGCGCGGGAGGTCCGCGAACTGCTGACCAAGGGCGCGACGGGCGGCACGCTCATCTTCAGCACGGATGACTGCCGGGGGACCTACGAGACGCTGCGGGCCCGTGGCGTCGAGTTCACGGACGAGCCCACCGAGCGCCCGTACGGCATCGACTGCGGACTGCGCGACCCCTTCGGCAACAACATCCGCTTCACCCAGCCGAAGCCGTAAGGGGGTCCTGCCCTCCCACGGGCCGTCCTGCCGCGTCGCCGGAGCCCTGCCGCCGCCGGGTGCCGAAACGGCCCGCGACGGCGGCAGGATGGACGCATGACTGGCAGCGACGCGACTTCCGCGCACCCGACCGCCGGGGCCCCCGCGGCCCCGGCCCCCTTCACCGCAGACGACTACCGCGCGCGCATGGACCGCGCCGTGCGGGACGCCACCGCCGCCGGGCTGGCCGGCGTGCTGGTGGCGCCCGGTCCCGACATGGTCTGGCTCACCGGCTACCAGCCGCCCGCCGACACCGAGCGGCTGACCCTGCTGGTGCTCACCCCCGACGCCGGTCCCGTCCTCGTCGTGCCCAAACTGGAGGCGCCCGACGCGGAGAAGGCGGTCGGCGCGCCCGCGCTGACCCTGCGCGACTGGACCGACGGCGTCGACCCGTACGGCGTGACCGCGCCCTCGCTCGTCGCCGACGGCCGCTACGGCATCAGCGACAACACCTGGGCCCTGCACCTCATCGGCCTCCAGGAGACCCTGCCCGGCACCTCCTACACCCCGTTGACGAACGCGCTGCCGATGCTGCGCGCCGTCAAGGACGCCCGCGAGGTGGAGCGGCTCGCGCTGGCGGGCGCCGCGGCCGACGCCACCTACGAGGAGATCAGGAAGGTGCCCTTCGCGGGCCGCAGGGAGACCGACGTCGCCGCGGACCTCGCCGATCTGCTGCGCGGCTTCGGCCACTCCCAGGTCGACTTCACCGTCGTCGGCTCCGGCCCCAACGGCGCCAATCCCCACCACGAGGCCGGTGAACGGGTCATCGCCGAGGGGGACATGGTCGTGCTCGACTTCGGCGGGCTGTGCCAGGGCTACGGCTCCGACACCTCCCGCACCGTGCACGTCGGCGAGCCCACCGAGGAGGAGCGGCGCGTCCACGACCTGGTCCGCGCGGCGCAGGAGGCCGCCTGCGACGCGGTGCGGCCCGGCATCGCCTGCCAGGAGGTGGACCGGGTGGCCCGCGCGGTGATCGACGAGGGCGGGTACGGTGGGTACTTCATCCACCGCACCGGCCACGGAATCGGCGTCACCACCCACGAACCGCCCTACATGGTCGAGGGCGAGGAGTTGCCGCTCGTCCCGGGCATGTGCTTCTCCGTGGAACCGGGCGTCTATCTGCCGGGACGCTTCGGTGTGCGGATCGAGGACATCGTGACGGTCACCGAAACGGGTGGCCGGCGGCTCAACGCCACCGACCGGGGGCTGGCCGTCGTCGGCTGACGGAGCCGCCGACTGAATTGTCCGGCCGTTTTCACGATCGAAGTCCGCAATGGCGTCACTCGCGCACCACACACGAAGTGACGCCGCGATCACGGTATGTTCTCGGCCTTCCGGATTTCATACCCGCGACGGGCCCACGAATTGGCGGGCCCGTCGCGGGCATTGCGGCCGGCCGTTCTTCTTCTGGCGCCGCTCCATACGCGCGGCGTCAACGACCACAACGCCGACACCCACGCGCCCCCGGTCGTCGCGGTACCGCGGCGGCGTCGACCGAGTTCGGTAATCACGACACCGCTCCCTGTCACCACGACGGGGACGAGGCGGAGCACGGGTCGGAGAGTTGCGCTTCCGGTCAGCCGCAGCGCCGCGCCGATCTGCCCGCTCCTGGCAGCACACCAGTGTGCGTCACGCAATTGACGCGAATTCACGTCTCCGCGTCAATGACGACGGTCGGCACGTTCCCGATGTCGTGCGCGGAACAGCGAGATCCGGGAATTCCGCGAGTGTAGAACATCCTGCCGGATCAACCCCTCCCCTTTTCGAACGCGCGATTTCCGAACGTCCATAGCGGATTCCGAACGCGCGTTTTCCGAACACGGGACGCGTGATCGATCCGCTTTCCGTCGCCCACCCCGTCGTTCGGACGGTCCGGCCGCCTTCCACATGCCGGCAGACCGCGATCACATTCACGCGCCCCGTTGATTTCGCGTGCGCCGCGACGGGCCTCCGCGTTCCCGTACTTCGACGAAAGCGAATCCGTGCGCCACAACATCCCCATCGCCCCGCCCCGCGCCGTCACCACCTCGCGGAACGACGTCCCGGCCGCCGTCAACAGCCCGTCCGGGCTGGCGGGCAACACCCCGCTCCTGCGTGTCCACGAGGCCTTCGCGCCGGCGGGGCGCGGCTTCCGGGCCAAGCCGGAAGGGTTCAACCCCGGCGGCATCAAGGACCGTCCCCGCGCTCCACATGGTCGAACGGGCCCGAACTCGGGGTGAGTTGGCGCCCGGCGGCAGGATCATCGAATCGACCAGCGGCACCCTGGGCCGGGGCTCGCCCTCGCCGGCATGGTCCACGGCCACCCCGTCACCCTGTTCGCGCTCGGGGTGAGCTGTGCGGCGGCGCTCGCCGCACTGCACCGCACCGGCCGGCTCGCGGCGCCCGCCACGCACGACGGCGCGGCACCCGGAGCGACGTCGGCCGCCGCGCCGGCGACGGGCTGAACCGTGCCCGCGTGCCGGGGCACCGGGAACGGACCACGCACGGTCCCGGTGCCCCGACCGGTTCAGCAGTTCGGTACGCCCGGCAGCCAGGACTCCGCCACGTCGATGAAGATGTTGGAGATGTAGCCGCCGAAGGACGGCAGGTAGGACCAGCCGTCATTGGTGATGCCGTCCACGGTGATCTGCTGGCCGTGGACCTGGCAGGTGACGTTGACCGTGGTGGGGCCCGCCAGACGCGCCACCTCGGGGGAGGCGGTGGTCGCCTGCTGACGTATCCGCACGTCCGTGCCCCACGTCGGGAAGGACTTGCCCGTCTGGTCACCGGTCCACAGGTAGGTGACGGTCACCCAGCCGTTGTCGTTCAGACCGACGTTGTAGAAGGTGCCGTCGGCGAGATCGATACCGGCCGGGTTGAGAACGGTACGGCCGGAGCCGTCCTTCCCCCCGTTGTAGCCGGTCTCGTAGGCGGCCTGGGCCTCGGGCATGCCCTGGGCCAGATCCTGGAACATCTCGCGCGTCGGGGAGGGGTTCCAGTAGTCGTCCTTGGTGTTCCAGGGCCCCACGTCCCACACCGGCGCGGTCTCGCAGCGAGCGGGACCGCAGACCTGGACGGAGTACTGGCCGCTGCCGTTGGGCGACAGACCGCGTCGCGAGGGCAGCGCGACGAAGTGGTCGTTGGGCTGGATGACATGGCCGTTGGCGGTCGTACCGCCGACGAGTCCCTCACGGGTGGCGAAGACCCGGGCGGTGAAGGCGGTCGCGCCCGCCTCGGTACGGGGGACGGCGCCCTTCTCGGCGGTCAGCCGCAGGCTCCGGACGCGCGCCTCTCCCCCCGTGTCCCAGAGGGTGATCCGGGCCTGCACGGTGGTGACCGCGCGGGGCAGGACCGCCGTGCCCTGCTCCGCCGCGCCCCCCGCGGCGCCCGCCGGTACCCACTCCGTCCAGGCGCCCTGTGCCGAACGGCCGCGCACGTCGACGACCACCTCGACGTCGGCGTCCCCGGACAGGTCGGCGACGAGCTCGGCGCTGACCCGGTTGACCGGGGCGTCGAGCGTTTCAGGGGCGAGTACTTGGGCGCCGTAGCCGCGGCCGGTCTCCGCCGACGCCGGGCGGAAGGCGGTGTCCCGTACGCTCAACGCGCCTTTCGCGTAGCGCACGTTGACGTCGTCCGGGGTGACGCGCGTCGGATCCGCGGACCAGGAGATGGGGGCGTTCTCTACGCGCGTGGATTTTTGGCCGTCGGCCGCCCCGGCGGATGGCGTGGCGACAGCCACACCCACGCAGGCGAGCAGGGACAGGGCCGCCGCGGCCCGCCGTCGGTAGGGAGATCTCGCTCGGTCGGTCATGCCGGTCTCCTCCTGTGGGGGGATGGAACCCGGCACACGCTAGTGAGCGTGTCATGTAACCAACAAGGGCCCAGGAGTGGAGAGATCTCGATAGCCGGAGGGGGTCCGATCCACCGTCGGACGCCCGCGGACGTCCCGCCGGTCAGGTGTGGTTGTGGGCGGGAACCCGGCCGCGGCCGTGACGGCGGTCGTGGCTGTGGGCGTGGGCCCGGCCGTGGATGTGGTGGGTCAGCGCCGCGTGCGGGTCGGCGCCGAAGGGGGTGGCGGCGGGATCGGCATGGACGAGCGCGGCCGTCAGCCTCGGTACGGCGTGCAGCAGGGCATGCTCGGCCTCGACGGCGACCTGGTGCGCCTGACGTACCGTCAGCTCGCCGTCCACCACGACCGCGACCTCGGCCCGCAGCCGGTGCCCGATCCAGCGCAGCCGCAACTCCCCCACCGCACGCACCCCTTCGACGTCCAGCAGCGCCGCCTCGGCGGTGTCCACGAGCACCGGGTCGACGGCGTCCATGACCCGGCGGAACACCTCACGGGCCGCGTCACGCAGGACGAACACGATCGCGGCCGTGATGAGGAGGCCGACGATCGGGTCGGCGAGCGGCCAGCCGATCGCGGCGCCGCCCGCGCCGAGCAGGACGGCGAGCGAGGTGAATCCGTCGGTACGGGCGTGCAGTCCGTCGGCGACCAGGGCGGCCGAACCGATCTCGCGGCCGACGCGGATGCGGTAGCGGGCGACCCACTCGTTGCCGAGGAAGCCGACGACGGCCGCGGCGGCGACGGCGGGCAGGTAGTGGATCGGCCGCGGGTCGAGCAGCCGGTCGACGGCGGTCCACCCGGCGAACACCGCCGAGGCGGCGATGGTCAGCACGATGACGATGCCGGCGACGTCCTCCGCCCGCCCGTACCCGTAGGTGAACCGGCGGGTGGCCGCCCGCCGCCCCAGGACGAACGCGACGGCGAGCGGCAGCGCGGTGAGCGCGTCGGCGGCGTTGTGGACGGTGTCGCCCAGCAGCGCCACCGAGCCGGACAGGACGACGACCACGACCTGCGCGAGCGCCGTCGCACCGAGCACGGCCAGCGAGACCCACAGCGCGCGCATGCCCTTCGCCGACGATTCGAGGGCGGTGTCGATCTTGTCGGCCGTCTCGTGGGAGTGGGGCGTGAGGAGATGACCGGCCTTGTGCCGCAGCCGGGCGAGGCGCCCGGCGCGTCCGTCACCGTGACCGCGTCCGTCACCTTGACGGCGTCCGCCCCCCTCGCGGCCGTGGCCATGACCGCGGCCGGGTGCGTCATGGCCGTCGTGCCGGTGTGCGTGCGGGCGTCCGTGCGGGTCGTTCATGGGGATGACCTTCCGACGCTCGGGCAGAGTGGGGCCGTGCGGGGCGCGGCTGGACAGCGGGGTACTCCGTTCGCCATTATGTGCATATGAACGCACGCATGCAACTATCACCTGCACATGATGCGCACCCGCCCATCCCGGGCGAGGAGCAGTTCACGCTCGCCGCCGAGGTCTTCGCGGTCCTCGCCGACCGCACGCGGCTGGTCCTGCTGCACGAGCTGTCGCGCGGCGAGGCGGACGTGACCACGCTGACCGAGGTGTGCGGCGCGGCACGGCCCGCCGTCAGCCAGCATCTCGCCAAGCTCCGGCTCGCCGGTCTCGTCGTCACCCGCAAGGAGGGCCGCCGGGTCGTCTACAGCCTGCGCGACGGGCATCTGCGGCGCGTGATCGACGAGGCGCTGAACCTGGCCGACCACCAGCTCGACGGACGCCCCTCGCACGACTGAGCAATGTCGGGCCCCTCGTCGTACAACCGTCCGGTGTCCGCGTGCGTCTTGCGTTCAACACCCGGTTCGCCAGCCGGTGCACGCGTCCTCGGAGGGGCAGATGAGAGCTACGTCAAAGGCACGGACACCACGGCGGCTCGCGGCCGGCGCGGTCGTCGCGGCCACGGTCGGCTGGTCACTGACGGCGGTCCCCGGCGGTACCGCCGCCGCCGAACAGGCGGATTCCGGGCCGGAGTTGGTGTTCGAGCAGAGCGGGCCGATCGACGGGGTGCGGCCGGGGGACTCGGTCGCCGTGCCGTTCGCGGTGAAGAACAAGGGGGACGCGCCCGCCACGCGGGTGGTGCTCTACCTCAGGGGCTCGCAGGGGCTGGCCTACGACAAGAGGTACTCCAACTGCGTGTACGAGGACGCGCCCGCCCAGGACGAGGGCCCGGCGCAGGTGGACGCGGAGTGCGACATCGAGCAGACGCTGGAGCCCGGGGTCGTCTACGAACCGGCCGAGCCCATCGGCCTCGATGTCCTGGACCGGGCCCTGTACGAGCGCCTCAACCTCAACATCCTCGCGGGGGTGGGAACTTTCCCCGAGGGGACACAGCACGGCGGCGGCGCGGACCCGGTGCTGCGACTGGTCGCGCGGACGGCGCCGGAGGCGCCGGGCACGGTCCACGGCGGCGAACTCGCCACCGACATCACCGCCGAGAACACGGCGGACTTCGCGCTGACCGGTTCGAAGGTGAAGGGCGAGCGGGGCCGGACGGTGGACGCGAAGGTCACCTTCGCCAACAAGGGGCCGGCCTGGGCGAGGAACGACGTCTACGGGCCGATCGGTGTCTTCGACGTCGGGATCCCGAGGGGGACGACGGTCACCAAGGTCCCGGAGTTCTGCGAACCGGCGGGGGCGGCCACCTACCGCTGCACGACGCCGTACAACTACGCCGACGAGGACAGCGAGCGCGCGTACGTCTTCGGGCTGCGGATCGACAAGGTCGTCGCGAACGCCACGGGCGCGGTGGCGTTCGTCAAGGGCGACCACCACTGGGGGACGCTGCCGTTCGACAGGAACCGCACCAACAACACGGCCGAGATCACCGTGAACGCGTCGGACGGCGGGGCCGCCGCGGGCGGAGCGAGTGGCGGGGCGAGTGGCGGGACGGACGGCGGAGCGGGGTCGTCCGGCTCCACGAACGGTACCGGCGCTACGGGCTCCACGAGCGGCGCCGGCACCCAGCTGGGCGAGCTGGCCGAGACAGGGAGCGGGGACACGCTCCTCGCCGGGGGCGCCGCCTTGGCCCTGCTGGCGGCGGGCGGTGCAGCCGTCGCGGTACGGCGCCGTACGTCCTGACCGGGCCGCGTGGACCGGCCCGGTGCCGGTCCGCCGGCGGGGTAGGACCTCCGTCCGGGCGGACTGTTCGCATTCGGTCCGGGTCCGGTGTCCCACGGTCCCACCGCCTTGATCGAGAGCCGATCCGCCCGCGCCGAGGGGAGGCGGATTGCCGCACCCCGCCATACGCTCGTCCCCATGAGCATCGACCGGCGCGTGCTGCTTCGCGGCATGGCATGGGCCGCCGCGGCGAGTGCGGGCCTCACCCTGGCGGCCGACGCCGCCGGGGAGGCCGGCGAGGACGGCGGGCCCGTCGACCGCCCGCGTCCGCAGGCCCGCCCGGAGCGCCCGCTCCGGTGGGCCGCCGCGGCGCCCGCCGTCGAGCCCCGTACGTTCTGGCAGGAGCGTCCCCCGCCCCGGCGGAAGCCGGAGCGTACGGCGAACGAGGTCAAGGCCGTCTTCATCCACCACACCAGCGGCCCCAACGACTACACCCGCCCCGAGGTCCCCGGTCTCATCCGCAGCTTCGCCGTCGACCACGTCGACAGCAGGCAGTGGGACGACATCGGCTACAACTTCCTCGTGGACCGGGGCGGCATCATCTACGAGGGACGCGCCGGGGGCATCGCCAACCCCGTCGTGGGCGCACACACCGTCGGTTTCAACATCGCCACGGTCGGCATCGCGGCGATAGGCGACTTCAGCGACGGCACGCCGGTGCCCGAGCCCATGGTCGACTCGCTCGCCCGGCTGATCGCGTGGAAGCTCGGGCTGTACGGGGTCGATCCGCGCGGCACGGCGGTCCTGGTGTCCACGAACGACGCGAGCCGCTACGAGAAGGGCACCCGGCAGATCTTCCGGACGGTGTCGGGACACCGCGACGGCTACTCCACACGCTGTCCGGGCGGCGCCCTGTACGCGGAACTCCCCCGGATACGCGCCCGCGCCGCCCGCCTCCAGGGCCGCCCGCAGGACAGGCCCTAGGTGTTTTTCGGTGGAGCGTCGGGCGCCGTGCGCAGGTGGGCGCGTGTTCCCTGGGGGCCGAAGAGGATGAGGAGCTCCACCGCCCCGCCGTCGGCGCTGCCGAGCCAGTGCGGCACGTGCGTGTCGAACTCGGCCGCCTCACCCGGCGACATCGTCACATCGCGCTCGCCCAGCAGCAGCCGCAGCCGCCCGTTGAGCACATAGAGCCATTCGAAGCCTTCGTGGGTCTGCGGGGTCGGCTCCAGCGGTTCCGGGCGGGCGGGGATGATCATCTTGAACGCCTGCGTACCACCGGGCCGGGACAGCGGCACGAAGATCATTCCGAACCGCCTGACCGGCTTCAGATGGATCCGGGGATCGCCCGTGCGCGGGGCCCCCACGAGGTCGTCCAACGGAACGTTGTACGTACGGGCCAGCGGCAGCAGCAGCTCCAGGGTCGCCCGGCGCAGACCGCTCTCCAGCCGGGACAGGGTGCTCTCCGACACACCGGTCACCGCCGCGAGGTCGGCGAGGGTGATACCGCGTTCGCGGCGCAGCGCGCGCAGCCGAGGCCCCACGAGGGCGAGCACGTCGTCCGATTCACGGTCCATCGGGCCATCTTGCCGGAACCGCAAGATCCCGTGCCAGTTCGTACGGGGCCGGGCAAGACTGAGCCGCGTGCCCCGACAGCGACAGAAGGAGCCCCCGATGAGCACCACCAGCGCGGTCACGTTCTGGGACGGCGTGTACGCGGCCCGGCCGGCGGCCACCGATCCGCGGCCGAACGTACGACTCACCGGGACGGTCACGGATCTGCCGCCCGGCGACGTGCTCGATCTCGGATGCGGCCAGGGCGGCGACGCGCTGTGGCTCGCCCGCCGGGGGTGGCGGGTGACCGCCGTGGACGTCTCGGCCGTGGCGGTCGAGCGGCTGACCGCCCTGGCTCTCGCGCACGGCCTGGCCGGCCGGATCGACGCCGAGCGGCACGATCTGCGCGCGTCCTTCCCGCGGGGCACGTTCGACCTCGTCAGCGCGCACTATCTGCACACGCCACTGGACCTGGACAGGGCGACCGTTCTGCGCGCCGCCGCGCACGCGCTGCGCCCGGGTGGTCGGCTGCTGGTCGTCGACCACGGATCGACCGCTCCGTGGTCGTGGGACCAGGACCCCGGTGTCCGGTATCCGACGGCGCGGGAGGTCGCCGATGACATCGGCCTGGACGGGGCGGCGTGGACGGTCGAGCGGGCCGACGCGCCCCGCCGGATCGCGACCGGACCGGACGGGCACAGCGCCGAGGTCACCGACCACGTCCTGATCATCCGCCGTGCCGCCTGAAGCGGGGCGGCTTCCGCGAGGAGGCACCATGAGCACCGGCGACCCCGGCGGCGGACGCCGCGGCGACACCCCGCCACCACGGACGGCAGGCAGCGAGGCCGAGGTGCTGCGCGGCTTCCTCGACTACCTCCGGGAGTCGGTCCGCTCGAAGGTCGAGGGCGCTCCCGAACCGGAGGTCCGGACCGCGGGAGTGCCGTCCGGCACGAAGCTCGGCCTGCTCAACCACCTGACGTTCGTCGAGCGGGCAACGTTCCTCGGGGAGCGGGTCACCGACTGGCAGGGGACCTTCCGTGCCGCACCCGAGGACGGCGTGGCCGATGTCGTCGCGCGGTACCGGGCGACGGTCGCGCGGGCGAACGGCGTACTCGACGGGTGCACCGACCTCGGCGCGCCGCTGCCCCGCCCCCGGCCGAACAGCCCTGCTCCCAGCGTCCGTTGGGCGCTCACCCATCTGATCGAGGAGACCGGCCGGCACGCCGGCCACGCGGACGTCCTCCGTGAACTGATCGACGGCGCGACCGGCCGCTGACTCCTCGCGTACGCGACGTGGTGCCGCCGGCCCGGCGCGGTCAGCCGGGTCCGCGCACGCCCGTGGTCAGCCGGGTCCGCGCATGCCCGCGTGCTTGATCTGACGCAGCGTCAGAGGGGCCGGTGGGGGCAGGGGGTCGGTCCGCCCGGCCCGGAAGGACTGCAACAGGTAGGCGACCAGTCGCCGCGATGCCGCCGGGGAGACCTGCGGGGGCTGCCCGGCGAGGCCCACGTTGGCCAGGAGCAGCAGGATGATGTCGCTCGGGTCGAAGTCCTGGCGCAGTTGCCCGGCGTCCTTGGCGCGCCGTACGAGTCGGGCCAACCCCGCCTCGGCGCCCTCGCGTTCGCTCTCGATGTCGATCACACCGGGGAACCGGCCGAGGAAGGCGGCACCGAAGCCGCGGTCGGCGGCCTGCTCGGCGCACACCTTGTCGAGGAAGGAACAGAGCCCGTGCCACGGGTCGGGGTCCTCGAAGGCCTCCTCGAACGCCGCCACGCACTGGGCGAACCGCCCGGCGAAGACCGCGGTGATCAGCTCCACCCGGCTGGGGAAGTGCCGGTAGAGGGTGGCGGGGCCGACGCCCGCCCGGCGGGCGATCGTCGTCATCGGCACGTCGAGGCCCTCGCCGGCGTACGCCTCGCGGGCGGCCCGCAGGATGCGTTCGCGGTTCTTCCGGGCAGCCGAGGTCGGGACGTCGGTCACGGAGCCGCGGAAGGGGACGGCGGTATGGGGCATCCTGCCGCGCCGGATGGGCAGCATGGCGGAGTACGTGGCCGTCCGCCCACGGCAGTTGTCCGCCGCGCCCGCCGGCCTCACACCGGTCGAGGCCGTCTCCGTCCTGGCCGGCGGGACGACCGGCATCACCGCACTGCGCGACAAGGCCCGGCTGGGGCCCGGCGATCGCCTGCTGGTGCGCGGCGTCGGCGGCGTCGGCAGTGTCGCCGTTCAGCTCGGCAAGGTCTACGGGGCCCATGTGACCGCGCTCGCCGGCGCGCGCAACCGGGACTTCGTGCACGGCCTCGGCGCCGACGAGGTCCTGGACCACCGGACCACCCGCCCCTCCGAACTCGGCTCCTTCGACGTCGTCCTGGACACCGTCGGCACGCAACACCGCGTCTTTCGGAAGCTGTTGGCGCCCGGGGGCCGCATGGTCGCCATAGCCTTCGATCCCGGGCACATCGCCACGAGTACCGCCTACATCCTGGCGTCGGCCGTCCATGGCTCGGGCCGGGTGCGCTTCTTCAGCGGCAACCCCCGGCACGGCCTGCTCGCCGAGCTGGCCCGGATGGCGGAGACCGGTGACGTCCGGCCCGTGGTGGACACCGTCCGGCCGCTGGCCGAACTCGCCGCCGCGCACAGCGCGTTGGAGGCCGGCGGCGTACGCGGCAAGCACGTCATCCGGATTCTCTGAACACCCTGCCCGCCCAGCCGGGGCCGGGTGGCCCCGGCAGGGGCCGGAGGTCAGAGCGCGCGGTGCATGATGTGCAGTCCGACGTAGCCCCGCTCCGGATGGCGGAAGCCCTCCGGGAGCGTGCCGAGCACCGTGAAGCCGAGTGATTCGTACAGCTTCACCGCGTGCGTGTTGGTCTCCACGACGGCGTTGAACTGCATCGCGCGGAAGCCGGCCGTACGCGCCCACTCCAAGCTGTACTCGCACAGCGCCCGGCCCACGCCCCGGCCCGTGTGCGCCGGGTCGACCATGTAGCTCGCGCTCGCGATGTGCGCGGCGTTGCCCATGTGGTTGGCGTTCATCTTCGCGGTGCCGATGACCGTACCCGCCTCGTCCACGGCGACGACCGTACGGTTCGGCGGGGTCAGCAGCCACCAGTCCCGCGCGATGTGCGCTTCGAGGTCGGTCGGATACGTGAACGTGTCGCCCGCGGCGACGATCCCCTGGAAGAACGGCCAGATGGCGGCCCAGTCCCGCGGGGTGGCTTCCCTGATCAGCATGGCCCCAGCATGCCGGGACGGTGTCCGGGGCCGCCAGCGCTTTAGGGCCCGGTGCCGCCGCGTACGCCTGTGCACCGCGTGCCGCCGACGGCGGCGGGTACACGCGAGGGCATGGTTGAGAAGACGAGTGTCCTTGTCCTGGACTGCACCGAACCGATGGAACTGGCCGAGTTCTACGCCGCGCTCCTCGACGCGGAGATCCGCCCGTGGGGCGACCCCGACTACGTCGAGGTCGTCGGCAACAACGGCGTCCATCTGGCGATCCACCGCGACCACGGCTACGCGCCCCCGAGCTGGCCCCGGCCCGACGACTCCCAGCAGGCCCATCTGCGCATCCTCGTGAACCGGGGTGACATGGACGAGGCCGAGCGCGAGGCGGTCGGGCTCGGTGCCAGGCCGGTCGAAGCGAAGAACAACAGCGGGCCGCGCGACGTGCGGACGTACTCCGACCCGGCGGGTCACTCGTTCACGCTCGCCGTGTCGCCGGAGCCCGCCCGGCAGCCCGACCCCACAGGCGGCGGTACCAACGCCGAGAACATCTTTGGCATCGGTGACGTATAACGGGACCGTCCTGTCGGTGGCGGCCAGAAAGCCGCGGCGCGAGTTGAAGGTGGTTGTCGGATGAGGCTCACGGTCCTCGGCGGCGGGGGCTTCCGGCTCCCCCTGGTGTACGGCGCGCTGCTCCGCGATCACGCGGCCGGGCGGGTCACCGACATCGTGCTGCACGACGTCGACACCGCCCGGCTGGCCGCGATCGCCCGGGTGCTCGCCGACCAGGCGGCAGGGGTGGCCGACGCGCCGCGCGTCACCGTCACCACCGACCTGGACGAGGCGGTCCGGGGCACCGACTTCGTCTTCTCCGCGATCCGGGTCGGCGGTCTCGAAGGCCGCGCGGCCGACGAGCGCGTGGCACTCGCCGAAGGGGTGCTCGGGCAGGAGACCGTCGGGGCCGGCGGTATCGCGTACGGGCTGCGCACCGTGCCCGTCGCCGTCGACATCGCGCGCCGGGTCGCCCGGCTCGCACCCGACGCCTGGGTCATCAACTTCACCAATCCCGCGGGGCTGGTGACCGAGGCGATGGCGCGCCATCTCGGCGACCGGGTCATCGGTATCTGCGACTCCCCCGTGGGACTCGGCCGCCGCGTCGCGCGCGTCCTGGGCGGTGACCCCGACGAGGCGTTCATCGACTACGTGGGTCTCAACCATCTCGGCTGGCTGCGCGCTCTGCGCGTGGACGGCCGCGACCAGCTCCCACGACTGCTCGCCGATCCCGGGCTGCTGGACTCGATCGAGGAGGGCAGGCTGTTCGGCGCGGAGTGGCTCCGGTCCCTCGGCTCGATCCCCAACGAGTACCTGCACTACTACTACTTCAACCGCGAGACGGTACGCGCGTACCGCGAGGCCGAGGCGACCCGCGGCGCCTTCCTGCGGGACCAACAGGCCCGCTTCTACGGAGAGATGGCACGCCCCGGCACTCCGGCGCTGGCGACCTGGGACCGTACCCGCGCCGAACGCGAGGCCACGTACATGGCGCACAACCGCGAGGCGGCGGGCGCGGGCGAACGCGCCGCCGAGGACCTGGAGTCGGGCGGCTACGAGAACGTCGCCCTCGCCCTGATGCGGGCCATCGCGCACGACAGCCGCGCGACGCTCATCCTCAACGTCCGCAACCGCACGACGCTCTCGGTGCTGGACGCCGACGCCGTCATCGAGGTCCCCTGCCTCGTCGACGTCAACGGCGCCCATCCCGTGTCCGTGGCGCCGCTGCCGTGCCACGCGACCGGTCTGGTCTGCGCGGTCAAGGCCGTGGAGCGTGAGGTGCTGGCGGCGGCGGAGAGCGGTTCGCGTACGGCGGCGGTCAAGGCGTTCGCGCTGCACCCGCTCGTGGACTCGGTCACGGTGGCACGGCGGCTGGTGGACGGCTACGTGGACGTCCACCCGGGTCTCGCGTATCTCAAGTAGCCCTGCGGAGGGGCCCGGTACGGGCCTCAGACCCCGACGAGCAGCACCGTTCCGGACACCGCCGCGAACACCAGGACCGTGATCCGCAGCTTCGCCGCGTCGACGCGGTGGTGCGTGAGACGGCTGAGCCGGACGCCGAGCACCAGGACCGGCAGGAGCAGCAGGGCGGGCCACACCTGGTCCGGCCGGCCCTGTCCGGTGGCGAACAGCAGCCCCAGGGAGGCGACTTCGCCGACGAGGAAGCAGACGGCGACCGTCGAGCGCAGTTCGGCCGGGGGCCGGTGCTGGTAGACGAGCGCCAGCGGTGGGCCCCCGACGCCCGTCGCCGTCTCGGTGAGAGCGGTGACCGCACCGGCGCCCAGGTACGCCGCCCGGCCCGGGGTGAACGCGGGCGCCGCCAGACTCACCACGGCGGCCAGCACCGTCGCGGCCCCGACGACCACACCGAGATGGCGTGCGGGGACCGCCCACAGCAGCGCCAGTCCCGCGGGGGTGGCCGCCAGCCGGGCGGCCGAGATCCAGCGGGCGCCCCGTAGGTCGAGGGCGGCGCGCTCCCGCCACGCCACGTACAGATTCAGCGGGATCATCGAGGCCAGCAGGAACACCGGCAGCAGGTCCGGGGCGACCATGCCGACGACCGGCGCGACGACGAGGGCGAAGCCGAGGCCGCTCGTGCCCTGGACGAACGCGGCGACACCGACCACGACGGCGAGGAGCGCGAGCGCTCCGCCGCCGAGTCCGTGGCTCAGCCCGTCGATCACACCGCTCCCCGAACTTTTCGTCACTTCCCGTGCGCCGGCTCCGGTGTCTCCTGCCGGCCGGACGCCACGCGGGAGGGTACCCGCTACCGGGGGATCACGGTGCGACGACTGTGGTGTCCGGCGTACGAGGTGTGAACCGGACGGGCAGCGACTTCAGGGACCGGACGAACGGGCCCGGCCGCCAGGTGAGTTGGTCGCGCGGTGTGACGGGTTCCAGGTCGGGTAGCCACTGCGTGATCCGCTCGATGGCTTCGGTGGCGATGAGCAGGGCGTGCTGCTTGACGGGGCATTTGTGGGCTCCCGCTCCCCAGGACAGGTGGGAGGCGTCGTGCGGGTGGTGCGGCTCGTCGGCGCCGTCCTGCTCGGAGAGATAGCCCAGTGCTCCGTACGAGACGACGACGGGCACTCCCGTGCGCACCCAGACGCCGTGGAAGCTCAGCGGCTCGCGGGCGTAGAGGATGCCGTAGTTCGCCAACGGCGTCTCGTGGCGCAGGACTTCGAGGACCGCGTCCATCACGGGCCGGGAGCCGCTGGTGAGGGTGGAGTAGTAGGCGGGGTTTCCGAGCATCCGGGACAGGGCGTTGGCGACGAGGTTCGCGGTGGGCTCGTGGCCCGCGCCCATGGTGAGGAAGACCTGGCAGACGACCTCCTCGTACGTGAGGTCCGCCGGGTGGTCGATCAGCCGGCTGGTCAGGTCGTCACCGCGTTCGAGGGTCTTGGCGGTGACGAGTTCGGTGACGTACTCGCCGTACTCCACCTCTCCGGCGGCGGCGTCGTCGCCGCCCTCCATCAGCCGCCCGAGCGAGTTGTTCAGGCGGGCGCTCTCGCTGTCGGGCAGGCCGAAGAGGTTGTTGAAGATCAGCGTCATCAGGGGGCGGGCGAAGTCGTCGACGAGGTCGGCGCTGCCCGCCGGACCGAACCGGCCCACCAGCAGGTCCACGACGCGGTGCACGCGCTCGCGCAGGTCGTGCGGCTCGACGAGGTCGAAGCCGTCGACCAGTGCGGTGCGGTAGCGCATGTGCGCGGCGCCGTCGGTGAACAGGGGATTCGGGCGCCACTTCAGCATGCCGAGGATCGGCGAGTCGGGTGCGGCGGTGGCCTCCCACTCCCTGGAGTCGTGCGACCAGGTGCCGGGGTCGTGCAGGATGTCGAGCGCGGCCCGGCGGTCGGTGACGATGTACGCGGGCTCGCCGGGGGCCAGTTCGCCCCAGCCCACGGGCCCCTGCGCCCTGAGCGCCTCGTAGCGGCCGTGCGGATCGGCGGCGAAGCCCTCGTCCCAGAGCCTGACCGGCGCCGAGAGGGAGAAGGCCGCCGCGGGTGCGGGGTAGGACGTCACGGGATCACCACGTCTCCGGGATGGGGCCGGTGGCGTCGGCGGGACCGGCGGGCGCCGCCTTGGCGGCGTGGCCCGCTGTCAATTGCTGCACCAGCGCGAGCAGCGCGTCGATGGACGAGTTGGTGTCACGGGCGTCGCAGACCACCATGGACGTGCCGGGTTCCAGGTCCAGCGAGCGCCGCAACTGCTCCTCCGTGTAGGTGCGCGCGTCGGGAAAGGTGTTGAGGGCGACCGCGTACGGCAGCCCCGACTCCTCGACCAGACCGAGCACGTCGAAGGAGTCGTCGATGCGGCGGCTGTCGATCAGTACGAGCGCGCCGAGGGCGCCGTGGGAGATGTCCGCCCACAGCGAGCGGAAACGCTCCTGGCCGGGGGTGCCGAACAGATAGAGCACGATCCCGGCTTCCAGGCTGATCCGCCCGAAGTCGATGGCGACGGTCGTGGTGGTCTTGTCCCGTACCCCGGCGAGGTCGTCCACGGCGACGGACGCCTCGGAGAGGTGTTCCTCGGTGTGCAGCGGGCGGATCTCGGACACCGAGTCGATCAGCGTGGTCTTGCCGACCCCGAACGGGCCCGCCACCAGGATCTTCACCAGCTCACGGGTGGTGTCGGGCAGGTGGAGCCCGTCGGCGCCGGTGCCACCGGTGCCACCGGTGCCACCGGTGCTACAGCTTGAGGGCGCGGAGGCCATCGGCGACTCTCTTCAACAGGTCCGGTGCGGGCAGGGCGGCTGCGGGTACCGGCGCGCGGAGGCTCACCAGTCCCTGGTCCGCCAGTTCGGCGGCGAGCACGCGTACGGCGGAGACCGGCAGCTCCAGCAGGGCTGCGGCCTCCACGAGGGTGAGCGTTCCGCCGTCGAGCACCTCGAAGAGCGCGTGCCGGGCGGCAGGGAGTCCGTCGGGAGCGGGCCCCGCCTGGCCGGTGAGCAGCGAGAGCCGCTCCAGATCGGTGTGGCTCGGCCGAGCCACACCGCCGGTGGACAGATAGGCGGGAACCAGTGGACGGCCGCTTCTGCGGCCGGTCATACCGCAGTGCCGCCCTGACCCCCGCGGGGTGCGGCGGTCATCGTTTTCTCGCCGAGTCTGGTCACCTGCGAGTGCACCCGGTGGGCGAGCAGGTCGAGCCGTACCTCGGGGCCCCCGTACGCGGCGACACAGGTGCCGTGCGAGGTGGGCGCCACCAGGATGTAGCCGTGATCGGACTCGATGACGATCTGGCGGATCTCGGCGTCGTCGTGATCGGCGAAGGCGGCGGCGGCCGTACGGCAAGCGCCCTGCACGGTGCTGGTGATCGCCGCCGTGCGTTCGGCGGTCGCCTGGCTCAGCGCGTCCGTGTAACCGGAGACGAGGCCGTCTCTGGTCAGCAGGACGGCTGCCCGCACATGCGGGATCTCCAGGATCGGATCGAGCACCCACGCCGTTTCGCCGGCGTCGCGGCTTTTCATCGCGGGTCGTTCCCTTCGGGGTCGGCTGTGGATCGTGCCGCTGCGGTGCCGGACTGGAGCGCGCCGAGCGCCGCGGCGGAGTCTTCGGGGGTGCGGGCGGGCGGTTGCGCCTGCTCGGGGACGGGGCGGGCGGCCGGGACCGCCGCCCCGGTGTCGGGACGGCGCCGTCTGCGCTGGGGCAGGGCGTCGTCGGCGGGTGCGGTGTCGGTTCCCCGTCCGTCGTCGTGGTCGTGGGCGGCGGGGACCCGTGGGTCGACGGCCGGGACGGCGGGGTCCCGGTAGGGCATCGGGATGTCGGGGACGACGGGGCGCGCAGACCCGGCGGTCGCCCGGACGGCCCGTGAGGACGCGCTCGCCCTGATGGGCAGTCCGCCGATCGTCTCCGCCGGGACGGGCTGCTGAGTCCCGGCGGGGCGGGTCGAGCGCGGCGCGGCGGCGGCCGGGGGCCGGACGACCGGGTCGACATGGCTGAGCAGATGGCCGTTGACGAGGAGCACCGCGCGCACTCCCCCGTACGGCGACGGTGTCGACAGATCGACGGACAGGTCGAACTGCCGGGTGAGCTGGCCGATCGCGGCGAGCCCCATGCGGGGCGGGTCGCCGAGGTCGGACAGCAGGATGGGCTCGCTGCTCGCCACCATCCGCTGCGCGTAGGCGCGTTCGTCGGCGGACATGCCGACACCCGCGTCGTCGATGGTGACGGCGACGCCGTGGTGGGCGCGTTCGAGGCTCACCGTGACGTCGGTGTCGCGCGAGGAGTGCCGCAGGGCGTTGTCGAGGAGCTCGGCGACGATGATCGCGACCGGTTCGACGGCGTGGGAGACGAGCGCGGTGCCGGGCTCCAGATGGTTGTTGACGCGGACGCGGTGGTAGCCGACGATCCGTGACTGGCCGCCGGTCACCGCGTCCACCAGGTGCGACTCCTGGCGGGCCAGGCCCACCCAGGCACCGCACACCACGGCGGCGACCTGTGCGCGCCGGAGCGACTGCTCGTTCTCGTGGTCGAGTTCGTACAGGGTCTGGGCCAGTTCGGGTTCGTCGTACTGCTGCTGAAGCCCTCTCAGTACGTCCTGGAGTCGGTAGAGACCTGCCTGGATCTCGCGGGTGGTGCCGCGCATACCGGCGCGCGCCGCCGCGTCGACCCGCTTGCGCTCCTGTGTCATGGCGCTCGACAGCGCGTAGAGCACCCCGTCCAGACCGGCGCCCGGTCCGCTGCGGGCGAAGCCGGGGCTGAGCGGACCGGGCACCTGGACGTGCGGGTGCGCGGCGCGGGTCGCCACCGCGGGGACGCGCCTGTCGGTGAGGTGCGCGATCTCGGCGGTGAGCTCGCCGGACACGCGATCGGCCCTCGACAGCGCGTCGTCCAGCTGGTCCTGCAGCCCGGCGATCTCCTCGCGGAGTCCGGAACGGTCGCGGCGGGAGCGGAGCAGCCCGCCTCCGAGGGCGAGCGCCAGCAGGGTCCCGGCCAGGCCGCCTGCGGCCAGAACCGTTTGCTCGATCATCGGACGGACCTCGGGAGGATCGGGGAATCTGACGGGCCGGATGGACCCGGAAGGCAGAACCGCACAGTACACACAGCGACGGTTCGTGTGCGCAGCGTTCCGGCGAAGACCCCCACAGGGGGACAACTCACGCCGTGGGCGCGCGGTATCGCACGCCGTGAGCGCCATGGTCGTACGCCGTGAGCGCCCCGTGGGCGCGCAACGGCGGGGTGCGCGGTTGGCGTACGCCCGCGGGAGTACCGCCGACTCCCGCTGCCGGATGACCGGTTGGGGGCCGCTCCGTAGCGTCGGCGGCACCGGAGGAACGCCTCCGGCCGGACACGGAGGACTCGTATGGGAGTAGGGATTCGACGTGCACGGGCAGTGGTCGTTCTCGCCGCGGTCGCGGCCCTGCTGCCTCCCGCGGGACCGGCGTCGTCGGCCGACCGGTTGCCGGGCGCGCGCGTCGTGAACGAGCGGGCGGGCCCTTCCGGCCTGGTCGATCTGACCGTCGACTCACCGGCGCCGGGCCGCCGGGCGGCGGTGCGGCTCGCGACGCCGGAGGGCTGGGACGACCGCCGGCCCGGCGACCGCCGGCCGGTGCTCTACCTGCTCCTGGGCGGGGACGGCGACCATCTGAGCTGGACCCGCGACTACGGGGTGCAGGATCTGCCCGAGCTGCGGAACGTGCTGGTGGTGATGCCCGAGATGCCGCTGTTCGGCTTCTGCACGAACTGGTGGAACGGGGGCGCCGGAGGGCAGCCCGGTGTCGAGCGCTTCCATCTGGACGAGGTGCGGCCGCTCCTGGAGCGGGAGTACGGCGCCGGTACGCGGCGCACGGTGGCGGGCGAGTCGCAGGGCGGGTTCGGCGCACTCTCGTACTCCGCGCGGCGGCCGGGGATGTTCCGAGCGGCGGCGAGCTTCAGCGGGTACGTGCATCCGCTGATGCACCCGCACGCCGTCAGGGCGGGCATGGATCATCTGGGGCTCGACTGGAAGGCGCTCTGGGGCGACCCGGTCGAGCAGCGCGCCAACTGGGCGGCGCACGACCCGTATTACCTGGCCGAGCGGCTGCGGGGCGTGCCCGTGCGGCTGTCCGCCGGCGACGGGACGGCCGGCGTGCTGGATCCTCCGGACGTCGAGCCCGACGAGGAGATCCCGGGGCTGGAGGATCCCGCGGATCCCTTCGGCGACGACGTGATCTCGCCGTCCGAGACGCTGATGGAGCGGGAGTCACGGGCCGTGGCGGACCGGCTGCGGGAGGCCGGGGCGCCGGTGACGACGCACTTCTACGCGGGCACGCACTCCCCGGCCTACTGGGAGCGGGAGTTGCACCACGCGCTGCCGATGCTGCTGAAGCCGCTGGTGGGCTGAGCGGAGCTGGGGGTTGCCGGGGGGCGGGGAGGGGCGGGCGGGCCGACTGTCCGGCTCGGAAGGGGAGTTCCGCGCCGGACAGCGGCCGTCGGGGCCGCGCGCCGGTCGCGCGAAGCCGGTCGGGGCCGGTCGTACGAGGCCGGTGGTCGGTCGTGAGCGCGCCGGTTCAGCCGATCGTCACCCGGAAGATCTTGTCCGACCCGGCCGGTTCACCGCCGTTGCTGTCCACGTTCGTCGTGGAGAGCCACAGGACGTCGGCGCCCGGCACCTTGGTCACGCCGCGCAGCCGCCCGTACGTGTGCCGACGTAGTGCGCCTGCGGCGTTCCGACGTTCTCGTCGGCGGTGTCGATCGGGATCCGCCAGAGCCGTTCGCCGCGCAGCGACGCCATGTAGACGGCGCCGTCGACGACGGCTATACCGCTGGGTGAGGCCTCGGCGGTGGTCCAGGTGGCCTTCGGGTTGGTCATCCCCGCCTGGGAGCAGTTGCCTTCGCAGACGGGCCAGCCGTAGTTGTTGCCCGCCTTGACGAGGTTGAGTTCGTCCCGCGCGCTCTCGCCGAGTTCCGCTTCCCAGAGCCGGCCCTGCGGGTCGAAGGCGATGCCCTGCGGATTGCGGTGGCCGAGGCTGTAGACGTGGTTGTCGAACGGGTTGCCGGGCGCCGGCTCGCCGTCCGTCGTCATCCGCAGGATCTTGCCGTTGAGGGAGTTCTTGTCCTGGGCGAGGGCGGTGTTCCGCGCGTCGCCGGTCGAGGCGTAGAGATGACCGTCCGGGCCGAAGGCGAGCCGGCCGCCGTTGTGGTACCTGTTCTTCGCGATGCCCTTCAACAGGGCGGTGTAGCCGGTGAGTCGGGTGCCGTCGTAGGTCATACGGGCGATCCGGTTGCCCTCGGACGCGGTGTGCATGAAGTACACGAAGTGATTGCTCTCCCAGTCCGGGTCGACGGCGACGCCCATCAGACCGCCCTCGCCTCCGGTGGTCTGGGACTCGGGGACGGTGCCGATCTCCGTCCGCTGCCCGGCCGGGGTCACCTTGAAGACCTTGAAGGAGTTGCGCTCGGTGACCAGCGACGAGGAGTTGTCCGGCAGCCAGTGGATGCCCCACGGGATCGAGTAGCCGGTGGAGATGGTGGTGATGTCGGTCGGTTCGCCGGCCGCGGCGGTGGCGCCGGCCTCGTTCGCGCCGGCGCTCTGGACGAGTCCGGCGACGAGTGCCGCGGCGGCGACGGTGGCCGCCGCCCCGACGAGGGTCCTCGTCGGCTTGCTGCCGTGCATGGATTCCTCCGGATGAAGTGGGGGGTGGGGATGGGAGGTGCTGTGCGCGGTGCTGAGCGGTGCGGTCTGCGGTGCGGTGCGGCCATGGGGGGCCGCGCGAAAGGGAGTTCTAGGGGTGACCGCGTGCGGCTCGGTGGTCGTCGGGGTGGTTTCGGTGGACGTACGAGGGCGTCGTGGGTGCCGCCCCGGCCGGCAGCGGCTCGGGGGCCGTCGGGGTGTCCACCAGGTCACGCACGAGCGCGTGGTCCGGCGACAGGTGGCAGGCCGGGTCCGTCCGCGCGGCGTCGCCGGTGAGCGCGTGGGCCTGGCAGCGGCAGCCGCCGAAGTCCCTGGCGCGCAGCTCGCAGCTACGGCACGGGGCGCTCATCCACTCCTCGCCCCGGTAGAGGTTGAAGGCCCTCGACTCGTGCCAGATCCACGCCAGGGAGTGGTCCTTGACATTGGGCGCGTCCAGCTCCGGCAGGGCGGCGGCGGCCGGGCAGGGGTACACGGTGCCGTCCGGCGCGACCGTCAGCGAGAGGGCGCCCCAGCCGCCCATACAGGGTTTGGCCGTCCCGTCCACGTAGTCCGGCACGACCCACACCAGCTCCAGCCGCCCTGACAGGCGCTCCCGCCACCGCCGGACGGACTGCCTGGCCCGGTGGATCGGGGCGCGATCGGGCAGGAGCGCGTCGCGGTTGCGCTGTGCTCACACTCGATCACCGTTCGGTCGGCGGCGACCTCCGGGCCCCACTCCCCCAGGAGCGTGTGCTGCGGGGCGTCCGGGTCGCAGAGGGGGTTCGTGTTGTTGAGATGCGTGTAGAGGCAGCGGGCGCGCAGTCCGGAGAGCCGGCGGGCGGTGCCGCCCGGTCCCGCGATCGGCAGATGTCCCATGCCGGTGGCGGTGCGGTCCGAGGTACCGGTCCGTACGGGTTCGTCGTCGTCCCAGAAGGTGCCGTCGAGGATCACGCAGTCGGCGGCCTCGACGGCGTCCTGGAAGGTGTCGGTCCAGCGGGCCAGGGCGTGGGCGTAGAGGAGGCTGCGGCCGGTGGCGGTCTCGCGCAGCCGCAGCGCGACCACCCAGGCGGGGTCGTCGTCGGTCCCGTCCGCTCCGCCGGCTCCGTTCGCCGCGTCCGCGGTGGCGGCGTAGCGCGGGCGTTCGGGCGAGACGGGTACGGCGTCGATCTCGACGGCGCCGCCCTTGGTGAGCGGCTCGGGCTCGCCGCCCAGCTCCCGCCATTCGACACGGGTGTACGGGGCGAGGATGGCGTGAAGTCTCATCAGCCCGGTCAGGGCGCCGTGGACGGGACGGGTGGCCAGGACGTCGAATCCACTCGCCTCGCGCAGCGGCGCGGTGCCCAGGGTGTGGTCGAGTTCGGCGTCGGTGAGGATCACTCCGGCCACCGGTGTGTCACGCGCTCCGGGCCCCGGACGCAGTGCGGGGCTGTCCTCGATCTGGTCGCCGCTGTCGGGGGGCGCGTTGACGAGATACCAGCGGTCCTCGTCGGCGCGCGGGGCGAGTGAGGCGTGGCGGCGGCGCCGGTGCGGGTGGGCGCGCGCCCCGGCGCAGCCGGGACACGCGCAGTTCCACTGGGGCAGTCCGCCGCCCGCCGCGGTGCCGAGCACCTGCAGCAGCATGGCGGCGGGGTCTACCGGTCGGTGAGGGCGTAGGCGGTGACCTCCAGCGCGGTCTCGACGACCACGAACTCGGGGGTCTGCCAGTTGATCGTGCCTTCCGTGGGCTCCTGGGCCGTTTCCTGTGAGTCCTTCATGAGCCGTTGCCTGCCTTCCTGAGATGTGGGGGATCAGGGAGTGATGCAGGAGTGACTGCTCGATGACGCACGATGCACGGGACCACCGAACACGCGTTCACATGAGTGTCCGGCGTTCAGCCATGTGCGACAGCGTTACGTCTTGGTGGAGCGCGGTCAATGGGTCCGACCGCATCTCATGCGACCACATCCCGACGCGGATCGGGGGGTCTGTGCGCGTCAACTACCCGTGTGGGGGGCCTGTTCGACCGTTCGGGCCGGAGCGTCACCGGCGGGAGAGAGATGGATGACCAGCTCGGGACGGTCCCACAGCACCGCGGGCGGGTTCGCCGCCACCGTACCGAGGCGTTGCGCGCCGACGCCGAGGTAGAAACCCTCGGCGGGCGGATGCGACACCACGCGTACGGAGCGGACGCCGGCCGCGCGCGCCTCCTCCTTCATATGGTTGATCAGCCGTCGCCCGACCCCGAGGCCCTGCGCGGCGTCGGCGACGAACATCAGGTCCAGTTCGGGCGGGGCGAGCAGCAGGGCGTAGAAGCCGAGCAGCCGCCCGTCCGGGGCCGCGGCGAGGAAGACCCGGTGGGTCTCGACGTAGTCGGGCCCCACGCGGTAGCCGGCGATCATGGGCGCGTACGGGCCCTCGTAGGCGCTGGACGACCGGACCAGCCCGGTCAGCCGCTTGGCGTCACGCGCCGTGGCCCGCCGGACGGACATGTCGGCCGCGGGGCGGACCGCCCGGCCGCCCTTGCCGGTAGTACGCGGAGTCATACTCCGAGTATTACGCATCCGGTGCGGCGGTCCGCACGGCGGACCCGCCCGGACCGGCCGGGCTGCCGGGTCCCGGCCCTGCTTGTACGGTCGGGAACCAGGGGCTCCGGCCGGACGAGAGGAAGCAGCCGTGCTCGGCAGAAGCAAGGCGTTCAGCGGTTTCGCCGTGGACGACATCCCGAGGGCCCGTCTCTTCTACGGCGAGACGCTCGGCCTGGACGTCACCGAGGCGAACGGCATGCTGCGGCTGCGCCTCGCGGGCGGGGCGGAGGTGCTCGTCTACCCGAAGCCGGACCATGTACCCGCCACGTACACGATCCTCAACTTCCCCGTGGACGACGTCGAGACGGCCGTGGACGATCTGGTCCGGCGGGGTGTGCGCTTCGAGCGCTATCCCGGCATGGAGACGGACGAGAAGGGGATCTTCCGGCTGGGCGGCCCGTACATCGCGTGGTTCACCGACCCGGCGGGCAACACCCTCTCCGTACTGCAGGACCGCCCGGCCTGACCGTTCGGCGCCGGTCGCGCGTGACGGGCGGCCCGGCGCCGGTCAATCGGTGGCGGCCCTGGCGCTCTCACGGCGGGCCCAGGCCGGCAGGACGAACCAGCAGAGGACGAACCACAGCACCAGGCCCGCGACGATCCACAGCGCGATGGCGTTGTGGAGCGCCACGCGCAGGATCAGCAGCAGGGCCGACGCCATGGTGCACAGCAGGAAGACCAGCCCGACGAAGGTGAGCCGGGACGCCCACTCGACCATCTGGGGCTTCAGCCGCCGCCCCGTGACCATCCGGTGGAAGGAGACGGGCGCGATGAGCGCGCCGGTGGTGACGGCTCCGAGCACCACCGTCGCGAGGTAGATGTTGGTGTCGGTGTCGGAGAGATCGCCGAAGCGCGGCTGGAAGACCACGGTGAGCAGGAATCCGAACAGGATCTGCACCCCGGTCTGTGCGACGCGCACCTCCTGGAGCAGTTCTGCCCAGCGCCGGTCGGCCCGCTCCTTTGGCGATTCGTCACGGCCCCTGGGCGCGGTCCCGCCGGGTCTTGTCATGTCGTCCGTCATGCACTGCGGGTTTCCCGGCCGGGCCCGTCCATGCGGCGGCTCCCGACGGCACTTCATGGCCAATGCACAGATGAGGGCCACTCCGCAAGGGCGCGACCTTGGCCGATTCCGGACAGGCTCTTTATCTCCAACTCGGGCCAGGATGAAGGTTTTCAGCCATCGATCGAGTGCGCGCAATTCGCACGTACGACACATAAGGCTCCACCGGCCACAGGAGAGGCGTTCGATGAGCCCCACCTGACCCGACTCCCGCGCGGTCGCGCACACGGCCGATATCGGACACCGAACCACCCCGCAAACCCTGCGTGTTCGTGAAGTGACCCGTCGCAGCCTCCGGCACTCAGACTCAAATCCGCTGCCTCGCCGGGAGTTTCCGCCCGTAGCGCGCCACCGGCACGCCTCGCCGGTTCAATTTGCAGCAAACCGCAGCCCATGCGCGTGCAAAGAAAAAATGACGCTCCGTCAGGAGCGTTACCCGGGCCGGACCGTGGCGCGCGTGGCCGGGGTCCGGAAGTCGGCCTTGTGTACGAGGCGCAGCCCGTCAACGATTCCATCCGTGCGGCTCAACAGGTCCACGACCGGCAGAGACCGGCCACGGACCGGCGCACGAACAACGGCCCACACCCCACGGGGCCGTGCTTTCCCCCCACCGATGGAGGATTTCGTGACCTTCAAGCGCTTCTCCCCCCGCAATGGCGTGTCCAGACGCGCTCGTGCCCTGGCCGTTTCCACCGGTCTCGTGGCCGCCGTCGCGCTCGCCGTCCCGTCAGCGGTGGCCGCACCGGCCCCCGAGGCCAAGGTGACGGCGGCTCAGCTCGCCGACGCCAGCTCCGCGGTTCGCGGCGCGGACGTGGCCGGCACCGCCTGGTACACGGACAAGGCCACCGGCAAGATCGTCGTCACCGCCGACAGCACCGTCTCGGCGGCCGAGCTGGCCGAGGTCAAGTCGGCCGTCGCCGGCACCGACGCCGGCGTGACGATCAAGCGCACCCCCGGCACCTTCAGCAAGCTGATCGCCGGCGGCGAGGCCATCACCACCGGTGGCGCCCGCTGCTCCCTCGGCTTCAACGTCACCAACGGCAGCGCCAACTACGCGCTGACCGCCGGTCACTGCACCAACATCGGCAGCAGCTGGTCCATCGGCACGACCGCCGGTTCCAGCTTCCCGGGTGACGACTACGGGATCATCCAGCACGCCGACCCGGGTGCGGCCGACGGCAGGGTCTACCTGTACAACGGCAGCTACCAGGAGATCGACGGCGCGGCCGACCCCGTCGTCGGTCAGGGCGTCACCCGTAGCGGCAGCACGACCGGTCTCCACAGCGGCACGGTCACGGGCCTCAACGCGACCGTGAACTACGGCGCCGACGGCATCGTCTCGGGCCTCATCCAGACCAACGTCTGCGCCGAGCCCGGCGACAGCGGCGGCGCGCTCTTCTCGGGCAGCACGGCGCACGGCCTGACCTCCGGCGGCAGCGGCAACTGCTCCTCCGGCGGCACCACGTTCTACCAGCCGGTCACCGAGGCCCTCAGCGTCTACGGCGTCTCGATCATCTGACCGTCCGAGGCGTCCGGGCCCCGGGGGATGACGATCCCCTGAAGCCCTGAACGACGCAGGGACAGTTGTCCCCGGCGGGCCGCGCCCCAGGCGCGGCCCGCCGTCGTGCGTCCGGCCCGGTCTCAGGACCGGTCGTCGCGGTCCCTGCCGACCAGCCCCGCCTCGTACGCCGCGATCGCCGCCTCCACCCGGTTCCGTACGCCCAACTTGGCCAGGATCGCGCTGACATGGGCCTTCACCGTGCCCTCGACCAGATGCAGGCGTCCGCCGATCTCGGCGTTGGACAGCCCCGCGCCGACCAGCGCCAGGACATCGTGCTCGCGCCCGGTCAGCCGCTCGGCCAGCGGTCTCACCGCCGCGGCACCCGACCCGCCGGCCCGCAGCCCCGCGACGACCCGGGCCGCGACCCTCGGTGAGAGGTACGCGCCGCCCCCGGCCACCGCGTGCACGCCCGCCAGCAGCTCCCCGGGGTCGTCCGCCTTGAGCAGGAACCCGTCGGCCCCGCCGCTCAGCGCGCGGGCGATGAAGTCGTCCTCGCCGAAGGTCGTCAGCATGACCACCGCCGTACCGGGCAGCTCCCGATGGATCCGTTCCGCGGCGCGGATCCCGTCGAGGACCGGCATCTGGATGTCCAACAGGGCGACGTCCGGCCGGTGTTCGCGTACGGCGTCGACGGCGTCCCGGCCGTCGGCCGCCTCCGCGACGACCTCGATCCCCGGATCCCGCGCGAGGATCGCGCGCACTCCCGCGCGGACCAGCGCCTCGTCGTCCGCCACCAGCACTCTCACCACGGGCGGAGTGTACCGAGCAGGGTCACCGCAGGGTCCCCGACGAAAGTCGGGGGTGTGATCGCTGACGAACGCCGGATGTGCGCGCGCACCGGTGATTCGTACCGTCCGAAGGACAGGTACGAATCACCGGAAGAAGGACGGGCACAGACGTGATCACCCTGAGAGGGCTGACCAAACGCTACGGCGGCACCGTCGCCGTGGACGGTCTGACACTGGACATCGCGGAAGGCCGGGTGACCGGTTTCCTCGGCCCGAACGGGGCCGGCAAGTCGACCACCATGCGCATGATCCTCGGACTCGACCACCCGACCGCCGGCACGGCTCTCATCGACGGCAGGCCGTACGCGGCGCTGCGCCGTCCCGTGCGCGAGGTCGGCGCGCTGCTGGACGCGAAGGCCCTGCACCCGGCGCGCTCCGCACGCGGGCATCTGACGGCGCAGGCCCGCAGCAACGGTGTTCCGGTGGGCCGGGTGGACGAGGTCCTGGAGCTGGTGGGACTCGCGTCGGTGGCCCGCAAGCGCGCCGGGGCGTTCTCGCTCGGCATGTACCAGCGGCTCGGCATCGCGGGAGCCCTGCTCGGCGACCCGCGCGTCCTCGTCTTCGACGAGCCCGTCAACGGTCTCGACCCGGACGGGGTGCGCTGGGTACGCGAGCTGATGCGCTCGCTGGCCGCCGAAGGGGCGCACCGTCTTCCTCTCCAGCCATCTCATGAGCGAGATGCAGCTGACGGCCGATCAACTCGTCGTCATCGGGAGGGGAAAGCTCCTCGCGGACACGGCGATGGCGGATTTCCCGGCCGACAGCTCGCAAGCCTCCGTGCGGGTCGGGGTCCCGGGCGCCGACGACCGGCGCGCGCTGATGGGCCGACTGGCCCGGGAGGGCGCGGAGGTTGCGCCGGCCGGTGACACGGAGCTGATCGTGACGGGCCGCACCGCCGGGGAAGTGGGGGACGCGGCGTACGGGTTGGGGGTGCGGCTGCACGAACTGCGGTCGGTATCCGCCTCGTTGGAGCAGGCATACATGGAACTGACGGCCGGAAGCGTGGAGTACGGGGCCGGGACGGGGACCGGGGCATGAGGGACGGGGGCGGCCCGGCGGGCGGGAGCACGCCGGGCGGGGGCGGGTTCCCGGGGGCGGTGGCCGCCGAGTGGACCAAGTTGTGGACGGTGCGGGCCGCCTATGCGTGCCTGGTCGCGGGCGCGCTGCTGATGGGGGTGTTCACCTTCTACTACGGCGCCATCGCCCGTGTCAACGACCATCCCGTCCAGCCGGTCGGCAACGCGCCGGTGACCGCGGCGGTGCTGGTGCAGTTCGTGGTGGTGGTCCTGGCGATGACCACGGTGACGAGCGAGTACGCGACGACCGGCGTGCGCGCGACGCTGCTGTGGGTGCCGGTCAGGCACCGGGTCGAGCTGGCCAAGGCGGTGGTCACGGCGGCGGTGGCGTTCGTGGCCGGTGTGCTGTTCGGGGTGCTGGGAACGGCCGTGGCGTGGGCGTCGTTCGAGGGCCGGGCGACGTTCGACGCCGCCGGGGTGCTCGGTCAAGTGCTCCTGCTGGGCTGCTACTTGGCGCTGGTGGCGGCGCTGACGGTGGGGGTGTCCTTCGCCCTGCGGGCGCCGGCCGCGGTGCTGACGGTGCTCTTCCTGCTGCTCTACGGCGTGCCGACCGTGCTGGTGGGGCTGGGCGGCGATGTGCTGCGAGCCGTCAACGACCGTCTGCCGCACGGCGCGGGCACGCACGCCATGCTGGCCGACGACGCGCCGTATCCGCGGGTGGTGGGCTTCCTGATCGTGGCGGGGTGGGCGGCCGCCGGGCATCTGATCGGACGCGAGGTGCTGCGGCGGCGCGACGCGTAGCCCGGCGGCGGCACGACGCCGTCACCCACTGCCCGACCCGGGCACGACGTCCTTGGAGACCAGCCGGGACCCGCTGTAGCAGAGGCGGTAGACGTCCACCTGGTCGAGCAGGCTGCCGCTGGACCGGTAGTACGCGCAGGTGGTTCCGGCGGGGCGGGGACGGGCCTTGACGGAGTCGGAGACGTAGGGGAACTGCCGCGCCGGCAGGACGTTCGCGAACTCGGCGCGGTCACCCCCCACTTGGAGCTGGGCGTAGTCGGCGGGCCGCAGCACACAGGTCGCGAGCTGGAACGCGGCGTAAGCGGCGGAACCCAGGGTGATCAGCCCGAATCCGCCGGGCACCACGAACGCGGCGGCGAAGCGCAGCCTGGCCCTTCGCCGGGCGGTGGTGAGCTGTCGTACCGACTCCGACCCCGACTCCGATGCCGACCCCGACTCGGCGCAGGACTCGGTGTCGGGATCGGTAACGGCCCCGGACTGCCGCAGCGGCCGGTCCTGGCCCACCCGGTCCGGCATCGTCGCGGCGACCTCGAACCCGGTCCCCCGCGGCGCGGCCCGCAGCGTCCCGCCCACCACCCCTACCCGCTCCCGCAGCCCCGTCAGACCGTGCCCTCCCGACACCGGGCGCGACGGTGGGAGCGACTTTCCCGCGTCCCCGGCCGCGTTGGTCACCCGTACGTCCGTCCGCCCTCCCTCGTGCGTGATCCGCACCCGTACCGCGCCTCCGGGCGCGTGCTTGGCCGCGTTGGTCAGCGACTCACGCACCACCCGGTAGACGGCGCGGTCGACGAGCGGGGAGAGGCCCGGGGGCGCCGGTACGCCGTCGCGCCGCAGGTCCACCGTGACGCCGGAGTCCCGCGCCCGGTCGACCAGTTCCTCGACGGACTCGTCCGTCGGCGCGGCGGCCCGGTCTCCCTCGTCGTCGCGCAACACCCCCACGGTGTCCCGCAGATGACCGACCGCGTCCGACACGGCGGCCCGCAACTCGCCGAGATCCGCCCGGTCCCGGCCGGTCAGCGTGGGTGAGAGTTCCAGGGCGCCGGCCCGTAGCGCGATGAGGCTCAGCTCGTGCCCGAGCGAGTCGTGCATGTCGGCGGCGATCCGGGTCCGTTCCCGCAGCCGGGCCTGTTCGGCGACGAGCCGCTGCTGGCGTTCCAGGAGTTGCGCCCGCTGCCAGCCGCCGCGTACGAAAGCGAGCTGTGCCTGCCAGTAGCGGCCGAAGAGCCAGGGCACCAGCAGCGCCAGGGGGAAGGCCGTCAGCGTGTAGTACCACCACACCGCTCCCCCGCCCAGCGCGGCGCAGAGCACCAGGTCGAGCGCCAGGCAGCCGCCGAAGGCCGGCAGCGCGGAGCGGGTGGTGGTCGGTCCGGTGCCAAGGAGATAGGCCGAGACGGCCAGCGCCACGATGTACGCGTTGGCCGGCGTGACCGGGTGCGCGAGGCCGATCGCGCACAGCGCGTTGACCGCGAACACGGCGGCCACCGGCCACCGGCGGCGGCCCGGGATCGCGACGGCGAGAACGGCCAGGGGCAGCACCAGTTCCAGCGCGACGGAGGACTCGGGGTGGCCCACGAACCAGACGAGCGCGACCCCGGCCAGGGCGAGCCACAGGGCGGTGTCGCGCACGGCGGGGCCGACCACCGTCCAACCGCCCGTACCGCTCCGCGCGCCCGTACCGCCGTCCCGGGCTCTATCGCTGCTCGTCCCACCCCACCACCGCACCGTTCGAGGCTATGTGATCCGCCCCCGCCGCGAACGCCCCCGCCGCGAAAGGGGGCCGGTGGAGGGGGCGTCGACGTCCTGTCCGATTCGTTCAAGACCGTCGCGACGGACCGCGCCTACTTTGGGCGCATGACTCCACGACTCGATCTGATCGGCATCGTCACCTCCGACATGGCGGCCTCACTCGCCTTCTACCGCAGGCTCGGCCTGGACATCCCGGCCGACGCGGACACCGCTCCCCATGTGGAGGCCGCCCTGCCCGGCGGAATGCGGCTGGCGTGGGACACGGAGGACGTCGTGCGCTCGTTCGACCCCGACTGGACCCCGCCGTCGACCGGCGACCGGCTGGGCCTCAACTTCCTCTGCGACAGTCCCGCCGACGTCGACGCGGTCTACGCGGAGCTGACCGGCGCCGGGTACCGCGGGCACCTCAAGCCGTGGAACGCGGACTGGGGCCAGCGCTACGCGGTCGTGCTCGACCCGGACGGCTGCGGAGTCTCGCTCTTCGCCAACGCCTCGTAGGCACCGAGCGTCAGCCCGGTCAGATCGCGCGTCTCCCTGGCGAGATGCGCCTGGTCGGCGCAGCCGGCGGCGACGGCCGCCTCCGCGTAGGGCACCGAGGCCCGTACGAGCGTGAGCGCGCGCTGGAGCCGCAGGACGCGGCCCAGGGTCTTGGGTCCGTAGCCGAAGGCGTCCAGTGAGCGGCGGTGCAGCCCGCGGGTGCCGAGTCCGACGGTGTCCGCGACGGAGGCGACCGTGTGCCCGGCCTCCAGCCCGTCGACGACGGCGCGCAGCAGCGGGTCGGGCGGTCCGGTGACGGCAACCCGGCGCAGTGCCACCGTTTCCAGGGCGGCGGCCGGGTCGGTGGCGGCGGCGACGCGCTCGGCGATCTCGCGTGCCTGAGGGCCCGGCCACAGGTCGGCGAGTGCCACGCGCTGATCGCGCAGCTCGTGCGCCGGTACGCCCAGCAGCGCGGGCGCCACGCCGGGCGCGAAGCGGACCCCGACGACATCGGCGAAGCCGCCACCGCCGTCCGACAGCTTCGGGGCGAAGGCGTGCGTGTCGGGTCCCGCGACGCTCAGCCGGCCGCCGGTCCAGAGAAGATCCATGCAGCCGTCCGGCAGGACGGGGTAGACGGGGCCCTCGTCCCGCCCGGGCGCCGTCCGCGCCCATACGACGACGCCCTCGGCGTGCGACGCCCGTTCGCTGTACACACCTCCAGGTTACCGGCGCCGCCCCGTGGCCCCCCCGGCGGAGATCACGGCCGCTGCTCCTTGTCGCGGCCCGAGTGGAACCGTGACTTCAGATCGTCCGGCGGCAGGAAGCGGGACCATCTCTCGGGGAATTCGGAGGGCATGTCCGGGTCGGGGCCGTACTCGCCGTCGTCCGGCTCCCCCGACAGCGCCTCGGTCCTCGCCACCTGCTCCGCCGCGTGCGCGGCGCGCAGGCGCTCGTTGGCCGCGCGGGCCGCCGCCGTGGCGACGGACGGCCAGACCCGGTCGATGGCGGCGTTGACCGCCGCGCCGACCAGGACCGCGAAGGCCGAGATCCCGATCCACAGCAGGACCGCGATGGGGGCGGCGAGCGATCCGTAGATGGTGGGGCCCTCGACCGTGCTGGTGAGGTAGATCCTCAGCAGGAAGCTGCCGAAGACCCACATCGCGAGGGCGACGAGCGCGCCCGGCACGTCCTCTATCCACGGCGAACGCGCGGGCACCGACACGTGGTAGAGCGTGGTCAGGAAGGCGACGGAGAGCAGGATCACCACCGGCCAGTACAGGACGCTGGCGACCTCCGTGCCCCACGGGATGATGTCGACGACCCTGTCGGGCCCGACCACCGCGAGGGGCAGCACCACGGCCCCGATGAGCAGCGCCACGATGTAGAGGAGGAAGGCGAGCAGCCGGGTGGCGACGATGCCGCGGCGCCCGTCGAGTCCGTACATCACGGTGATCGTGTCGATGAAGACGTTCACCGCGCGGGAGCCCGACCAGAGGGCGATGGCGAAACCGATGGAGATGAGGTCGGGGCGTCCGCCGTGTGTGACGTCCGCCAGCAGCGGTCTCGCGATCTGGTCGACGCCGCGGTCCGAGAGGACCGTGCCGACCGCGGTGAGGATGTTCTCCTCGATCGAGGCCACCGTGGTGGTGTTGGTCCAGTCGTCTATGTACCCGAGCAGGCCGAGGAGACCCATCATCAACGGCGGCAGGGAGAGCAGCGTGAAGAACGCGGCCTCCGCGGCGAGACCGAGAATCCGGTACTCGATGCACGAGTTGACCGTGTCCTTCAGCAGCAGCCAGGTCATCCTCCGCTTGGAGACATTGCGGTAGAGGGCACGGACCCGGCGGAGCCGGCCCGATGGCCGCTCGGGTGTTTCGTTTGCTGCCTGCACCTCCTTACCGTAGCGGCATGACTGCCAGCACTCACACAGTGACCAACCAGGTTCCGCCCCTGGTGGGGTACGACGTCTTCACCGGCGACCGGGTCCTCACGGAAGGGCTGGAGCGGCACTCCACCCCCGAAGTCCTCGACGAGGCGCGGTCGGAGCTGTCCGCGCTCGGCCTGGAGGCCGGTTCGGCGCGGACCCAGGAGTGGGGGACCCTGGCCAACGAGAATCCGCCGAAGCTGCGTACCCACGACCGGTACGGCAACCGGATCGACGAGGTGGAGTTCCATCCGGCCTGGCACCAACTCCTGGACCGGGCGGTGTCGGCGGGGCTCACGGACGCCTGGGGCAGGTCTGACGGGCATCTGCGCCGGGCCGCCGGGTTCTACGTGTGGACGCAGGCAGAGGCCGGGAACGGCTGTCCGCTGTCCATGACGCACGCGGCGGTGCCCGCGCTGCGTACGGAGCCGGCCCTGGCCGCCGAGTGGGAGCCGCGGCTCACCTCGCACCGGTACGAACCCGGTCTGCGGCCCGCCGCCGAGAAGGCCGGGGCGCTGTTCGGGATGGGCATGACCGAGAAGCAGGGCGGCAGCGACGTACGGGCCAACACGACGGCCGCGAGGCCGCTCGACGCCGACGGCGAGTATCTGCTCACCGGACACAAGTGGTTCTGTTCGGCGCCGATGTGCGACGGGTTCCTGGTGCTGGCTCAGGCGCCGGCCGGGCTGACGTGCTTCCTCGTGCCCCGGGTGCTGCCGGACGGCACGCGCAACGTGTTCCTGATCCAGCGACTGAAGGAGAAGCTGGGCAACAGGTCGAACGCGTCGAGCGAGGTGGAGTTCGACGGCACGTGGGCCCGCCGGGTCGGCGAGGAGGGGCGCGGGGTGCGCACCATCATCGAGATGGTGGCGGCGACGCGGGTGGACTGTGTGCTCGGATCGGCGGCGCTGATGCGGCAGTCGGTCGCGCAGGCGGTCCATCACGCCGCGTACCGCAGCGCGTTCGGCGGTGAGTTGATCGACAAGCCGCTGATGCGCAACGTACTGGCCGATCTGGCGCTGGAGTCGGAGGCCGCGACGACGCTGGCTCTGCGGCTGGCGGCGGCGCAGGACGCGGTGCAGAGCACCGGCTCGGAGACGGAGCGGGCGTTTCTGCGGCTCGCGGTGCCGACGGCCAAGTACTGGGTGACGAAGCGGTGTACACCGGTCGCGGCCGAGGCGCTGGAGTGTCTGGGCGGCAACGGTTACGTCGAGGAGTCGGGGATGCCGCGGCTGTTGCGCGAGTCGCCGCTCAACTCGATCTGGGAGGGTTCGGGCAATGTGCAGGCGCTCGACGTGCTGCGCGCGCTCCAGCGCGAGCCCGAGGCGCTGAACGCGTTCCTCCAGGAGGTGGGCAGGGCGCGCGGCGCGGACCACCGGCTGGACGGGGCGATCAAGGACCTGCTGACCGAACTCGCCGATCTGGACGGTGTCGAGGCCCGCGCGCGACGGCTGGTGGAGCGGATGGCGCTGGTGCTCCAGGGGTCGCTGCTGGTGCGGTGGGCGCCGCCGGCGGTCGCGGACGCGTTCTGCGCGTCACGGCTCGGCGGGGACTGGGGTACGGCCTTCGGCACGCTGCCGCACAGTCTGGACCTGGAGTCGGTGGTGACGCGCGCGCGGGCGGTCGGCTGAGACGCCGGCGCCCGGCCGTGGCCGGTGCGGTGTTCCCCTGTTCAGGGCCGTGGGTGGTGCTGCGCCGACACGGCACCACCCACGACTTGCTGTCACCTTCACGCATGGCAGCGGCCGTTCGCCAGGGTTGCAAGTGGTTGCAGAAAATATCCGAACCGCCGCCCGTGAACGGGCCGGAACGGCACGATGGAGCGAGCGGAGCGATCAGCTCCGCATAATGCGGAATCGATACATCGCCGTACGCCGCCGGGGGCCCGATGAAGCACACACCGCTCAACCTGTCCCGCCTGGCCGCGATGGACGGCGGCCGGGCGACACGGCTGCTCCAGGAGATCCGGGAGGCGTCGCTGGCCGGTGACCGGCCGCCGATGCCGCCCCGCCCCGTCATCGAGGCGTCGTGGCAGCGGATGCGGCGCCTTGGCGTGAGCCCCCACCAGGAGACCGGCCCGGTGGTGATGACGCCGGAGGAACTCGAACACCGGCGTCGCACATCGGCACTCGGTGAGGTGATACGCGGCGTCTGTGACGGGCTCGGCGGCTTCGTCGACGCCTCGCTCCAGATCCTGGTGGTCTCCGACGAACAGGGCCGCGTCCTGTGGCGCGAGGGCAACGCCAAGGTGATGCGGCGGGCCGACGGCATCAGCCTGGAGGAGGGCGTGTCCTGGGCCGAGGGGGCCACGGGGACCAACGCGATCGGCACGGCGCTCACCGCCGGGGCTCCGGTGCAGGTCCACTCGGCCGAGCACTTCGTGCACACCCTGACGCGGTGGACCTGCGCGGCGGCGCCGGTGCACGATCCGCGCGACGGACGGCTGCTCGGTGTCGTCGACGTGAGCGGCCCGGCGACGAGTTTCCATCCGGCGACGCTGGCGCTGGTGACCGCCGTCGCCAGACTCGCCGAGAGCGAGCTGCGGGAGCGGCATCTGCGGGCCGTGGAGCGGCTGCGCTCGGTGGCGGCGCCGATCCTGTGCCGGGTGGGCGGGCGGGCCGCGGCCGTCGACACACACGGCTGGACGGCCGCCGTGACGGGTATGGCGCCGGTCGACCGGCTGCCGCTGCCCAAGTCGGTGCGGCCGGGACGGCTCTGGCTGCCAACGCTCGGCATGTGCACCGTCGAGCCGCTGCCCGGCGGCTGGCTGCTGACGGTGGAGGAGGAGCCGCCGCCGGACGCGCCCAGCAAGGTCGTGCTGGACCTGAGCCGGCCCCGGCGGTGGTCCGTGACGGTCTCGGGGGCGGCGGGCAGCTGGGCGCAGGAGCTGACCCCGCGCCACGCCGAGCTGCTGTACGTGCTGGCCGTGCGCCGGGACGGCCGGAGCGCGGCGGAGCTGGCGGCCGACGTCTTCGGGGACCCGACGCGCACGGCGACGGTGCGGGCCGAGATGTCGCGGGTGCGGCGTCATCTGGCGGGGGTGCTCGCCCACCGGCCGTACCGCTTCAAGGAGGAGGTCGAGGTGTCGGTCTTACGGCCGGACCACCCGACGGACCTGCTCCCCCACTCGACGGCCCCGGCGGTGACGGACGGACGGTCCGCAAATGAGCCGCCGCGGCCGGTTTGGCCGGAGGAAGGCCGCGTGGTTCCCTGACGCCCATGAGCATCACTGTGACCACCTGGTCCCTGGAACAGACCTCACCGGCCGATCTGCGGCCGGCCACCGCGCCCGACGGCGACGTGCGGATCGTCCGGTCCGAGGTCCCCTCGGCGGAGTTCAGCCGGTTCCTCTACACCGCCGTCGGCGGTGACATCCGCTGGACCGACCGGCTCTCCCTGTCGTACGAGGAGTGGCACGAGGCCGTCTCCCGGCCGGGCGTCGAGACCTGGGTGGCGTACGAGAGGGGCACTCCGGCGGGTTACGTGGAGCTGGAGGCAAGGGACGACGGCACGGTCGAGATCGTGTACTTCGGGCTCATCCCGGCCTTCCGGGGCCGCCGTATCGGCGGGCACCTGCTGTCGTACGGTGTGGCGCGCGCCTGGGACATGGCGGAGCGCAGGCCGGAGCGGACGCCCACGAAGCGGGTCTGGCTGCACACCTGCTCCAAGGACGGGGAGCACGCGATGGACAACTATCTGCGGCGTGGCTTCACCCTCTTCGACACGAAGGTGACCGAGGAGCCGGACGTGACGGCGCCGGGTCCGTGGGCCGGCGCCCATCCGACACCCCATCCCGGATAGTGGGACACTCGCGTCCACATCGTGGATCGTAGTGGACTGCCCTCAGATCCGCGTGCCAGGCTTCCCCCATGTCTACAGCTGGAATTGCCTTGGTGAGTCGGCGGCACGTCGATCTCGGCCGCATGTCCAGCGCCATCTGTCGACCGAGCTGACCAGCACAGCTCCTGTCGCCCCCCTCGCTCGCCCCCGCTCGTCCCTCCCTCTGCGCACCGCTGCGCCGTCAGCCCTGTGTGCAGGTCAGAGCCGCCCTCCGTAGTCCCGAAGGACGTATCCAGCCATGGCCGCCACCCCTGAGAAGCCCGCTGCCGCCACGCCCCGCCGCAAGGTGAGCCGTCACCGCGGCGAGGGCCAGTGGGCCGTGGGTCACTTCACTCCCCTCAACGCCAACGAGCAGGCCAAGAAGGACGACGACGGTCTCAATGTGCGGACACGCATTGAGACGATCTACTCAAAGGCCGGATTCGACTCCATCGACCCCGCCGACCTGCGGGGACGGATGCGCTGGTGGGGGCTGTACACCCAGCGCAAGCCCGGCATCGACGGCGGCAAGACCGCGATCCTGGAGCCGGAGGAGCTGGACGACGAGTACTTCATGCTGCGGGTCCGGATCGACGGCGGCCGGCTGACCACCGAGCAGCTGCGGGTCATCGGCCAGATCTCGCACGAGTTCGGCCGGGACACCGCCGACATCACCGACCGGCAGAACATCCAGCTGCACTGGATCCGGATCGAGGACGTTCCCGGGATCTGGCGACGGCTGGAGGACGTCGGCCTGTCGACCACCGAGGCCTGCGGTGACACGCCCCGCGTGATCCTCGGCTCACCGGTCGCGGGCGTGGCCGAGAACGAGATCATCGACGGCACCCCGGCGATCGACGAGATCAACGCCCGTTTCATCGGCACCAAGGAGTTCTCGAACCTCCCGCGCAAATTCAAGACGGCCGTCTCAGGATCGCCGCTGCTCGATGTCGCGCACGAGATCAACGACATCGCCTTCGTCGGTGTCGAGCACCCCGACCACGGCCCCGGCTTCGACCTGTGGGTCGGCGGCGGCCTGTCGACCAACCCCAAGATCGGTCAGCGGCTCGGCGCCTGGGTCCCGCTGAACGAGGTGGCCGACGTCTGGGCCGGCGTCATCGCGATCTTCCGTGACTACGGCTACCGCAGGCTGCGCACCCGCGCCCGGCTGAAGTTCCTCCTCGCCGACTGGGGCGCGGAGAAGTTCCGGCAGATCCTTCAGGACGAGTATCTGAAGCGGACGCTCATCGACGGTCCCGCGCCCGCGACGCCCGTGGAGGAGTGGCGCGACCACGTCGGAGTGCACCGCCAGAAGGACGGCCGCTTCTACGTCGGCTTCGCGCCGCGTGTCGGCCGGGTGGACGGCCCGACCCTGAAGAACATCGCGGACCTCGCCGAGGAGCACGGCTCCGGCCGGGTGCGGACCACCGTCGAGCAGAAGATGATCGTGCTCGACGTGGCCGAGGACCGGGTCGAGTCGCTCGTCGCCGGCCTGGAATCGCTCGACCTGCGGGTCAAGCCGTCACCGTTCCGGCGCGGCACGATGGCCTGCACCGGGATCGAGTTCTGCAAGCTGGCGATCGTCGAGACCAAGGCGCGCGGCGCCTCGCTGATCGACGAACTGGAGGACCGTATCCCCGACTTCGACCAGCCGATCACCATCAACGTCAACGGCTGCCCCAACGCCTGCGCCCGGATCCAGGTCGCGGACATCGGTCTCAAGGGACAGTTGATGCTGGACGACGACGGCAACCAGGTCGAGGGATACCAGGTGCACCTCGGCGGCGCGCTCGGTCTGGAGCCCTCGTTCGGCCGCAAGGTCCGGGGTCTGAAGGTCACCGCCACCGAACTCCCCGACTACGTCGAGCGTGTCCTGACGCGCTTCCAGAAGGAGCGCGAGAGCGACGAGCGCTTCGCCACCTGGGCGGCCCGCGCGTCCGAGGAGGCGCTGTCGTGAACGAGCGCGCCGCCCCGTTCCACTGCCCCTACTGCGGCGACGAGGACCTGCGCCCGAATGAACAGGGCCACGGCGCCTGGGAATGCGAGGCCTGCAACCGGGCCTTCCAGCTGAAGTTCCTCGGGCTGCTGACCCGTGGCCTGACGACGGACGACGGAGGGGAACGGATATGACGACTCTCACCGGGACCGACGCACGGACGGCCGCCGACCGGAAGGCGGCCGAGCTGAGGGAAACCGCCGAACGCGCGGGCCGCGAACTCGAGGACGCCCCCGCCCTGGAGATCCTCACCTGGGCCACCACCACCTTCGGCACGCGCTTCTGCGTCACCTCCTCCATGGAGGACGCGGTGGTCGCCCATCTCGCCTCCCGCGCCCTGCCCGGCGTCGACGTGGTCTTCCTCGACACCGGCTACCACTTCCCCGAGACGATCGGCACCCGTGACGCCGTCGCCGCCGTGATGGACGTCAACGTCATCACGCTCACCCCCCTGCGGACGGTGGCCGAACAGGACGCCGAGCACGGACCGCGGCTGCACGACCGCGACCCCGACCTGTGCTGCGCCCTGCGCAAGGTCAAGCCCCTCGAAGAGGGCCTGACCGCGTACGACGCCTGGGCGACGGGGCTGCGCCGCGACGAGTCGCCGACCCGCGCCGCCACCCCGGTCGTCGGCTGGGACGACAAGCGCCGCAAGGTCAAGGTCTCGCCGATCGCACGCTGGACCCAGGAGGACGTGGAGGCGTACGTCGCCGAACACGGCGTCCTCACCAACCCGCTGCTCCAGGACGGCTACGCCTCCGTGGGCTGCGCGCCCTGCACCCGCCGGGTGCTGGAGGGCGAGGACGCCCGCGCCGGCCGCTGGGCGGGCAACTCCAAGACCGAATGCGGGCTGCACTGATGAGCCCTACCGAGCAGGGCGCGACGATCTGGCTCACCGGACTGCCCAGCGCGGGCAAGACCACCATCGCCGTCGAACTGGCCGGCCGGCTGCGCGCCGAGGGCCACCGCGTGGAGGTCCTGGACGGCGACGAGATCCGCGAGTTCCTCTCCGCGGGCCTCGGCTTCGGCCGCGAGGACCGGCACACCAACGTGCAGCGCATCGGATTCGTCGCCGAACTGCTGGCGTCGAACGGCGTCAAGGCGCTGGTACCGGTGATCGCCCCGTACACCGACAGCCGCGAGGCCGTACGCAAGCGCCACCAGAGTGAGGGCACCGCGTATCTGGAGGTACATGTCGCGACTCCGGTCGAGGTGTGCTCCGTACGGGACGTGAAGGGCCTGTACGCGAAGCAGGCGGCCGGCGAGATCAGCGGTCTCACCGGTGTCGACGACCCCTACGAGGCCCCCGAGGAGCCCGATCTGCGTATCGAGTCGCACACGCAGTCCGTGCAGGAGTCCGCGGCGGCGCTCCACGCGCTGCTCACCGAGAGGGGTCTGGCCCGATGACCACCACCGTCGCATCCGTCACCGGCGGCACCGATGGCAGCGACCGAGGCGAGGGTGCCGGGACCACCGGCGGCGGCGAGGCCCCGTACGCCCTGAGTCATCTGGACGCCCTGGAGTCGGAGGGTGTGCACATCTTCCGTGAGGTGGCGGGCGAGTTCGAGCGGCCGGTGATCCTCTTCTCCGGCGGCAAGGACTCCATCGTTATGCTGCATCTGGCGCTGAAGGCGTTCGCGCCCGCGCCGGTGCCCTTCACCCTGCTGCACGTCGACACCGGTCACAACTTCCCCGAGGTGCTGGCCTACCGCGACCGTACGGTGGCCGAGCACGGGCTGCGCCTGCACGTCGCGTCCGTGCAGGAGTACATCGACGCGGGGACGTTGCGCGAGCGCCCGGACGGCACCCGTAACCCGCTCCAGACCCTGCCGCTGACGGAGAAGATCCAGGCCGAGCGGTTCGACGCGGTCTTCGGCGGCGGCCGCCGCGACGAGGAGAAGGCGCGGGCGAAGGAGCGGGTGTTCTCCCTGCGCGACGAGTTCTCCCAGTGGGACCCCCGCCGCCAGCGCCCCGAGCTGTGGCAGCTCTACAACGGGCGGCACGCGCCGGGCGAGCACGTCCGGGTCTTCCCGCTGTCCAACTGGACCGAGCTGGACGTGTGGCAGTACATCGCACGCGAGGGCATCGAGCTGCCGGAGATCTACTTCGCGCACGAGCGCGAGGTCTTCAACCGCCACGGCATGTGGCTGACGGCCGGTGACTGGGGCGGCCCCAAGGACGGCGAGCCCACCGAGACCCGCCTCGTGCGCTACCGCACCGTCGGCGACATGTCCTGCACGGGCGCCGTCGACTCCGACGCCACCACGCTGGACGCCGTCATCACGGAGATCACCGCCTCCCGCCTCACCGAGCGCGGCGCCTCCCGCGCCGACGACAAGATGTCCGAGGCCGCCATGGAAGACCGCAAGCGCGAAGGGTACTTCTAACGATGACCACAGGTCACCCGGCCGCCGCCGACCAGCTGGCCGAGCAGTTGTCGGCCACCACCCTGCTGCGCTTCGCCACCGCCGGTTCCGTGGACGACGGCAAGTCCACTCTGGTGGGGCGGCTGCTGCACGACTCGAAGTCCGTGCTCACCGACCAGTTGGAGGCCGTCGAGCGCGCCTCGCTCGGCCGCGGCCAGGACACCCCCGACCTGGCGCTGCTGACCGACGGACTGCGAGCCGAGCGCGAGCAGGGCATCACCATCGATGTCGCCTACCGCTACTTCGCCACGCCCCGGCGCCGGTTCATCCTCGCCGACACCCCCGGGCACGTGCAGTACACCCGGAACATGGTGACCGGCGCCTCCACCGCCGAGCTGGCCGTCGTGCTGGTCGACGCGCGCAACGGGGTGGTCGAACAGACCCGCAGGCACGCGGCGGTGGCGGCCCTGCTGCGGGTCCCGCACGTGGTGCTGGCCGTCAACAAGATGGATCTCGTGGAGTACGCGGAGCCCGTGTTCGCCGCGATCGCCGAGGAGTTCATCGCGTACGCCGCCTCGCTCGGCGTCCCCGAGGTCACCGCGATCCCGATCTCGGCGCTGGCCGGGGACAACGTGGTGGAGCCCTCGGGAAACATGGACTGGTACGGCGGGCCGACCGTCCTGGAGCACTTGGAGACCGTCGCCGTCAGCCACGATCTGTCCGGCTGCCCGGCCCGCTTCCCCGTCCAGTACGTGATCCGGCCGCAGAGCGCCGAGCACCCCGACTACCGCGGCTACGCGGGCCAGATCGCCTCCGGCGTGCTGCGCGTCGGCGAGGCCGTGACCGTGCTGCCGTCGGGCCGCACCAGCACCATCGAGGGCATCGACGCGCTCGGTGAGAGCGTCGACATCGCGTGGGCGCCGCAGTCGGTGACGATCCGGCTGGGGGACGACGTGGACGTCTCGCGCGGCGATCTGATCGCGCCCAGCTCCGGTGTCCCCGCGAGCACGCAGGACGTCGAGGCGACCGTCTGCCATGTCGCGGACCGGCCGCTCACCGTCGGCCAGCGGGTGCTGCTGAAGCACACGACGCGCACGGTGAAGGCCATCGTGAAGGACATCCCGTCCCGGCTCACCCTGGACGACCTGTCGCAGCATCCCGCGCCGGGGCAGCTCGTCGCCAACGACATCGGCCGGGTCACGGTCCGCACCGCCGAACCGCTGGCGCTCGACGCCTACCGCGACTCGCGCCGTACGGGCTCCTTCATCCTGATCGACCCGGCCGACGGCACCACGCTGTCGGCCGGTATGGCGGGCGACTCGTTCGCCGCCGAACCGCCGGCCGTCCCGGCGGACGCCCAGGACGCAGCTGCCGACGAGGGCTGGGACTTCTGATGCCCGTCGAGATGGTGGATGTCTTCGCGACGTTCGCGAAGGAGGGCGGCCGGGTCGGCAGCGGCGCCCTCGGCGCGGGGACCGGCGGGGTGGCGCGATGTGCGTGCTGACGTACGCGCACCGCACGCGCGCCCAGAGCACCGGCGCGACCGCCGTGTCACGCCCGCCGCGTCTGTTCCGCCGAAGACCTGCCGACATCCCGGCCACGCCGCCTCGCCACCGAGGGACGTGAGCACGGGCCGACGAGAGGAAGACCTCCCGTGCCAGCCACCCGCGCCGCCCGGCGCCGCCGACGTGCCATCGCCGCCGTCGCGGCCCTGCCCCTCCTCGCCGTGGTACTCGGTGCCTGTGGCTACGGTTCCGAGGGCGAGAAGGACGAGAAGGTCGCTCCCGCCGCCGAGGGCGAGAAGATAGGCGGCCTCGGCGAGGTGAAGATCGGCTACTTCGCCAACATCACGCACGCCACCGCGCTGGTCGGCCTCCAGGAGGGCCTGATCCAGAAGGAGTTGGGCGGCACCAAGATCAAGCCGCAGGTCTTCAACGCGGGCCCCTCGGAGATCGAGGCGCTCAACGCGGGCGCGATCGACATCGGCTGGATCGGTCCCTCCCCCTCGGTCAACGGCTTCACGAAGTCCAAGGGCCAGAACCTCCGGATCATCTCGGGCTCGGCCTCCGGCGGTGTCTCGCTCGTCGTCAATCCCAAGAAGATCAAGTCCCTCGACGACCTCAAGGGCAAGCGCATCGCGACGCCGCAGCTCGGCAACACGCAGGATGTGGCGCTGCTCAACTACCTGTCGGAGAAGGGCCTGAAGGTCGACACCAACACCGGCAAGGGCGACGTCACCGTCATCCGACAGGACAACAAGCAGATCCCCGCGTCCTTCGAGTCCCGTTCACTGGACGGCGCGTGGGTGCCCGAGCCGACCGCTTCGAAGCTGGTCGCGGGCGGCGGTTCGGTGCTGCTGGACGAGAAGAAGCTGTGGAAGGACGGCGAGTTCGTCATCACGAACGTGATCGTCTCCCAGAAGTTCCTCAAGGAGCACCCGGACGTCGTCGAGGCGGTGCTGCGCGGCTCGGTGAAGACGAACGCCTGGATCAACGAGAACCCGGACGAGGCGAAGGCCGCGGCCAACGCCAAGCTCAAGGCGGACTCGGGGGCGGCGCTGCCGCCCGAGGTGATCGACCCGGCGTGGAAGAACGTCGACATCACCGACGACCCGCTGGCCTCCACGCTGAGCGTGTCGTCCGAGCACGCGGTGAAGGCGGGCCTGCTCGAAGACCCGCTGCTCGACGGCATCTACGACCTGTCGCTGCTCAACAAGGTGCTGAAGGCGGACGGCAAGCCCGCGATCGACGACGCCGGTCTCGGCGCCGAGTAGCCGGGCGACCCGAGCAGCCGACCAGTCGCCCGACCCGACCCGCAACCGGATCGCCCCCAGGAGGTGTGACTCATGGCCACCGCACTCGTCAAGCCGGCCGCAACGGTCGACACACAACCGTACGCCACCCGTCTCGACCATGTGTCCAAGTCGTTCGGCCGGCCCGGCGGCCGCCAGCTGGTGCTGGACGACGTCAGCATCGACGTGGCGCCCGGCGAGTTCGTGACCCTGCTGGGGGCGTCCGGCTGCGGAAAATCCACCCTGCTCAACCTGGTCGCCGGGCTCGACCTGCCGTCGGCGGGGTCCATCGACGTCCCCGGCGGCCGGCCCGCCCTGATGTTCCAGGAGCACGCGCTGTTCCCGTGGCTCACCGCGGGCAAGAACATCGAACTCGCCCTGAAGATGCGGGGCATGTCCAAGGCCGAGCGGCGCGGTGAGGCCGAACGGCTCCTTGAGCTGGTACGGCTGAAGGGCGCGTACGGCAAGCGGGTGCACGAACTGTCCGGCGGTATGCGCCAGCGGGTCGCGCTGGCCCGTGCGCTGGCGCAGGACAGCCAACTGCTGCTGATGGACGAACCGTTCGCCGCGCTCGACGCCATCACCCGGGATGTGCTCCACGAGGAGCTGACCCGGATCTGGGCCGAGACGAACGTGTCGGTCCTGTTCGTCACGCACAACGTCCGCGAGGCGGTGCGGCTCGCTCAGCGCGTGGTGCTGATGTCGTCACGGCCGGGGCGGATCGCGCGGCAGTGGCGTATCGACATCCCGCAGCCGCGCCGGATCGAGGATGCCGCGGTGGCCGACCTGTCCGTGGAGATCACCGAAGAACTGCGGGGGGAGATCCGCCGACATGGCCAGCACTGAGACCGGGGTTTCCGGGGCACCGGAGGCCTCCGACGCCGCCGGGACCTCCGGGAATCCGGCGGCTTCCGGGCGCGAGGCGTCCGGCCCGAAGCCGTCGAAGAGCCGGAAGTCGTCCAAGGAAGACCTGGCGGGCCTGGAGGCCGGCCTGGACGCGCTGGAGACCAGGACCGCCGAGCGGGTGTCCCTGGGCAGCGTCCTGCTTTCCAAGATCGTCCCGCCGCTGGTGGCGGTCGTCCTGGTGATCACGGTCTGGCAGCTCGCCGCCGCCTCCGACCTCAAGCCCGACTACGTACTGCCGGGGCCGCTCGACGTCTGGCGCTCCATCGAGAAGATGTGGCTGGACGGCACGCTGCTCGGCTACATCTGGACCAGTATCTCGCGGGGCGCGCTGGGCTTCGCCGTCTCCGTCGCCATCGGCACCCCGCTGGGGCTGCTGGTCGCACGGGTCAAGGTGGTACGGGCCGCGATCGGACCGATCCTGTCCGGCCTCCAGTCCCTGCCGTCCGTGGCCTGGGTGCCCGCGGCGATCATCTGGTTCGGTCTGACCGACGCCACCATCTACGCGGTGGTGCTGCTGGGCGCCGTACCGTCCATCGCCAACGGTCTGGTGGCGGGTGTCGACCAGATCCCGCCGCTGTACCTGCGGGCCGGGCGGACCATCGGCGCCACCGGCGTCAACAGCATCAGGCACGTCCTGCTCCCCGCCGCGCTGCCCGGCTATCTGGCAGGCTTGAAGCAGGGCTGGGCGTTCTCCTGGCGTTCGCTGATGGCCGCCGAGCTGATCGCCAGCTCGCCCGACCTCGGTACGGGACTCGGCCAGCTCATGGAGAACTTCCGCACCTACAGCGACATGTCCGGTGTGCTGGCCACGATCATCCTCATCCTGATCGTCGGCATCGGCATCGACCTGCTGTTCTTCTCGCCCCTGGAGCGCCGCGTCCTGCGCAGCCGCGGTCTCCTGGTCAGGAGCTGATCCCCATGTTCCGCAACCCCGCCGGACCGGCCCCCGGCCGCCCGGTGCTCGTGGTCGTCGCGCACGGCAGCCGCGACCCCCGGCACGCCGCGACCGTGCACGCGCTGCTGCGCCGGGTGCGCGCGCTGCGGCCGGGGCTGCGGGTCGAGGCGGGCTTCCTGGACTTCAACACCCCGTCGGTCCCGCGCGTGCTGGAGCGGCTGGACGCGGAGGGCGTACGGGACACGGTGGCGCTGCCGCTGCTGCTGACCCGCGCCTTCCACGCGAAGTCCGACATCCCGGCCGTGCTGCACGAGGCACGGGCGCGGCTGCCCCGGCTCTCCGTACGGCAGGCCGATGTCCTCGGCCCGTCGTCGCTGCTGACCGGGGCGCTGGAGCGCCGGCTGTACGAGGCCGGGCTCCGGCCCGGCGACAAGGGCTCGACCGGGGTCGTACTGGCCTCGGCGGGCTCGTCCGACCCGGAGGCGATCGCGGTGATCGCTCATGTCGCGCGGGAGTGGCGGCGCACCGGCTGGTGTGCCGTGCGGCCCGCGTTCGCCTCCGCCTCCCTGCCGCGCACCGAGGACGCGGTGCGTGAGCTGCGCGCGGACGGGGTACGGCGGGTGGCCGTGGCCCCGTACGTGATCGCGCCCGGCCGCCTGCCCGACCGCATCGCGCGCGGCGCGCACGCGTCGGGGGCGGACGTACTGGCCGATGTGCTGGGCCCCGCACCGGAGTTGGCGCGGCTGCTGCTGCGGCGGTACGACGCGGCGAGGGCCGCCAGGGAGATCGCGGCGCTGTCCGCCTGACGGCCCGGGTGCGCGGGTTCCGTCCGGCGAGTTCAGCCGAAGTCGAGGCCGCCGGTGCGGGTGCGCTTCAGCTCGAAGAAGTCGGGGTGGTTGGCGAGCACCCGGAAGCTGTCGAAGAGCCGCGCCGCCTCCTCGCCGCGCGGGATCGCCCGCAGGACCGGGCCGAACCAGACCGTTGTGTCGACATGGATCGTCGGCGTGCCGACGTACGCGTCGGCGGCCGGGTCCCTGCCCGCGTCGTGGCCGCGGCGTACGGCGTCGTCGTACGACGGGTCGTGGGCGGCGTCCGCGAGGCCGGCGGGCAGCTCCAGCTCGGCCAGCGCCTCGGCGACGACCGCGTCGAAGTCCTTGTCCCCCCGCTCGAGGATCCGGGTGCCGAGCGCGGTGCAGAGGTCGCGCAGAACCCCGTCACCGCGCTGCTGGGCCGCGGCCACGGCGACCCGGACCGGCCCGATGGACCGGTCCACCAGATCGCGGTACCAGCCGGGCAGTTCGTTGCCGGCGTTGTGCAGGTAGAGGCTCATCACATGGAAGCGCAGGTCGAGCGGTCGCTCCCGCTCGACCTCCAGCATCCAGCGTGAGGTGATCCACGCGAAGGGGCAGGCGGGATCGGAGTAGAAGTCGACGGTGGTGCGGTGTTCCTGATCGCTCATGTCACCGAGGCCAGCCGGGTGATGGCCCTGTTCTTCGGGCCATTCGTACGGCGATCGGGTGGGCCACTTCGGCGTGGCGCGCGCTCGTCCTCAATCGCGGGACGGGCCGCGTGCGGCCCGCCACCCCGGGTCGCGCCCACTCGCCGCGAGCGCCCGGTCGAAGGTCCCGGCCGTCGCGGGAAGCGGCACGGGATCGGCGAAGCCGTCGTACTTCCGGTACATCTCGGCGTACTCGTCGACGACACCGAGCACGAACGCGGCGGTCTCCTCGGAGAGGCGGAACTCCTGTCCGGTGGCCCGCGCCAGCTCCCAGCCGTGCAGCGCCATTTCCAGGGTCATCAGGGTGCCGACGGAGACCGCCGGTGTCGCTCCTGCTCCCTCGCCGATGTCGCCCTCCCACACGGCGGGATCCGCCCACGCGGTGACCGCGCGGTCGAGCGCGGCCCGGTACCGGCCGGGCCAGTCGGCGTCGGCCGTGAAGTCGCGCCCGGTCAGCGCCGCGGGCATCTCGGTGCGCCGGGCCCGGTGCTCCAGCCCGTGCGAGGTGTACAGCACCAGATGGTTGGCCAGGGCCCGGACGTCCCACTCCGCGCTGGGGGTACGGTCCGGGAGCCGGCCGGCGGGCACGCGGCCCGCGATCCGGGCGGCCTCGGCGGCGCACTCCCGCATCGCGGGATACACGGTGTCGAGCGGGTCACTCGTGCCCCCGCCGGTACCGCCGCTCGTGTCACTGCTCGTGTCGCTGTTCATGCGGCCCACGCTAGGAGCGGCTCCGGGCGCCGGTCTTGAAGAAAGGCGACAGGTCGCAACCCGGTTGCGGCCCGCGCGACGCCCCTCATGGCCTCCGCGCTTCGACGTGTGGGCCGTACGGCACGCCGGCCGCTGCGCGGGTCACGCCGAGATCAAGCCGTCGCCGGAGCCCTGGCCGGACGGCCACGAGCCGGCCTACGCGCCGGCGCCGGACGGCCAGGGCCGGGGGCTCGGCCGTGAACCGGCCGTGGCGCTCACCGCGTACGGGCACGACACCCTCGGTCCTGCCGAGGTCCATGCCACCGTCGACGCGGGGAACGCGCCCTCGCTCTCACTGCTCGTCCGGCTCGGATACACGTGTGTGCGGGACATCGCGGAGGACGGCGACGGCACGAGGCATCTCACGCACCGGCGTCGATGATCCTCAGCAGTTCGGCGACCGGCAGTGAGCCCGCCGGCCTGCGCTCGCGGGCGAAGGTGTTGGCGACGCGCTGAAGGGTCTCGTTGATCGGCGTCGGGACGCCGTGCGACCGCCCCAGCAGGACTATCTCGCCGTTGAGGTAGTCCGACTCGATCGTGCCGGTGCCCCGGCTGAGACTCTGCCAGGACGAGCCGCCGCCACCCTCCGGTACGGCGTACGGGTCGAAGCTCATCCTGCTCCGGACCTCTTCCTGCTCCCGGGCGCTCACGTATCCGACACCGGCGGCGTCGAGGACGGCGCGGCCCTCGGCGAGCGTACGGGCGGCGAGGTCACGGGCCTCGTCGCCGAGGATCCGGCCGGTGACCGCCTCCACGGCGTTGGCGAGGTTGGCGATCAGCTTGCCGTACTTCCACCGCATCGCGTCCGGTACGACCGGGGCCAGTATCCGGGACTTCTCCAGATCGGCGGCGATCCGGGCGGCGGTCTCGTCGGTGCCGGACGGGTAGCGGCCGAGATGCAGGGTGCCGGTGTACGGGGTGCCCCCGGCCGAGACGACGCCCGGCTCGACATGGGTGGCGGGCAGCCAGACACACATGGCGTACACGTGCCGGAAGCGGCGCAGGGCGAGGCGTTCGCTCTCCACCCCGTTCTGCGCGCAGACCAGCGGGAGCGTCTCCCCGGCGGTCCCGCCGCCGGCGACCGGCCGCGCGGCCCAGGTGTCCAGGGCCGCCGTGCTGTCCTGGGTCTTCACCGACAGCAGCAGGACGTCGTCCGGGCGCAGGTCGATCTCGTCGGGCCGTTCGACGACGGGCGGGCGGTGCACGCGGGTGCCGTCGGGCGTGGTCAGTCTCAGACCGTGATCGCGCAGGGCCAGGTGGTGCGCGCCGCGGGCCACGAGGACGACGTCGTGCCCCGACTCCGCGAGCCGGCCGCCGACACTGCCGCCGACGGCGCCCGCCCCGATGATGATGTAGCGCATCCCGACTCCGTTCCGTTCGACCGCGGGTTCGATTCGTGCCGAGCATAGATCCCGCTCGGGAGGGCGTCGGGGCGGCCGTCCCGGGGTGATCGGCCCGTGCCGCTCACAGGGCAGGATCCGCTGGTCGCTGTACCGTGAAAACATGCCGCCCGTCGACGCGCAGAGGCGCGAGTCCGAGGAGTTGTGGCGCGGGCCGGGGGCCGTCGTGGCCCTCGCGGTCGTCATCCTCGTGCTGGTCCTGGTCGTCGACGTGCTCGGCGGGTACAGGATCCGGCTGGGCGGCATCATGCTGGCCCTGCCCGCTCTGGCGGCGGTGTTCACCGGCCCCCGCGCGGTGGCGGTGATCACCGGGGTGATGATGCCCGCCTACGTCGTGACCCTCGCCGAGAACAACCGTCTGACCTTGGCCGACGCGCCGGTCGCCATCGCGACGGCGGTGGTCATCAGCGCGGCCGCGGTGGGCGCGGCCACGGTGCGGGAGAGACGGGCACGCCAGCTCGCGCAGTCACGCCGGGTGACCGCCCAGACGCAGCAGACGCTGCTGCGGCCGCTGCCACCCCGGCTGGGCCCGATGGAGATCTCGTCGTCGTATCTGGCGTCCGACGCGGAGTCCACGATAGGGGGCGATCTGTACGCGTGCGCGATGGTCGACGGGCGGCCGTGGGTGATCGTGGGGGACGTCCAGGGCAAGGGTCTGGCGACCCTGGAAGTGGTGCTGTTCGTGCTGAACGCCTTCCGCAGGGCTGCCCGGCAGGGTGTCGCCCTGCACGATCTGCCGGGCTTCCTCGACGACGCGGTGCGCCGCGAACTGACACTCGCCTGGGACTTGGCACAGCGGGGTGGCGACGTCACGCAGCAACCCGAGATGAAACGCCGGATCCAGGAGTCCTTCGTGACCGCCGTCGTGGTCGAGGTCGTCGGGGAGGGCGACGAGGTGCGGCTGGTCAACTGCGGTCACCCGACGCCGCTCCTTCTGCACGCCGGGACGGCGCGGGAACTGCCGGCTCCGAAGCCCTCGCTGCCGATCGGACTGCTCGGCCTCGACACCACCCCCGTACACGTCGAGAGTCACCGTATGGAACCGGGCGACACCCTGTTGCTCTACACCGACGGCCTCGCCGAGGCCCGCGACGGGTCCGGCGAGTTCTACCCGCTCGCCGAACGCGTCGGCCACTGGGCCGACCAGTCCCCGAAGACGCTGCTCGACACCATCCAGACCGATCTGCGGCGGCACGCCCTCCTCGATGACGACGTCGCCATGGTCACCCTCCGGCGGTGCGCCACCGGGCAGGCCGAGTGAGCCCCGCACCGCCGCCGCCCGATCGCGGGCTCGGCGGTGCCCGCGTGCCGCCCGATCCGCCCGACAGGACGAACACCGCCTGACGTGGCGCCGGTTGGTGTCCTAGGATTCCCGCGTGGCTGTCATGTCGCGCCTCTCGCCGCGCCGCTGTTGTTGTCGCTGACGAACGCGCCGCGCTCGGGCCGCTGTTCGGTGTCGTGGGAGGTCTGCTGCTGGCGCTCGTCTCCGCGCTCAGCCGGATCGCCGAAGGGGTGATCGACGGACCCGTGCAGATCAAGCGGGCCATCCCGTCCCTCGCCCTGATCCCGCTGCTGATCCTGTAATTCGGCATCGGCGAGTCCATGAAGGTCATCACGATCGCCCTGGGCGTCTTCGTGCCCGTCTACATTCCCGCGCACAACGGGCTGCGCACCATCGACAACCGCTATGTGGAGCTGGCCGAGACGGTGCGGCTGAGCCGTACGGCCTTCCTGCGCCATGTCGTCCTGCCCTGCCCGGCGCGCTGCCCGGATTCCTGCTGGGCATGCGGTTCGCCGTGACCGGCGCCTGGCTGGCCCTGGTCGTGGTCGAGCAGGTCAACGCCACGAGCGGGATCGGCTACATGATGGAGCTGGCGAGGACGTACGGACAGACCGACGTCATCATCGTCGGCCTGGTCGTGTACGGGCTCCTCGGGCTGCTCTCGGACGCCCTGGTACGTCTCGTCGAACAAAGGACGCTGTCATGGCGACGCACACTGGCGGGCTGACCGCCGAACACCCGGCCGGCACCGGCCCCGGCACCGTACGGATCACGGACCTGGTCCGCTCCTTCGGCGACCGGAACGTGCTCGACGGGCTCGATCTCACCGTGGGAGCCGGGGAGTTCGTGGCCCTGCTCGGGCGCAGCGGCTCCGGCAAGAGCACACTCCTGCGCGCGCTCGCCGGTCTCGACCACGATGTGACGGGCTCGGGCGAACTCAGCTCCCCCGAGCCGGTCCCCGTCGTCTTCCAGGACGCGCGTCTGCTGCCCTGGAAGCACGTGCTCGACAACGTCGTCCTCGGTCTCGACGGCCCGGACGCGATCGGGCGCGGCCGGGCCGCGCTCGCCGAAGTCGGCCTGGCCGGACGGGAGAAGGCATGGCCCGTCGAACTGTCCGGCGGTGAGCAGCAGCGCGTGTCGCTCGTCCGGTCGCTCGTACGCGAGCCGGGACTGCTGCTCGCCGACGAGCCGTTCGGCGCGCCGGACGCGCTGACGCGCATCCGGATGCATGTACTGCTGCGCCGGTCGTGCGCCAGGCACCGGCCGGCGGTCCTGCTCGTGACGCACGACGTGGACGAGGCGATCGTCCTCGCGGACCGCGTGGTCGTCCTCGCCGAGGGACGCATCGGCGCCGGCATCCCCGTCGATCTGCCCGCGCCCCGCGGCCACGCCAGCGCCGGGTACGCGGCGCTGCGCGAGCGGCTGCTGGAGGAGCTGGGCGTCGAGAGCGAACCGGGCCCGTCCGTCGGCTGAGGACGGCCGCCGGCCGGTCACCGTCGCGCCCACTCCTCGGCCAGCAGTTCGTAGCTGCGGACCCGGTCCGCGTGGTCGTGGGTGATCGTGGTGATCAGCAGTTCGTCGGCCCCCGTGGCGTCCCGCAGGACCTCCAACTGGTCCGCGACGCCCGCGGGTGAGCCGACGAACTGCGTCTGTGTCCTGTCCGCGACCAGTTCCCGGTCCGCCGCGCTCCAGTGGTGCGCGCGGGCCTCGTCGGGCGTGGGGAACGGGATCGCGCCCTCGCCGCTGCGGATGCTTCGCACCCACAGGCCGTAGCCGGTGGCCAGTTCGCGCGCGGTGGCCTCGTCCTCGGCGACGACGACGTCGGCCGAGACGACGCGCAGCAGGTCGATATGACGCCGGGAGTACATGCCGTCACGTCAACTCCGTACCCCCGTCCACGACAATGCCGCCTCGACCGCCGGACGGGCCGACGAGGTCGGTCCGGCGGTCGGGGCGGGGTCCTACATGGCGGCGAGCGCCGCCGGCTCGGCGGTCAGGGGCATGAAGCCCTTGTTCGTCTTGCAGCCGAGGTTGTCGTACGTGTTGACCTTCGTCTTCGGGTCGGTCTTGACCAGGTGGTACTTGCAGGCCTTCTTGATGTACCGGCCCTCGATCCCGCCCGGGAAGTCGATCTCCTTGTTCCACAGGTACGGCGACTCGTAGCGGTTGACGGCGGCCGTGGCGTTGACGTCGATGCCGCCGGGGGCGTCGATCTCGTACACCCAGCCGGTCTTGGCGGTGCCGTAGGTGGCGAACTTCTGCGCCACCCACTCCTCACAGGTGGTGCTGACGTGCGCGCTGTTCTGTCCGCCGCCCTTGACGATGTACTCGGCCAGCGGAACCATCGTGTCGCCGCGCGGGGTGAAGCCCTCGTCGAACAGGTCTTGCACGTTGTCTCGGGTGTCGCCGCGCCACAGCGTGTTGTCGTCGTTCCGCCACTGCCACCGCTCCGACACCGACTTCTCCCTGACGGTGTCCGCGATGAGCGGGTTGGTGGTCGTACGCCACCAGTCCCAGGAGCGGTACCGGGTGACCGGACCGCAGGGGCCCGTGTCGAGGGCGGGCTCGAGGGCCGGGGCGGACGCCGGGGCCGGGATCGGGGCGGTGGTGGACGCGGAAGCGGCGGTCGGGGCGAGTGCGGCGGTGGTGAGTGTGGCGGTGGCGAGGACCCGCAGTGCGGCCTTCAGCATGGTGAGCACCCATCAGTCGATCAACGTGACGGGCCCCTTTATAGCGGTGCGTGAGCCGCGTTTCGGGTGCGGCGGTACGGATCCCACCCGAATGGTCGGCGCCCGGGGCTCCACGGCGTGAGAGCGTCCGGGACGCTACGGCGTGAAGACCGTGCCCTGGTGGAAGTAGAGGAGCCAGCGGCCGCCGGTCAGCATCCACAGCGAACTCCGGTGCGCCAGGCGACCGTTGTGCTCGGTGTCGAACGTCAGCAGCACCAGGTGCGGCGCGAGTTCGACGCCCCGCATCCCGGACGTGGTGACGGGGTGGGCGGCGGGCGCGTCGTGCGCGGTGAGTTCCGCGATGACCGACCCGCGGTCCCAGCGCCGGCCGGACGAGCCGAACTCGGTGAAGTCCGGGTGGAGAAGCTCCCCGATCAGCTCCGCCGACGAGCGGACGGCCGGGTCGAGGAGGCGCAGTTCGGCCTCGACGGCGGCGACGACCGCGGGTGACTCAGCCATGGGTCAGCTCCACCAGTTTCACCACGGTGTTCCAGTTCCGGCTGGTGGCGACGGTGCCGGGGTACAGACGGGGTCTGGACAGCGCCTCGGCGAGTCTGGAGCGGCCGAGGCCGTCGGGGGCGTACAGGTACAGCGCCCGGTCGCCGAGCCGGAACTCCTCGGGGAGGTACGACTGCTGGTCGACGGCGGCGAAGCGTTCGGGGCCCACCGGCTCGGAGAAGTAGGTGACATGGAGCTGCTTGCCCTGGAGCGACGCGGCGGGGAAGGGGCAGTCGTCTGCGACGGCCTTCAGATAGGCGGCGTCGCGCACCAGACAGTCGACGGCGAAGCCGAACTCCTCCTGGAGGGCGTCACCGAGAGCGGCGGCGAGCGCCGACTCGTCGGCGCCGGTGGTGTCGGTGAAGACGGCGTTGCCGCTCTGGAGATACGTGGCGACGTCGCCGTGGCCGAGAGCGGTGAGCACGTCGCGCAGCGCGGCCATCGGGACCTTCCGGCTGCCGCCGACATTGATTCCGCGCAGCAGCGCCGCGTACCTGGTCGTCGTCATGGGTCCACGATAGGTGGGCGGTCGCCCGGGACCGCTGCGGCATGCGGAAGGCGGCCGCCGCGCCCCGTGGGGGAGAGCGCGACGGCCGCCGGTCCTGGGCTGTCCTGGGACGTCAGAGTGTCCCGGTCACTCGACGACCTTCAGCAACTTGTTCGCGGTGCCGGGGTCGGCGTCGCTGATGACGTCGGGCGTGGCCCCGCCGGTCAGGGCCGTGGCGACGTCGGCCGGCGCGGCGTCGGGGTGCCCGCCGAGGTACACCGCGGCGGCGCCGACGACGTGGGGTGTCGCCATCGACGTACCGGAGATGGTGTTGGTGCCGGTGTCGCTGTCGTTCCACGTCGACGTGATGTCGCTGCCCGGGGCGTAGATGTCCACGACCGGGCCGTAGTTGGAGAAGGACGACTGCTGGTCGTCCACGGTGGACGAGGCGACCGTGATGGCTTCCTCGACGCGGGCCGGGGAGGTCGTGCCCGCGTCACTGCTGTCGTTGCCCGCCGCGACGCCGAAGGTGACGCCGGAGGCGATGGCCTTGCGGACGGCCTCGTCGAGGGCGGGGTCGGCGCCGCCGCCGAGGCTCATGTTGGCGACGGACGGGCCGCTGTGGTTCGCGGTGACCCAGTCGATGCCGGCGACGACCTGCTCGGTGGTGCCGCTGCCCGCGTCGTCGAGGACCCGGACCGCGACGATCTTCGCCTTCTTGGCGACACCGTGCGAGGCGCCCGCGACGGTGCCGGCGACGTGCGTGCCGTGGCCGTTGCCGTCGTCGGCGTTGTCGTCGTTGTCGATCGCGTCGAAGCCCGACGACGCGCGTCCCTCGAAGTCGGCGTGCGTGACGCGGACTCCGGTGTCGATGATGTACGCCGTGACGCCCTCGCCCGCGGCGTCCGGGTAGGTGTAGGCGTTGTCACCGGCGGTCGCGGTCTGGTCGATCCGGTCGAGACCCCAGGACGGCGGGTTGTCCTGGGTGGCGTCGATCGAGAACTTCTTGTTCTGGACGACCTTGGAGACGGCCGGGTCGGCGGCGAGCCGCTTGGCCTCGGTGGCCGAAAGGCCGTTGGCCGAGAAGCCGTTGATGGCGGAGGAGTAGGTGCGGTTCAGCTTCCCGCCGTACTCCGCGGCGAGATCCTTCTTGTTGGCCTTCTGGTCCAGCATCACGATGTAGCTGCCCGCGACCGCGCCCTTGGCGTCGGCCCCGTACACCGTGCCGAGGGGGGTGGCCGCGCCCGCCGTGGGGGCGAAGGCGGTGATACCGGCGACGGCCGCCACTGCTGTTATCGCCGCGGTGAGTCTCATCCGGACGACACGCTTATGAGTTGTCATGAAGAGGGTTCTCCTCGTGAGCATTTGTGGGGGGATGGCCCGTCGGACGAAAGAACTTCCGGCGGGCTGATTCGAAACCCTGGCTGATTGTCGCGCTCAGATCAAGACCTTCAGGCTGCTGTGACTTAGAAAACAAAGTTGCTTAATGCGAAATCGGCCATGTGCGCCCAACTCGGACCGCGACCGCGATCTCCCTCCGTGGCACGTTAGTTGTAAGGGGCTTCCATCCCTCTTGTCAGGGATGTCACCACCCCGTGAGAAGGAGAGCGGGCCCTCTCCAGGTCACCGGGGAGCAGGAGGAGAAGGCCTGAATCCGACCATAAATTCGAGTCGGAGACCGCGGCACACGGCCGCTCTCGGGCCCGAGGGGACGGACCGGCGATGGTGGCGACAGAGAGACGGCAACGGGGACGGGGACGGAGAAGGGGAGACGCGACGCCGCCGGGACGGGGCCCGGCGGCGTCGCCCGCACCGCGCGGAATCGCGGCGCGTGCCGGGGTCTGGAGCGCCCGGCACCGGTGGACGGCGGTCACCGTCTGGGTGCTGTTCGTCGTACTCGCCATGGGACTCGGCTCGGCGGCCGGCCAGGTCGACGTCAAGGACAGCGAGCAGATGTCCGGCGAGATCAGCCAGGCCGAGCGGATCATCGAGGACGCGGGTCTGAAGGAGCCGGTGGGCGAGTCGGTTCTCATCCAGGGTGTCGACTCGTCGACGTCCGCCACGGACAAGGAGTTCCGCGCCGGGGTCGAAGCGGTCCTGACGGCCGTCGAGAGCACGGGCGAAGTCGCCGACGTGACCTCTCCGTACGACACGAAGACCATCTCCAAGGACGGCCGCAGCGCGCTGGTGCAGTTCAACATGCGCGGTGATCCGGAGACTTCGGGTGAGCGCGTGGAGACGGTGCTCAAGGCCGTCGAGGGCGTGCAGGAGGAGCACGAGGGCACGCTGCGGATCGCGGAGATCGGCGGCGCCAGCATGAACAAGACCTTCGACGAGGCGTTCGGGGACGACTTCAAGCAGGCGGAGATCTCCGCCGTGCCGGTGGCGCTGGGCATTTTGCTGATCGCCTTCGGCGCGCTGGTCGCCGCGCTGCTGCCGGTCGTCCTCGCCCTGACCGCCATCATGGCGACGATGGGGCTCATGGCCGTGGTCAGCCATGTCATGCCGATGAGCGACACGGCCAACTCGGTGATGCTGCTGGTGGGTCTGGCGGTCGGCGTCGACTACTGCCTGTTCTACCTGCGGCGTGAGCGCGAGGAGCGCGAGGCCGGCCGGGACGCCGAGACCGCGCTGCGGATCGCCGCGGCGACGAGCGGCCGGGCGGTCGTCGTCTCCGGTGTCACGGTCTGTGTCGCCATGGCGGGCATGCTCTTCACCGGGCTGGCCGAGTTCAAGGCGATGGGGCTGGCGTCGCTGATGGTGGTCGCGGTGGCGATGGTCGGTTCGGTGACCGTGCTGCCCGCCCTGCTGTCGCTGCTCGGTGATCGTGTGGAGCGGGGCCGGGTGCCCTTCCTGAACCGCCTCAAGCAGTCGAAGAAGCAGCGTGCGGGCAGTGGTGGCGGGAGCGGTGAGAGCCGGTTCTGGCGTGCCGTGCTCGGTCGCGTACTGCGCGGGCCGAAGACCGCGCTGGCCGTGGCCGCGGGCGCGCTCGTCGCGATCGCCCTGCCCGCGGTCGGCATGCAGACGCAGAACTTCACGCTGGACCAGGAGTTCGGCGACTCGCTGCCCATCGTCCAGACGTACGAGCGGATCAACGCAGCCTTTCCGGGAGGCGCGGAACCGGCCGAGGTCGTGGTGCGGGCGGACGACATCAACGCGGCGCCCGTACGGCGGGCACTCGCCGACTTCCGTGCGCAGGCGGTCAGTTCGGGCGCCTCGGAGGGGCCCGTCGAGATCGTCACGCACGACGAGCAGAACGTCGCGATCATCGAGGTGCCGCTGGTCGGCGGCTCGGACCAGGACCGGGCGGAGAAGAGTCTGGGGCTGCTGCGGGACACCGTACGGCCCGCCACGCTCGGCACGGTCGACGGTGTCGAAGCGCCGGTCTCCGGCCAGGTCGCCGGATCGAAGGACTTCAACGACCAGCTCGTCGGGGCCGTGGCGCCCGTCTTCGCCTTCGTGGTGATCTTCGCCTTCGTACTGATGCTGCTCTGCTTCAGGTCGCTGACGATCGCGGTGACGTCGATCGTGCTGAACCTGCTGTCGGTCGGCGCCGCCTACGGCATCCTGACCGCCGTCTTCCAGTACGGCTGGGGCGCGTCACTGGTCGGCGCCGAGGGCGTCGGGGCGATCATCTCCTGGCTGCCGCTGTTCCTCTTCGTGATCCTGTTCGGTCTGTCGATGGACTACCACGTCTTCGTGGTGTCCCGGATCCGGGAGGCGCGGATGCGGGGTCTGACCACCCGTGAGGCCATCACCCACGGAGTGGTGACCACGGCGGGCGTGGTGACGAGCGCGGCAGTGATCATGGTCGCCGTGTTCGCCATCTTCGGGACGCTGTCGATGCAGTCGATGAAGCAGATGGGCGTCGGCCTGGCGGCCGCGGTGCTGATAGACGCGACGATCATCCGGGGCGTACTGCTCCCGGCGGTCATGGCGCTGCTCGACGAGCGCAACTGGTACTTCCCCTCCTGGCTGCGGTGGCTGCCCGACCTGACGCACGACGAGTCGGTCGTCGCGCCGGCGCGGACACCTTCGGAGGCGGAGTCCCGCGGCGGCGACGGTGCGCCGACGGTCGACGCGTACGGGAAGACGGGCGATCAGCCCGATCCCGTACGGATCTGAGGCGCCGACTTCCCCCGTACGCCGCACGCGCCGCGCGCCCGACCGGACTCCACCGGCCGGGCGTGCGGCGTAACCGGCGACCGGCGACCGGCGACCGATGTCAGGCGCCACGCACCGGCAGCGCGGCCTCGATGATGTCGGCCGCCTGCCGTGCGCCGCCCTCCTTGGCCATGTCCCGCTTGATCTCCTCGCCCCTGCGGGCGACCTCGGGGTCCGCCATCAGCCCGGTGACCGCCTCCCGCAGCGCCCCGGCCGTCGCCTCCTCCACGGACAGCCGCCGGGCGACACCGAGCGAGACGAGCGTGTCGGCGTTGCCGAACTGGTCGGCGAGCAGCGGTACGGCGACCATCGGCGTACCGGTCGCGAGTCCTTCCTGGCTGCCCCCGGCGCCCGCGTGGGTGATGAACACGTCGGCCTTCTTGAGGATGGCGAGCTGAGGCACCCAGGAGTGCACCTCGATGTTGCCGGGGAGCTCGCCCAGTTCGGCCGGGTCGACGAACTTGCCGATCTGGAGCACCACATGCCAGCCGGGCAGTGCGCCGAACGCCTCGACGCAGGCGCGGTAGAAGTCGGGCTGTTTGGTGTTCGCCGAGCCGAGCGAGACCAGCAGCACCCTCTCCGCCCCGGCCGGCCGCTCCCACTCCCCCTGGTCGGCGCGCTCCCCCTGGCAGGCGCCCACGAAGGTGTAGACGGACTCGTCCACCCGGTCGGCGAACAGCTGAAGTGCTTTCGGAATCAGCACGATCGCGCGATCGGGATGGACGACGAACCGGTCCAGGGGAAGGTCCATGCCGTTCTCGTCGAGCCATGCCTGGAAGCGGTCGAGGTAGGCCCGGCCGCGCTCGGACTCGGCGAGCTGGGCGTTCTGGGGAGCGGCGACCTCCTCGTCGTACCCCTCCCAGGCGACCATGTTCGGTGAGAGCTGGACGTACGGGACGCCCCACCGATGGGCCAGGACCGGCGCCGGGTACGACGTGATGTCGCTGATGACAAGGTCCGGGCGGTCGTTCTCGAATGCCTCGGCCAGCTGGGGCAGCACCTGCGTCCCGTCGTCGAAAAACGGCTCCAGATTGTCGACCAGCTCGGTGCCCCACGCGTCGGGGTCGTCGTCCGTCGGCAGGGTGGAGGTGTAGATCACCGGCTCGGCGCCGGTGGCGGCCACCTTCCCGGCGAAGGAGGCCGGGATCGCGTAGCTGACGCGATGCCCCCGGGCGACGAGCTCCCTGATGACTTCGAGACTCGGGTTCACGTGCCCGTGGGCGGCGATGGAGAACATGGCGATATGGGCGCGCTGTCGTGAGGTCATACCCGCAGCCTAGCATCAAACGAGACGAGACGTCTCGTTCTACTCGTTCGCTCTCGTTCGACACCAGGGCCGCCGGACGGGGCTCAGCTGCGGCTCAGCACCGCGTGCAGGGTCAGCCATGCCCCCGGCGGCACGAACGCGACGATCTCCGCGCGGTCGACACGCGCCGCGTCGAACGCCGCGTCGAGCCGGCGGCGCGGGTGGCCGGACCGGTGCAGCGACGCGTACAGCGACCCGCCGACCCCTGCGAAGCCCACCGCGACCAGCCGCCGGTAGTCGGCGAGCTGGGCCGCGGGCAGCAGCGGGCGCGGGCGCCGCTCGACGCGCAGGACGCCCGCGTCCACGCGCGGCACCGGGCGGAACTCCCGCCGCCCGATCCGGCCGAGCAGCCGCCACTCGACGCACGGCCAGGTCTCCACCGTCCGCAGCGACCAGCACCCGAAGTCCCCGGTGCGCTTGCGGGCGTATTCGAGCTGGGTGATGAGCGTGGCGTCGGTCAGCGCGGAGGCGCCGAGGCACCAGTCGACGATGCCGGCGGTGCGCGAGAAGGGCACGTTGCCGACGACCGCGAAGGGTTCGCGTGGCGGGCGCACGGTGACGAAGTCCCGCTCGTACACCCGCACATGGGGTGAGGCGGCGAGGGTCGAGCGGAGTTCCGGGACGAGCCCGGAGTCGATCTCGTACGCGCGCAGCTCGCGGCAGTGCGGTGCGAGAGCGGTGGTCAACGCGCCTTTCCCGGGACCGACTTCGAGCAGCAGCCCGGTGGGGTCGGGGCGGGCGGAGCGCACGAATCGGGCCGCGGTGGCGCGGTCGGTGAGGAAGTTCTGCGAGAGCGTGCGGGATCGGCGGTGCCGCGGGCTGCGGGCCATGGCCTGCGTCCTGTCTCCTGAAAGGGCTTCGTGGGCAGACGAAGGCCCTGACCGGAGCAGGGTGAAGCGGCGCACGGATCACGGATCACGGATCACGGATCACGGATCACGAAGGACCGTGCAGGATCGCGGATCGGTGCGCGCGGGGGACGCTGAGAGTCAGCGGTCGAAGATCCCCGGACCGGTCAGGGCGCCGGGGGCGCGCCGCAGCCGGGAAAAGGCGGCGACGGAGCCCCGGACGCAGCGGGTCTCTACGATCGCCATGAAGTTGCTACCCATCCCATGGACGCTAGACGGGCCGGTTCGTCTCGCGCAACCGATTTTCCCCCCGCCGAAACGCCGGGGAGGAAGCCGGGGAGCCGGGGAGCCGGGGAGCCGGGGAGCCGGGGAGCCGGGGAGCCGGAGAGCCGGAGAGCCGGAGAGCCGGAGGAGCGTCCTCCAGGTCCTGTCCTCGAACTGGGGTCGTCCGCCCGCAGGGCGGGGCTCACGGCGTCCGGTGCGTGCGAACGCGAGACGGAGGATCGCATCCGTACCGGGCGTACTCGGGCGAGTCCGACAACGCGGCGGGCGTGCGTGCCGGGCGTCGTGAGCCAGAGGCCAGTGTGAAGACAGGACCCAGGTCCTGTCCGGCGGATCTTCGGGGATTGGCCCGGACCCGCCGCGGTAGCGGCTGATGTCACGTTGGTGCGTGCGATCGCAAGGCGGAGGAGGGAGGCATGGCGGAGCCATACGGACCGACGACAACGCCGGGAGGGCGCGTGCCAGGGACCGCGAGCCCGGCAAGATCCGCCGGACAGGCCCTAGCGCTGGTAGCGGGCCAGCACCAGATTGCCGTCCTTCTCCAGGCGTTTCTTCAGTTCGGCGCGGTCGATCGCGCCGCTGTAGTACTCCTGGAGCGCCGGTGTGGCGACCTTGTCCTTCCACTCCGGGTAGCCGCGCACCGACTGCGCGGGCGCCGGCAGCAGTTCGCGGGCGAGCGCCGCACCGGTCCCCCAGCCGTGCTTCGCGGTGTGCAGGGACGGGTCTGCGAGCGCCGCCGTACCGGTGGGCAGCATCCAGTCGCCCCGGGCGAGGCGGACCATGTTCTCGGGCTGGAGCAGGAAGTCGATGAAAGCCACCGCCTCCTTCTTGTGAGGCGTGTCCTCGGAGACCGACAGGGTCTGCGGGCTGACCCCCTGCGTCGCACCGTCGGCCCCGGCGGGGGCCGGCAGCACCGTCCACTCGAAACCCTTCGGCGCCTGCTGGATGATCTGCTGCCGGTACGAGAAGCCGAGCGGCACCATCGCGTACTTCCCCCCGAAGAACCCCGGCAGCGTGTCGGAACCGCCCATGCCGAGCGTGGCGCCCGACGCGCTGCCGTCGCTGTTGACCTGGTCGTGGATGACGGCGGGGACCTCGGCGTCGGCCTCGGTGTAGTGGATCGTCACCTTGTCGTCCGCGCCCCGGTGGAAAAGCCGCCCGCCGGTGGACCGGCTGAGGTTGAGCGTCGCGGAGACCGGGTCCTTGAGCGGCCAGGCCACCCCGTACTCCGCCTGCCCGGCCCCCGGCTTCCGCCCCTCCCCCGCTGTGAGTTCCTTCGTGGCCGCCCTGAACTCGGCCCAGGTCCACGGCTTCCCGACCGTCGGGATCCGCACGTCGGAGGCTTCCAGGATCTTCTTGTTGGCGATCAGCACGCGCGGCTCCTGGAGGAACGGCACGCCGTACACCCCGTCCCCGAACTCCGTGGTCTCCCAGCTGCGTTCCGGGATGTCCCGCTTCAGCCGGTCGGGCAGCAGCCCGTCCAGGTCGGCGAGATAGCCGCCGTACGCGAAGTCGGCGAGGTCGTCCGAGGCGTCATGGATGATGTCGGGCGCCTCACCGCCTTCGAAGGAGGTGAGCAGTTGGTCGTGGACGCTGTCCCAGCTTCCCTGTACGTACTCCACCCGGACGTCGGGATGGGCGGCGTTCCACTCCTTCACCAGCTCCTTGTTGGCCTGGACCGACTCGTCCTGCCAGGCCAGCGACTGGAAGCGCAGGGTGATCCGCCCGTCCGACGACTCGCCGTCGCCGCCCGAGCAGCCGGTGAGCAGCAGTCCGAGGGCGGCGGCAGCGGCCACCAGCCGGGCACGCGCGCCCGTACCCGTACCCGTCAGGCTTCTCGTACGCATCAGGTCTTCACCGCCCCGGCGAGCATGCCGCCCGTGATCCGTCGTTGGATGATCGCGAAGATGACGAGTGAGGGAATCGTCGCGAGGAACGCCGCCGCCGCGAGCGGCCCCAGGTCGGCGACGCCCTCGGCGCCGAGGAAGTGGGTGAGGATCACCGGCAGCGTCTGCTTCTCCGGGGACTTGAGCAGGACGAGCGCGAAGAAGAACTCGTTCCACGCCGTGATGAAGGCGAACATCGCGGTGGCGACGATGCCCGGCGCCAGCAGCGGGGCAGTGACCGAGACGAGCGTACGGAGCCGGCCCGCGCCGTCGACGGCCGCCGCCTCCTCCAGCTCGGCGGGGACGGCCCGTACGTAACCGACCAGCATCCAGAGCGCGAACGGCAGGGACCACACCACGTACACCATGATCAGCCCGAGCAGGGAGTTGATCAGATGGAGGTTCTTCAGTACCAGGAAGAGCGGGATGATCACCAGGACGAACGGGAACGCCTGGCTGACCACGACCCATCCGGTCGCCGCCGTCGCGAGCCGGCTCCGCTGCCGGGCCATCACATAGGCCATCGGCGTCGCGATGACGACGGCGATCAGGGCGGCGGAGAGCGCGACGGTGAGGCTGTTGCCGGCGGCCCGGAGGAGCGGCTGCTCGTCGAACGCCTGCCGGAAGTTCTCCAGGGTCGGGCTGTCCGGTATCCAGGTGGGGTGCAGACTGCCCAGCTCACGCGCCGGTTTGAAGGCGGTGGAGATCAGCCACAGGAACGGGAAGGCGAGGAAGACCAGATAGCAGAGGAGCGCGAGGTACTGCCCTGCGCGCGCCGGCCTGCTGGTGCGGAGACTCATTTCTCCTCCCCCGACTTGAGACGTCCCACCAGGTAGAAGGCGAGGAGGACCGAGATCACGGCGACCATGACGCAGCCCATGGCGGCGGCGTAACCGAACTGCCCGTAGCGGAACGCCTCTTCGTAGGCGAAGAGCATGGGGAGCCGGGTCCGGCCGCCGGGGCCGCCGCTGGTCAGTACGTAGACCAGGGCGAAGGAGTTGAAGTTCCAGATGAAATTGAGCGCGGTGATGGCGAGCGCGACCGGCTTGAGCGCGGGCCAGATGACGGTGCGGAACCGGCGCCAGGCGCCCGCGCCGTCCAGGGCCGCCGCCTCGTGCAGCTCGTCCGGGGTGTTCTGGAGTCCGGCGAGGAGCGCGACGGTGGTCTGCGGCATGCCCGCCCAGATCCCCACGACGATCACGGCGGGCAGTGCGGTGGCCAGGCCGGTGAGCCAGTCGCGGCCGTCACCGAGGCCGAAGTCGCGGATCGTCTCGTTGAGGATTCCGGCGTCGGCGTTGTAGACGAGGCGCCACATGATGCCGACGACCACCTCGGGCATGGCCCAGGGGACGATCGCCAGGGCCCGCGCGAGCCAGCGCAGACGCAGCCGCTGGTTCAGCAGCAGGGCGAGGCCGAGGGCGAGCACGAACTGCGGGACGGTCACACCGACCGCCCACAGCAGGCCGATCCGGAAGGACTCCCAGAAGAGTGTGTCGTGATACAGGTCCTGGAAGTTCAGCGTGCCGATCCACTCGGTGGGCTCGGTGCGGCCGGACTGCGCGTCGGTGAAGGCGAGGACGACGCCGTAGAGCAGGGGGCCGACGCTGAGCACCAGGATAGGTATCAGGGCCGGCAGCACCAGGAACCAGGCGCCGCGGTCGATCACCCTCTCCCGCCGCGGCCCGCCTCCTGACGCGCCTTCGCCGGACCGCGGCTTCTTGCCGGACCGCGTCTTCGCGGTCGCCAGTGTCACGGATTCGGCTCCTTCGGGCGGCTTGTGGGGATGACCGCCCCGGCGGCCTCCGTCATCGTGCTGACGAGTGCCGGGTTCGTCAAGCCAACCTGCACGGATGCGAGACTTGGGACCGTGACCGGACCGGTCACCATGTCCGCCCGGTGGTCGGTTCGTCCTCAGTCGCCGGACGGACGCGATCCACGGGCAGCCCGATCCGGCGACCGTTCGGGGTGTGGCGGAGCCCGGTTCGCACGACCGGCGATGGCCGGCGGTCCGCGGGAGACTCACGGGAGAGTTCGATGGACGAGACACAGGCGCGCGCCGTACTCGACGCCGCAGGAGTGGCGCACGGGCCTTCGCACGGCGCCGAGCTGCTGGCGCTGGGCGAGAACGCGGTGTTCGCGACGGGCGACCTGGTCGTCAAGGTCGGCCGGAGCCTCGCCGCCTCGCCGGAGCTGCTGGAGCGCGCCGAGCGTGAACTGGCCGTCGCCGACTGGCTCGCGGCGAGCGGTGTCCCGGCGGTCCGGGCGGCCGAGCCCAAGGCCCGTACGGTGGGCGGCCACCCGGTGACGCTCTGGCGGCGGCTGCCCGACGCCGCACGTCCCGCGGGCCCGGCCGACCTGGCCGCCCTGCTGCGGCTCGTCCACGCGCTGCCCGCGCCGCCGTTCGAGCTGCCCCGCAGGCAGCTGCTCGGCGGCGTGGAGCGGTGGCTGCGGATCGCGGGCGACACGATCGACCCGGCCGACGCCGGCTACCTGCGCGAGCGCAGGGACGGCTTCGCCACGGCCGCGGCGGCGCTCACCCCGCACCTGGCGCCCGGCCCGATCCACGGCGACGCGCTGCCCCGTAACGTCCATGTCGGCCCGGACGGACCGGTCCTGGTCGATCTGGAGACCTTCTCCACCGATCTGCGCGAGCACGACCTGGTGGTGATGGCGCTCTCCCGCGACCGGTACGGCATGGCCCCGGAGGCGTACGGCACCTTCACGGACACCTACGGCTGGGACGTACGGGACTGGTCCGGCTGCGCCGTGCTGCGCGGCGCCCGCGAGACGGCGAGCTGCGCGTGGGTGGCGCAGCACGCCCCGACGAACCCGAAGGCGCTCACGGAATTCCGCCGCCGCGTCGCGTCGCTGCGCGACGGTGACCCCGAGGTGCGCTGGTACCCCTTCTGACGGACCGGCCGGCGGTCGGGGTTCGTCCCCTGATCGCCGGGCGGGCTCGGATTCAGCCCGCCGCCGGGACCAGTTCGCGCAGTGGCCACTCCGCGTCGACCACCGCGTCCGTGTTGCCCTTGCGGCGCAGGAAGCTCTGGAAGTCCGCCGCCCACTCCGCGTACCAGGCGATCTGCCGCTCGTGCAGCGCCGCCGCCGTGAGAGCGCCGACCTGGCGGTGGCGGCCCGCTATCGCCGTCGCCACCCGCACGGCGGCCAGCGCGTCCGCGCCCGCGTTGTGCGCGCTGTCCAGCACCACCCCGTACTCGGTGCAGACGGCCTCCAGATTCCGCTTGCCACGCCGGTACTTGTCGACGGCGCGATCGATCGTGTACGGATCGATCACCGGGCCGATCGGCCCGCCGCCCACCCGGTCGTTCAGCGACGGCAGCCGGTGCCGCGCCAACTCCGCCGCGAGCAGCGTCAGATCGAACGACGCGTTGTACGCCACCACCGGCACGCCCCGCGTCCAGTACTCGGCCAGGGCGGTCGCGATCTCGTCGGCCACCTCACGCGCGGGCCGCCCCTCGGCCGACGCCCGCTCGCTGGTGACCCCGTGGATCGCCGACGCCTGCTCCGGGATCCGGATGCCCGGATCGGCCAGCCAGTCCCGCCGCTCCTCCACCGCGCCGTCCCGCACCGCGATCACCGCGGCCGTCACGATGCGCGCCTCCAGCGGCTCCGTACCGGTCGTCTCCAGATCGAATCCGACCAACGGCTCCCCGTGCCAGCCCATCCCGGTCCTCCCTCACGCTTCTCCCCGTTCGACATTCACCTTCGCACGCGGCACTGACAACGCCGGGTGGAGCCTTGACGCGCCTTCAGCACGTCAGCGCGCTCCCACACCGTCAGGAGACGGGGCGCGAGTCGGTCCACACCGACTCGAACTCCTCCCGGTAGGTCTGGAACAGGCCGTGCTCCGTGTCCTGGCCGACCCGCACCACGTCGCGCCCCGCACCCCGCAGCACCAGCACCGGCGCCTCCATACCGCGCGCCCGTCTCAGATAGGACTGCACGACCGCGAGCCCGTCCGCGCCGTCCCCGTCGACCAGGTACGCGGTGAAGCGGGGGGTCTCGTCGAAGACATGGATCTCGAAGGCGCCCGGGTCACGGAGGCGGGAGCGGACCCGGCGCATGTGAAGGATGTTCATCTCCACGGAGCGGCTCAGCTCGCCCTTCTTGAGACCCAGTTCGCGCTCGCGGCGCTTGACCGAGCTGCTGGCCGGATTCAGGAAGAGCAGCCGTATCCGGCAGCCGGACTCGGCGAGCCTCACGAGGCGCCGGCCGGAGAAGTTCTGCACGAGGAGGTTCAGGCCTATCCCGACCGCGTCGAGGCGGCGGGCGCCGCCGAAGAGGTCCTCGGCGGGGATCTGCCGCTGGAGCCGCACCCGGTCGGGGTGGACGGAGACCACGTCCGCGTACCGGTCGCCTACCAGGTCCTCCACGGCGTCCACCCTGAGCCGGTCGGCGGACGGCACCGCCGTCCCGCTGCCCAGGATCTCCAGCAGCCGCGCCGAGGCCCGCTCGGCCTGCGCCAGGACGGCCTCGGACAGGGCCCGGTTGCGGGAGACGACGTTACGGGCCACCTCCAGCTCGTCCAGGGCCAGCTCGACGTCGCGGCGGTCGTCGAAGTACGGCTGGAAGCCCGGCCAGTGCTGGATCATCAGCTCCCGCAGCTGCGGGAGCGTCAGGAAGCTCAGGACGTTGTCGTCCGCCGGGTCGAGCAGATAGCCCTTGCGGCGGGAGACCTCGCGGACGGCGACGGCGCGCTGGACCCACTCCTGCCCCGCCGGTCCGGCGGCGGCCACCACCCATTCGTCGCCGTGCACCGGTTCGTAGATGGGTTTGAGGACCGCCGAGACGACGGCACGGAGCCGTTGTTCGACCAGATTCAGCCAGATATAGGCGCGGCCGGCCCGCTGGGCGCGCGTACGCACCTCGGTCCAGGCCTCCGGACCCCAGTCCAGCTCCGCCCCGATCTCCATCGGCCGTGCGAGGGAGACCGCTCCGGGCGGGATGTCGCCGGAAACCCCCTCGTGACCTGGGTCACCTGGGGGTAGCTCCAGCCCTCCCGAGCTCACCCGCGCACCGCCTTCCCTCCCCTTTCAACGATCAAGGAAGGGTACTGCGCATCGGGGAGGAGGTGCAGCCGGATGCACAGGCTGGTTTCTCAACTCCTTTGACGCGGGCGGGCGTTCTGTGTGCCGATCTCGGCCGGAGTGGGATGATTCATAGGGATTGGGCCTGGTGACGGATGGTCGGCCAAGGGGCGTCGTATGGTCTGAATCCGGCCATATGCGACGTGGGACACGGTCCGGCAACGGGGTGACCCGTCGAGAACCCGAAGTTGACCCGCCCGGCCCGAACGACCGCTTCCGGCCCGGCTTTCGCACGGGCCTCCTAGGAGGTTGCGCCTCTTTCGGGGAGTATCTGATCGAAGAGAGCCCCAGCACCCGGATCAGAAGTGGAAGAGTCAATCTATGCAGGTCTGGCCGGGACAGACGTATCCCCTCGGCGCCACGTACGACGGCGCCGGTACCAACTTCGCGGTCTACTCAGAGGCCGCGCACCGGATCGAGTTGTGCCTACTGCACGACGACGGTTCAGAAACGGCGGTGGAACTCCGCGAGGCGGACGCCTTCGTCCGGCACGCCTACCTGCCGGGCATCATGCCCGGCCAGCGGTACGGCTTCCGCGTCCACGGGCCGTACGAGCCCTCCAGCGGGCAGCGCTGCAACTCGGCGAAGCTGCTCCTGGACCCGTACGCCCGCGCGATCAGCGGCAGCATCGACTGGAACGAGTCGGTGTACGGCTACCACTTCGGCAAGCCGGACTCGCGCAACGACATGGACTCGGCGCCGCACACGATGACGGCCGTCGTGGTCAACCCGTACTTCGACTGGGGCGACGACCGCCGCCCGCGTACCGACTACCACCGCACCGTCATCTACGAGGCCCATGTGAAGGGCCTGACGATGCTGCACCCGGATCTGCCGGAGGAGCTGCGCGGCACGTACGCGGGGCTCGCCCATCCGGCGGTCATCGAGCACCTGACCGAGCTGGGCGTCACCGCGCTGGAAATAATGCCGGTGCACCAGTTCGTCAACGACCACCGGCTGGTGGACGCCGGCCTGAACAACTACTGGGGCTACAACACCATCGGCTTCTTCGCCCCGCACAACACCTACGCCTCCTGGGGAGACCGGGGCGAGCAGGTGCTGGAGTTCAAGCAGGCGGTGAAGGCGCTGCACGAGGCGGGCATCGAGGTGATCCTCGACGTCGTCTACAACCACACGGCCGAGGGCAATCATCTGGGCCCGACGCTCTCCTTCAGGGGTCTCGACAACGCCTCCTACTACCGCCTCGGCGCGGACAACCCGCGCTACTACACGGACACCACCGGCACCGGGAACTCGCTCCTGATGCGCAGTCCGCACGTGCTCCAGCTGATCATGGACTCGCTGCGGTACTGGGTGGAGGAGATGCATGTCGACGGCTTCCGCTTCGACCTCGCCGCGACACTGGCCCGCCAGTTCCACGAGGTGGACCGGCTGTCGTCGTTCTTCGACCTGGTCCAGCAGGACCCGGTGGTCAGTCAGGTGAAACTGATCGCCGAGCCGTGGGACGTGGGCGAGGGCGGCTACCAGGTGGGGAACTTCCCGCCGCTGTGGACCGAGTGGAACGGCAAGTACCGCGACACGGTCCGCGATCTGTGGCGGGGCGAGCCGCGCACCCTGGCGGAGTTCGCCTCCCGGCTCACCGGGTCGTCCGATCTGTACCAGGACGACGGACGGCGCCCGCTGGCGTCCATCAACTTCACCACCTGCCACGACGGCTTCACCCTGCACGACCTCGTCGCCTACAACGACAAGCACAACGAGGCGAACGGGGAGGGCAACAGGGACGGCGAGAGCCACAACCGTTCGTGGAACTGCGGAGTGGAGGGTGAGACCGACGATCCGCAGGTGCTGGAGCTGCGCGACCGTCAGGTGCGCAACTTCATCGCGACGCTCATGCTGTCCCAGGGCGTGCCGATGCTCAGTCACGGCGACGAGTTCGGCCGTACGCAGGGCGGCAACAACAACGCCTACTGCCAGGACAACGAGATCGCCTGGGTGCACTGGCCCGAGAAGGGCGACGAGAAGAACAAGGGCCTGCTGGCCTTCACCCAGACCATGGTCTGGCTGCGGCGCGACCATCCGGTGTTCCGGCGGCGCCGGTTCTTCCACGGCCGTCCGGTGGAGGGGACGCACGACGAGCTGTCGGACATCTCCTGGTTCACCCCTGAGGGTGAAGAGATGATCCAGGGCGACTGGCAGGCGACCGACGCGAAGGCCATGACGGTCTTCCTGAACGGGCAGGCCATCTCGGAGCCGGGACCGCGTGGCGAGCGGATCTCCGACGACTCGTTCCTGCTGATGTTCAACGCGAGCGCGGAGGAGCTGGAATTCGCCGTGCCCGTGGATCACGGCAGCCAGTGGCGGATCGTCGTGGACACGGCCCGCCCGGAGGGCGTGCCACCGGGCGACGGTCCGAAGGTGGACGCGGGCGAGCGGATCACGATGATCGGCCGCAGCCTGACCGTACTGATGCGGTCGGTGTAGGCCGGGATCGGTGCGAGAGCGACCGGGGCGGGGGACGGAGCGCGTACCCCCGCCCCGGTCGGCCCCGCCGTCGCCTGTCACGGCGTGTCGTGGTGTGTGGTGGCATGTCGTGGTGTCTGTTCGCGCTTGATCGCGTACGGGGTGCCGAATGCATGAGCGGATGACACACATGCCGCTCAGCGGGGTACGTACGTTCGCATGACCCCCTCTGCCACCTACCGACTCCAGCTCCAGCCGGACTTCCCGTTCGCCGCCGCCGCCAAGGCCGTGCCGTACGTGGCCGCGCTCGGGGTATCGCATCTGCACCTGTCACCGGTGCTGGAGGCCGTGCCGGGCTCGACCCACGGCTACGACGTCGTCGACCATTCGCGCGTACGCGCCGAACTGGGCGGCGAGGAGGGGCTGCGGCAGCTCGCCCACCGGGCGCACGAGTACGGGCTCGGGATCGTCCTCGACATCGTCCCCAACCACATGGCGACCGCGCCCCGGCACAACGGGGCCCTGTGGGAGGTGCTGCGGGAGGGCCCGGCGTCCCCGTACGCGCGGTGGTTCGACATCGACTGGGAGGCGGGCGGCGGGAAGCTGCTGCTGCCCGTGCTGCCGGGGCCGGTGGGCGGTGAACTGGCCGCGCTCCGGGTCGAGGACGGCATGCTGCACCACGGCGAACAGCGATTCCCGCTCGCCGCCGGCACGGAGGCGCTGCCGCTGCCCGCGCTCCTGGACGCCCAGCACTACCGGCCCGCCTGGTGGCGGCTGGGCCGTACCGAGCTCAACTACCGCCGCTTCTTCACCATTTCGGAGCTGATCGGGGTACGGGTGGAGGATCCCGAGGTCTTCATGGCGACCCATGCCAAGATCCTCGAACTCGTGCGGGACGGCGTCGTCGACGGTCTGCGCGTCGACCACCCGGACGGTCTGGCCGACCCCGAGGAGTATCTGCGGCGGCTCAACGAGGCGACGGGCGGCACCTGCTGGACGGTCGTGGAGAAGATCCTCACCGGTGACGAACCGCTGCCCGCGAGCTGGCCGGTGGCCGGGACGACGGGCTACGACGCGCTGCACCACATCGACGGGCTGTTCACCGACCCGGCCGGCGCCGTCGAACTGGCCCACCGGTTCCGGGACTTCGCCGGACCGGCGGGCGACCGGGGCGGCTACTGGGAAGCGACCGTGCGGCGCGCGATGTACAAGGTCGTCATCGACGAACTGGCCGCCGAGACCAACGCGCTGGCCCGCGTCGCGGAACGGATCTGCGCGGCAGACGTCGCGCTGCGCGACCACGCGCCGTGGGCCCTGCGGACGGCGATCCGGGAGCTGCTCGTCCGGGTGCCCGTCTACCGGCCGTACACGGTCGCGGGCGGGCCGTGCCGGAAGTCCGACGAGGTCGCGGTGTCGCAGGAGGCAGCGCGGCAGGCGAAGGCGGCGTTCGCCGTGCCTGAGGAGGCGGCGGCCGTCGACGTCGTACGGGAGCTGGCGCTCGGCAGGCTCGGCGGCGGCCCCGACCGGACGGCGTTCTGCGCGCGCTTCGCCCAGACGTCGTCCGCGCTGCGCGCCAAGGCCGTGGAGGACACGGCGTTCTACCGCCACGTTCCGCTGCTGTCGGCGAACGAGGTCGGCGGCGATCCGGGGCGGCCCGCGGTGAGCCCCGAGCGCTTCCACGACTACTGCGCGCGGCTGGCCCGCGACTGGCCGGCCACCGGCACCGTACTGACCACCCACGACACCAAGCGCAGCGCGGACGTACGGGCCAGGATCGCGGTCCTGTCCCAGTGCCCCGACCGGTGGGACGCGCTCCTGCGCCAGTTGGCGGGGGTCGCCGCGCCGGACGCCCAACTGGCCTGGCAGGCCTGGCAGACGGCCGTCGGCTTCACCCCGGCGGAGGCGCCGCCGGACGGCGCCCGGATGGAGCCGACGCTGCTCAAGTCGGTACGGGAGGCGGGGCTGCACACCAGCTGGACGGAGCAGGACCCGGTGTACGAGCAGGCGGTACGGGACTTCGCCGCGGCGGGTCCGGCGGGCCGACCGCGCGAGGCGGTGGTCCGCCTGGTCCGCGAACTCGCCCCGCACGTACGGGCGAACGCGCTCGGCGCGGCGCTGCTGCATCTGACGATGCCGGGTGTGCCGGACATCTACCAGCGGACCGAGCGGGAGTATCTGGCCCTGGTCGACCCGGACAACCGTGAACGTTTCCGTACCGGCCCGCCGGACGAGAAGACGGTGCTCACGGTCGCGGCGCTGGGCCTGCGCCGCGAACGCCCGCACGCCTTCGCGGAGTCGGCGACGTACACCCCGCTGACGGCGACGGGGCCGGCGGCGGACCACTGCACGGCGTTCTCCCGCTCGGGCGAGGTCATCTCGGCGGTCACGCGCCTGTCGCTGCGCCTGACGGCGTCGGGCGGCTGGTCGGGGACGGTGCTGGAGCTGCCGGCGGGCCGCTGGACGGACGCGCTGTCCCCGGACCGCGAGTTCCCCGGCGGCCCGGTCTCCCTGACGGAACTCTTCTCAACGAGCCCGGTGGCCCTCCTGTCGCGCCGCGAGTAGCCGTGCCGCCCGGAGGTTGCCCTCATCGCCGGACGGGCCGCATGCCCTGTCCTCAATCGCCGGACGGGCTTGGGGTGTGCGCGGCTCGGTTTGCGCCCGCGGGCAGTGATGTCCTCAATCGCCGGACGGCTTGGTTGTCGGGTCCCGAGCTTCACGGCCCAAGCCGCCCGCACGCACCTCAAGCCCGTCCGGCGATCGAGGACACCCGACCACCGGCCCGCGGGCACGAGCCGACCCGCAGTCAATTCCAGCCCGTCCGGCGTTTGAGGACACCTTCCACCCGGCCGCACGCCCGCGCACAAGTCGAGCCCGTCCGGCGTTTGAGGACACCGCCCGCCCCGCCGCACACTCAGTGCGCCGCCAGGCGGAAGCTCAGCCGGCCGAAGCTCACCATGTCCCCGTCCCGCACCACCACGGTCCCCGTCACCCGACGGCCGTTGACCGCCGTCCCGTTCGTCGATCCGAGATCCCGCAGGATCCACCGCCCGCCCCGCATCATCAGCTCGGCGTGCAGCCGGGAGACGGTGTCGTCGCTCAGGCGCAGCCCGTTCATCGGATCCCGGCCTATCCGCAGCGGAGCGGGCCCCGGATCCGGCAGCAGGAGTTTCGGCAGCCGCTCGATCTGCCAGGCCCTGCGCAGCCGTGCGGAGAACGCCGACGCCCGGCCCACAGCGCCGAACAGCCGGCGCGCCCAGCGGCCGTCGGTGTCCAGGTCGGCCGTGAGCACCGCCAGCTCTTCGGACCTGCGCGCGGCCAGCGCCAGATCCATCCGGCGGATGAAGGTGTCGTGCGACAGTTTGCCCTGTGCCGCCCCTTCTCTGAGCACCGCGAGCACACGGTCGCGCTCGGCGTCGGACAGCCGCGCGGGATACGTGTGGAACTCGAACGAGGACGTCACATGACTGATTGTCGGGCCGAGTCCGTGACGTGTCCAGAAGGGCCCGATCCGTCGGCGAAAAAACGTTCGCCCGGCCACGGACCGGTCGTTTACGGTGAGCGCCCCTTTCTGGAGGCTCTTCTTTCATGACCGTACCGCCCGTCGCGTCCACCCCGGCAGACCCCACCGCACCGGTCTTCCGTCAGCTCACCGACTCCGAGGCCCCCTTCTTCCGTTCGTTGCCCGACGCGGGCCTCGTCGGCCGCGCGATCACCGGGGTCGAGTACCGCACGGTCGCCGAGGGCGGCGACTACCGCCCCGCGTGGAGCTGGGTGGCGCTGCGCGACGGCGTCGTCGTGGCGCGCGCCGCCTGGTGGGGCGGGCCCGACGACCGGGAGCCGCTGCTCCTGAACTGGTTCGACGTCGCGGACGGCGAGGACGAGGCGGGCGCCGAACTGCTGCGCCGCGCACCGTGGAACGTCGAGTACGAACTGATCGCGCCCGCCGGCTGGCGCGACGACCCCGCGCTGCGTGCGGCCGTCGGGTCCCGGACGGATGCCGCGCGGGCGGCGGGGATGAAACCGCTGGTGGAGCGCTTCCAGTACCGGTGGACGCCCGATCTGGGCCTGCCGGAGCGGCCGGGCAGGCTGGAGTTCCGCCCCGAGCCCGACGACGACGTGATCTTCGACGTGCTGCGCCGCGTCCACTCGGCGACGCTCGACGCGCACGCGTCGCGCGCGACCGACGAGGAGGGTCTGGACCGGGCCGCCCAGGAGGAGCTGGACTTCTTCCGCTGGTGCCCGTCCCCGCGCGGGTGGTGGCAGTTGGCGTACGACCCGGCCGGCGAGCTGGTCGGCATCCACGTGCCCGCGCACAATCCGTCGGGGCCGTGCGTCGGCTTCATCGGGGTCGTACCGGAGCAGCGTGGCCACGGGTACGCGTACGACCTGCTCGTCGAGTGCACGAACGTGCTGGCGGAGAACGGGGCGGAGTTCATCGCGGGCGGGACGGACCAGGGGAACTTCCCGATGGCCGCGCATTTCACGCGCGCGGGCTACCCCGTGGTCCAGGAACGGATCAATCTGGTCTGACCGGTTCCGGTCGTGTCCGGCGAATCGACGCGATCATCGAGCCTCCGGCCTGCACTCTTGTCACCATATGGCGACAAGAGTGCCGACGGCAGAGGCGACCGAGGGGGATCATTCGTGCTGTTCGAGGTCTGGGCACCGAAAGCGCAGGACCGGGTGACGCTCCGTCTGGGCGACGCCACCGACCACCCCATGATCCGCGATCCGCTCCGCGAGGGCTGGTGGACCGCCGACGTACCCGCGTCCGACGGCGCCCGTTACGGCTTCGCGCTGGACGACGGTGCCGTGCTGCCCGATCCCCGGTCGCGCCGCCAGCCGGACGGACCGGACGGGCTCAGCGCGGTCGTCGACCAGAGGGCGTACGAGTGGGCCGATCCCTGGCGCGGACGTCCGCTGCCGGGCGCGGTCCTGTACGAGCTGCACATCGGCACGTTCACCGACGAGGGCACCCTGGACGCCGCCGCGGCCAACCTCGCCCCGCTGGCCGCGCTGGGCATCACGCACGTCGAGCTGATGCCGGTGTGTCCCTTCCCGGGAACGCACGGCTGGGGGTACGAGGGAGTGTCGCTGTGGGCGGTCCACGAGCCCTACGGCGGACCGGAGGCGCTGAAGCGCTTTGTCGACACGGCACACGGGCTGGGTCTGGGCGTCGTACTCGACGTCGTGCACAACCACCTGGGCCCGTCCGGCAACTACCTGCCCCTGTTCGGCCCGTACTTCACCGACACGCACCACACGCCCTGGGGCTCCGCCGTCAACCTCGACGCCCCCGGCTCGGACGAGGTCCGCGCGTATCTGCTGGAGAGCGCGCTCGCCTGGCTGCGTGACTACCGGTTCGACGGGCTCCGCCTCGACGCGGTGCACGCCCTCGCCGACACGCGCGCGCTGACCTTCCTGGAAGAGCTGTCCACGGCCGTCGACGCGCTCTCGGCGGAGCTGGGACGCCCGCTGTTCCTGATCGCCGAGTCCGATCTGGGCGATCCCCGGACGACCACGCCGCGTCAGCAGGGCGGGCTCGGTCTGCACGCCCAGTGGAACGACGACTTCCACCACGCCGTGCACGCCGCGCTCACCGGCGAATCCCAGGGCTACTACGCCGACTTCGCGGCCGAGCCGATCGCCGCGGTGGCCAAGACCCTGACCCGCGCCTTCTTCCACGACGGTACGTATTCGAGTTTCCGCGGCCGGACGCACGGTCGCCCCGTCGACCCCGCCAGGACCTCCTCCCACCGCTTCCTCGGCTACGCGCAGACGCACGACCAGATCGGCAACCGCGCGCTCGGCGACCGGCTGTCGGCGACGCTCCCGCCCGGTCTGCTGGCGTGCGCGGCCGCGCTGGTGCTGACCGGCCCGTTCACACCGATGCTCTTCATGGGCGAGGAGTGGGGCGCCCGTACGCCGTGGCAGTTCTTCACCGACCACCAGGACGCGGACCTGGCGGAGGCCGTACGCAACGGCAGACGGCGGGAGTTCGCGGCGCACGGCTGGGCGGCCGAGTCCATCCCCGACCCGCAGGACCCGGCGACGCGCGACCGCTCGTGCCTGGACCGGACGGAGCCGACACGCGAGCCGCACACGCGGCTGCTGACCTGGCACCGCGATCTGATCGCCCTGCGCCACAGCCACCCCGATCTGTCGGACCCGGACCTGGCGACGGTGAAGGTGGCGTACGACGAGGGCGCGCGCTGGCTCGCGTACCGGCGCGGCGATCTGCGCGTCGCCCTGAACCTGTCCGCGCAGCCGGCCGAGATCCCCCTGGGCGGCCGGAGCGGCCAGGTGCTGGTGACCTGGGAGCCCGTTGAGCCGCCCGGTCCCGACGGCGTGCTGCGGCTGCCGCCCGAGTCCTGCGCGGTGCTGTCGGGCCACTGAACCGGCGAAGGGCGAACCGGTGGAGGATCCGCCGGCGCCGCAGCGGGATTCCGCCGCAAGGGAAATCGACTGCCCTGGTGTGCGCTCGAACATCTAGCGTCTACGCCATGAAGCAGCGAACTCTCGGTAGGACAGGACTCCGTGTCAGTGAACTCTGTCTCGGCACGATGACCTTCGTGAAGGGCGACGAGGCGGGCGCGCACCGCATCCTCGACACCTTCACGGAGGCCGGCGGCACCTTCCTGGACACGGCGGACGCGTACGGGCAGGGCGTCTCGGAAGAGGTGATCGGCGGCTGGCTGAAAGGGCGCGACCGCGACGGGCTCGTCGTCGCGACGAAGGTGGCCCTCCCGATGGGCGAGGGCCCCAACGACGCGGGCCTGAGCCGCAAGCACATCATCGCGTCGGTGGAGGCGAGCCTGCGTCGGCTCGGCACCGACTACATCGACCTCTACCAGACGCATGTCTGGGACTTCAGGACCCCGATCGAGGAGACACTCGGCACGCTCGACACCCTCGTGAAGGCGGGCAAGGTCCGCTATCTCGGCGCGAGCAACGTCTCGCCCGGCCAGCTCCAGCGGGCGCTGGACGTGGCCGACCGGCGGGGCTGGGCGCCGTACGTCTGCCTCCAGCCGATCTACAACCTGCTGGCGCGCGAGGTGGAGTGGGAGCTGCTGCCGCAGAGCGAGGCGGCGGGCATCGGCGTCATCCCGTACAGCCCTCTCCAGGGCGGCTGGCTGACCGGCAAGTACCAGCGCGGCATGACGTCGGTCCCGCCCGGCAGCCGCGAGTCGCACGGTGACGGCGAGAGCTGGCGTGGCCGGGACAACGACGAGACCTGGCGGGTCGTCGAGACCGTACAGGCGATCGCCGACGAGACGGGGCGCACCCCCTCGCAGGTGGCGCTGCGCTGGCTGCTGGGCCGGCCGGGTGTCACGGCACCGATCATCGGCGCGCGCACGCACGACCAGCTGACGGACAATCTGGGCGCGGTGGGCTGGGAGCTGACGGAGGCTCAGACGACGCGTCTGGACGAGGCCAGCGCGCGGCCCCTGCCGTATCCGTACAGCGTGTTGTCGCGCTTCGTCTGAGACCGGTCCCGCCGAGGGGCCGGGGAGCGGATGCCGTATGCCTGGGGCAGGACGGCCGGCCTGCCCACCGGTCCCGGGAGTACGACGACGACCTCCCCGCCGACGGCCCCGACCGACCGGAACGACGGCCGTCATGATGCTCACGCGGCCGTCGCCGAGGGCGTCGCCCGGTGGCGAGGTCACGCTCGCGTTCCGCCGCTGGGCGACCAGCAGCGTCTCCCGCGGCAGCACGTTCCTGTCCGTCGCGGGGGTGATCGTCGTCGAAGCCGTCGAGCGGATCGATCCGGCGACGATCACCCCCGGGGACGCCCGTGCGGCCGGGGCCCGTGCGAGGCGGCCCGATACGGACGTCGGGCCCCGCCGCGCCGTGGCGCAAGAGGTACCTCCCCGGTGCGGAACCGTCAGGGCAGGATCTCGACGTAACCGTCGGTTCCGTGGACACGGATCCGCTCGCCGTCCCGGATCAGCCGGGTGGCCCCCTCCACGCCCACGACCGCCGGCAGACCGTACTCGCGGGCGATCACCGCGCCGTGCGTCATCAGACCCCCCACCTCCGTCACCAGGCCCGCGATTCCGACGAACAGCGGGGACCAGCTGGGGTCCGTGAAGGCCGTGACCAGGATGTCGCCCGGATCGAGATCGGCCCGCGCGATGTCGAGGATGACGCGGGCCCTCCCCTCGACGGTCCCGGCGGAGACCGGGAGACCGATCAGGGCACCGGCCGGCGCGTCGTCACGCCGGTACGCCCCGGTGACGGCCTCGCCGTCCGATGTGAGGACCCTGGGCGGTGTGAGCGCCTGGTACGAGCGGAACGCCTCCTTGCGCCGTTGGACCAGCCGGCCGTCCACCTGCTTCGAGCGCACGACGTCGCGGAATTCCTGGAACGTGAGGTGGAAGACGTCCTCCTTCTCAGGAAGCACACCGGCCCGCACGAGGCGCTCGGCCTCCTCCAGCAGAGCCTGCTTGTAGACGAAATAGCGGCTGATGATGGCGTACTTGGGGTACTCCCGGTATCCGATGAAGGTGCGGACCCGGTCGATCATCCGCTTGGCCTCGCCGGCCTTCCGGTCCCCGTCCGGCAGGGCCCGCAAGCGCGACAGCACGTCCTGTTCCTTCTCCCGCGCCTTCTGCCGGCCCTCCTCGAAGCGCCGCCCGGCCGCGCCCGGCTCGAAGTTCCTGACGTTGTCGAGGATCGCGGGTACGAGCGTGCCGGGGCGCTCGCTCCAGCGCGGCCTCGTGATGTCGATCTCGCCGACGCAGCGCATGCCGTACCGGTCGAGGTAGGACCCGACGGCGTCGCGCGCCTCGGTCCCGCCCGGGAGCTTCGCCAGCTCGTCCAGGAAAGCCTCGTCCCCGACGCCCCGCAGGAACGCCACCACCTCCGGCCGGGGACGGATCACGTCCGCGACGTCGAGCAGCGCCAGACCCATCTCCGACGTGACGTTGCCGGGGGCGGAGAGCGTGAGCGTGTCAGCCGCGTTCTTCTCGCCCAGCCACTCCCCCAGCTTGTCGTCGAGCCACCAGGTGGCCTCCATTCCCGCCATGATCACCTGAATGCTCCGCGGATCACCGAGGACTCGTCTGTGCTCCTCGAAGGCCTCCAGGAGGAAGTCGAACAGCGCCGGTCCGGTCTTCGTCCGGATGTCGTTCCTCAGGGCGGCGACGGACGTCCGGCTGTGCTCGATCAGCTCGGTGACGACGGCCGGATCGGTCTCGACCGGAGCGGGCGCGCCGGAGGCAGCGGCCGGGGGCCCGCCGGGACCGGCGTCCGGGAGCGATCGGACGAAATCGTCGCGGTCGAGGACGGTCTCCAGCGCGTCCCTGATCAGCGGATCACCTCTCCCCACGACGTCCAGCAGGCCGGCACGGCTCGCGGGCGAGGCCAGGCGCGGGGTGGCGTCGACGAACAGCCTCCCGCCGGCCTCGCACATCGGCGCCATCGCCGTCAGCTGCCAGAGTGAGAGCCCCAGGGGCTTCATGGCGTCGGTCATCATCTGCTGATGACCGACGGAGAGATAGACGTGATTCTCCCCGTCACCGGCCTCGGGAACGGGGAACAGCGTCGTGATGGGCCTGCTCTGCACGATCCGGAAGTCGTCGTCGGCCAGGCACCATTCGATGTCCTGCGGGCAGCCGAAGTGCGCCTCGATCCGCCGCCCGAGCCCCACGAGCCGGACGACCTGAGCATCCGTCAGCGCGGGCTGCTCCTGCCGCCGGGAGTCGATCGCGACTTCCCGCGTACCGCCGTCGGGCAGGGCGTGTACGGCCCGCTGTTTGACGGCGATCGTCCTGCCGACGACCTCGCCGTCCCGCACCTTGAAGACGTCGGGGTTCACCAGGCCGGAGACCAGCGCCTCGCCGAGGCCGAAGCCGGCGTCCACGGTGGCGACCTTCCGGTTGCCCGTGACGGGGTCGGCCGTGAACAGGATGCCGGACGCCCCCGGGAAGACCATCCGCTGCACGACCACGGCCATGTGGACCGTACGGTGGTCGATGCCGTTGCGGCGGCGATAGGTCACGGCGCGCTCGGTGAACAGCGAGGCCCAGCACCGGCTGATGTGCCGGAGGACCGCCTCCGGCCCCATGACGTTCAGGTAGGTGTCCTGCTGGCCGGCGAAGGACGCCGTCGGCAGGTCCTCGGCCGTCGCGCTGGACCGGACGGCGCAGGCGGCCCGGTCGCCGAGCCGGGCGAGCGAGCGGGTGATCGCCGCCACGAGATCGTCCGGGACGGCGACGGCCTCGATGGTCCGGCGGATCCCCGCGCTGAGCGTGCTGAGCGCCTCGCGGTCGTCCGGGTCCAGACGGGACAGCTCATCGAGCCGATCGTCGATCGACGGCGCTTCCGCCATGATCCGCCGGAAGGCGTCCGTCGTCACACAGAAACCTTCCGGCACGCGAATGCCCTCGATGCGCGACAGCCCGCCCAGGTGCGCGCCCTTGCCCCCGACGACCGATACCTGCGTCCGGTCGACCTCTTGAAGATCCAGTACGTACCGCTCGGTCATCGCGACACCTCCGAGCCGGCCGTGTCCCCGCGCCCCGAACGGCGTCCCCCGTACGTCGACAACACACACACGTCGTGCCCCCAAATTCCCGCAGGTTGTGGTCTCGGCCGAGGATTTTCCGCCACTACCCGGGTCTTGCCGCAAGCCCCCCAGTGCGCTATACGTTGAGAGTGGCGAGGAGAGAGTTCTCCTCGCCTTCGTCATGCCGTCCGCCGGAACCCGCGCACGCCCGCGCGCCCGCGCGCCGACAACTGGGGTCCGCCGCAGGGTGCTTGAACGGGGGCGGTCAGTCCTCGTCCGCCGGTCGCGACGGCGCCACCAGGCGTTCCAGCAGCTCCTGGAAGTCCTCACCTACCACGATGCGCAGCCCGCCCGCCTCGTCGTTCCCCTCGTCCTTGTCGCTGAGCTGGGTCAGCGTGCCGTTGCGCCACCAGTAGACGTACGGGCTGATCGCGCCCGGCGTGTCCTCGAAGCCGGACGCGGCGAACGACGCCATCGCGTTCAGTGAGGGGATGACGGTGGCGTCGCGTATGACATGGAACGCGACCTGGTGGCGGAACGGGAACGCCACCAGCGCGCCGTCCGTGCCGAGCCGCCGCCCGGTGACCTGCTGCACGAGGCTGTCCAGCGCCAGGACGCGGCTGGCGGTGTAGAACGAGTCGCCCATGACGACCTCGAACCGCATCCCCTCGGCGTCCTCGACCGTCTCCCGTCCCTCGACGGGCAGTTGACGCAGATTGCCGAGCGCCTGCGCGCGCAGCTCGGGCAGCGGGCCGAGCGGTTCCAGCGCCTCGTCGGTGAGCATCATGACGCTCTCCGGGAGGTCGAGGGCGAGGATCTCGTACAGTCCGGGGGCGACGGAGCGCGCGTACGCGAACGACTGCGCGTCGAGGGTGTCGCCGCTGATCACCCGTGGGTAGAGCTGGGCGCGGATCTGTGCGGGCGACAGGGTGTCGAGGGCCGACGGGCCGTCCATGGTCCGCAGCACCATCCCGGCGTGCTGGCGCACGAGTTCGCCCCAGACGCGGGCGCCCCGCTCGTCGTTGTGGCAGACGGCGGCGAGGTTGGCGAGCCCGAACTGGCGGCCCGCGCTGTCGGTCACCAGGTCCGAGTAGACGGTGACCTCCAGGCCGCGCTCGGCGAACGCCTCACGGACCTGGCTGCGGAAGAGGGCTGCCTCGCCGGTCGAGAAGAAGGAGAACTCGGGATCGCGCGGCATCTCGCGCCCGTGCCGTTTCGGCCCACGTCTGAACAACCCCACGTCGTCCGCCTCCCCATGATCGCGCTCGGTTTCGTGCCCCGGCCCCTGGTCCGGGTCCCCCGTCGGTCCCCGTTCCCCGTTTGCCCGTACCGCTGTGATCGTCGATGTGCGTCGAACGTTCGATGGTAGGCCCTGGCGGAAGCCTGATGTCCGGTAGGGGGCTCACGGGGTCGGTGGGCCCGGCCCGGCGGTGACCTGTACCACCAGGTCCGCGCGGTGCCGGCCCTGTGCCACCAGTCGCGCGTTGGTCTCGTCGGAGTCCCTGACCCAGCGCTCCGCGTGGGGCCGCTCCTTACCGAAGCGCACATGGCGGTCGACCAGGCGCCGCACGCGCACGACGGGGTCGAGCTCCAGGAACCACGCCTCGTCGACGAGCGCGCGGACCGGTGCCCAGTCGCCGCCGTCGTGCAGGAGGTAGTTGCCCTCGGTGACGACGAGGGGGACGTCCGGGCCGACCGGGATGCTGCCCGCGACGGCCTCCTCCAGCGCCCGGTCGAACGCGGGCGCGTAGACGACGACCCCCGGCGCGGGTGCCCGCAGCCGGGCGAGCAGCGCGGCGTACCCGACGGCGTCGAAGGTGTCGGGCGCGCCCTTGCGATCGGCGCGGCCGAGCCTGCGCAGCTCGGCCTGGGCGAGGTGGAAGCCGTCCATGGGGACGAGTACGGCGCTGCCGCCGAGCGCCGCGACGAGGTCGTCGGCGAGCGTGGACTTCCCCGCGCCGGGCGCGCCCGCGATGCCGAGGATCCGGCGTTGACCGGGGGCGGCGAGCTGCCGGGCACGGCGGGTGAGTACGTCGAACTGCCGCGCGTCCATGCGCGCATTGTTCCATCCGGGTCGCTGGAGGTGGCCCGTCCCCCGGCCCGGGGTTTGTCCTCATTCGCCGGACGGGCTTGATTTCCCCCGGCCCGGCAGGAATCAAGTCCGCCCGACGCTTGAGAACACGGGCCCGGCACCACCAACTCGGCCCGTCCGGCGCTCGACGACACGGAACCGGCACCACCAAGCCCAGCGGGCGCTTGAGGACACGGGCCGGGCGCCACGAACTCAGCCCGTCCGGCGATTGAGGACGAACCGGCCACCGGGCGGGCCCGGGCCCATCTTGCCCGCAAACCGGTCATACGTATAACGTAAACGCATGCCACACATCGCCCTCGTCACCCTCGTCGTCCGCGACTACGACGAGGCCATCGCCTTCTACACCGGCCCCCTCGACTTCGAGCTGGTCGAGGACACCGACCGCGGCGACGGCTCCCGCTGGGTCGTCGTGCGGCCGCACGGCGGCGCCGGTGCGCTCCTGCTGGCCCGCGCGGCCGACGACGCCCAGCGGGCACGCGTCGGCGCGCAGACGGGCGGCAGGGTCGGCTTCTTCCTCCACACGGACGACTTCGCGGGGGATCATGCCCGGATGACGGCGGCGGGGGTGCGTTTCCTGGAGGAACCCCGGCACGAGCCCTACGGCTCGGTCGCGGTCTTCGAGGACCTGTACGGCAACCGCTGGGATCTCCTCCAGCCTGCGACCGCGGCCTGAGCTACGGTCGTCCGACCGGCCGGCACGACCGACGAGGCCGTAGGACCTGGGGGTTGAGCAGCGGTGAGCGGGGACCGGCAGGACGAGTTGATCCGACGAATCGGTGCCTTCGTGCCGCCCGACGCGCCGGACGGGTGGCGGCGCATGGACCTGCGCGTCGGCGTGGACTGCGCACATGTCCTGTCGGTGGTGACGGACGACGGCACCATGTGGCGGGGGACGCCCGACCCGCAGATCAACCCGCTGCTCGTGGACCTGCTGGAGGTGACGGACCACGGCTGGAACACGATGCGGATGGTCATCGACCCGCCCGGGGACTCTGTCGTGCACTTCCTCCACGACGATCCGGTGGACCGGAGCCCGGAGCCCGGAGATGCGTATCGCCGAGGAGCTGCTGTTCGCGTTGCCGCCCGGCCGGCAGAGCGCGCGGATCCGGCACGACAACGCGCTGGTCTACGGCGTGACGGGCCAGGGGTTCACGTGGCGGCCACCCGAGGGCCTGGTGCCGGAGGGCTCGGAGTTCGCCATGAAGCACCCCTCCACCTTCAGGGTGACCACGCCCGCCGCCTCATGAGCGGCGGGCGGGCCCCCGGGCCGGACCTCCGCGACCGGTAACCGAACCGACTGACCGTCAGTTCCCCGGCATCGGGAACGCCACCGGGCTGCGCTTGCCGTCGCGGTTGACCGCGCGGACGCCGAAGAAGACGTTGTCCTTGGAGAGGTCCACGGTGTGAGTGGTCGTGAGGCCGACCTTGATCACATGGGTCCACTCCGGCTCGGCCGTCTCGCGCCACACCACCTCGTAGCCCGCCAGGTCCGGCTCCGTGCCACGCGTCCACTTCAGCTCGGTGTCGTTGGTGAGGTTGCTCGTGACGATCCGCGCGTCGCGCGGTGTGCCGGGCGCCTGCGCCAGGGTCCAGAGCACCGCGCCGTTCACGCGGGTCACACGGGCGATGTAGTCGAAGTCGCAGAACTCGGGCAGGTCGCCGTACTGCTTGCCGTCCTCCACCCGTACGTCCTGGTGCTGGTGCGCGAAGTCCTCGGCCGGTTCGGTGAACCGGGCCGCCGGATAGCCCTGTTCGAGGAACGGGATGTGGTCGCCGCCCCGCAGATAGCGGTCGCGCCGGTAGACCACGCGGACGTTCATCCCCGTCGCGTCGTTGTCCCCGACGTCGCTGACGAAACGGGCGAGCTGCCGGGTCGCCGAGTCGTTCTCGCCACCCACCGAGCGGCGGGTGTTGGCCTGTTCCGGGGTCTCGGACGTCGGTACGCCCTCCGCGAAGAGCCTTACCGTGTACGGGTCGCGGGTGCCGTCGTCGGCGCGCGAGCTGCCGATGATGTCGTTGGTGAACATGCCCTGGACATCGGCGCCCCGGGCCTTGAACTGCTCGGCGGCGTAACCCGATCCGTACAGGCCCTGCTCCTCGCCGGCGACCGCGACCAACACGATCGTCGCGGCCGGACGGCGCTTCGCCAGCACCCGAGCCAGCTCCATCACGAGCGCGACACCGGACGCGTCGTCATCCGCGCCCGGCGCGTCGCTGGTCGCGTCCATGACGTCGGTGACCCGCGAGTCGTAGTGCCCGGCGACGACGTACACGCGGTCGGGGTCGACGGAACCACGCAGCGTGGCAACGACGTTGGTGATCTTCGTTGCCACCGGGATACGGGACGCGGGCTCCTGGATGTACGACTGCAACTCGGCCGTCATCCGGCCGCCGGAGACCGCCGCGTACTTCTTCATCTCGGCCAGGATCCAGTCGCGCGCGGCGCCGATTCCCCGCTCGGGGTCGTCCTGGACGGACAGCGTGTGCCGGGTCCCGAACGCGGCGAGCCGCCGTACGGTCGCCTCGATACGGTCCGCGTCGATCTCCCCCAGCAGCTTGCGCAACTCCCGGTCGGGCGCCTGCGCGGTGGCGGCGGCGCCGCCGTGCTCCCGGCCGCGACCGGAGGCGACCGCCTGCCCGGCGGACACGATCAGGGGTACCCCGGCGGCCGTCACGGCGGCCGAGGCGAGAACGGTTCTTCTGCGCGGCATTCCAGCGGACTTCTCGGGCATGGAAAATCCCTTCCGAAACGATGAACCGGCGCTTCATCGTCATGGACACGCCAACACCGCACAAGGCCCCCGCGACCGAACGCCCGTTCAGTGCGGAAGGTCCAGTTCCGCGCGTACGGTCTTGCCCACCGGCACCCGGTCCACCACCTCCCACCGGCTGGCCAGCGCCTCCACGATCAACAGCCCACGCCCGCTGCGCGCGTCGACCGGCGGGGTGGGCGGCAGCCGCCCCGGACCCGGCGGCCGGCGCTCACCACGGGTGTCGGACACCTCGATCCGCAGGACGTCCGGCGCGGTCGCGAGCCGGAGCCCCAACTCGAAGTCCCGGCCGGGTACTCGGCCGTGGGTCGCGGCGTTGGCCGCCAGCTCGGCGACGACGAGCGCGGCGGCCTCCGAGACCTCGGAGCCGTAGGGGATGTTCCAGGCGTGCAGTTGGTGGACAGCAAGGTGGCGGGCGAGCCGGGCGCCGAGGGGCGTGGAACTGAAACGCTGCGTGAACAGACGTACGGTGCCCGATTGTTGGGGGGTGACGGGTGCGTTCATGGCACCAACGTCGAGGTCAGCGGGGTGATCGAGCCAGCTCGCGAACCCGTACAACACGTCAGCGTACGGGTACGGAGGGTAGACAGTGTGGGTCACTGTCCGTGAGCATTGCCGCGTTGTGGGTGACCGGCCAGGGACAGGTGCGCACGGGAGGCAGCCGTATGACTGACGGTGTGGGCGGTACGGGCGGAGGAGTGACGGGTGGCGAGGAACCGGAGACGTCGGACAGCCTGAAGGCGTTCGGCGCGGTGGTCAAGGCGTTCCGGAAACGGGCGAGGCTGACGCAGGAGGAGTTCGCGCCCCGGGTGCGGTATTCGGTACCGACGGTGGCCTCCATCGAACAGGGCCGCCGGTTCCCGACGCTGGAGTTCGTGGAGCGCGCGGAGGAAGTCCTCGACGCGTTCGGCGCGTTGCGGGGTGCGGCGAGACATCTCGCCCGACAGCCGGGGCTGGCACGGTGGTTCCGCCAGTGGGCGAAGCTGGAGGCGGAGGCGCTGAGCCTCTACACGTACGAATGCCGTTTGATTCCGGGGCTGTTGCAGACGGAGGCGTATGCGCGGAAGTTGTTCGTCAACCAGCTTCCGCCGCTCGGGGACGACCAGATCGAGACACAAATGGCGGCTCGGACGGAGCGCCAACGATTGCTCCGGGAGCGCCCGAACACGTCGTACAGCTTCATCCTCGAAGAGCACCTGTTCCTACGCAATACGGGTGGTGACGACGTGACTCGGGAGCTGATCGACCACATCCTCACCCTCGGCGAGCGGAGGAACATCGAGATCCAGCTCATGCCGCAGGTGAAGGAGGACCATGCGGGGCTGCACGGTCCGATGCGACTGCTGGAGACCCCGGACAACCGCTGGCTCGCCTACTGCGAGGGTCAGGAAAGCGGCCAGCTCATCACTGACCCGAAAGTGGTCAGCACGCTCCAGATGCGATATGCCAGGATGCGTTCACAGGCTCTCCCCCTGGAGGACTCCCTGAGCCTGCTACGGCAGATGCGAGGAGCGCTATGAGCACCACAGAATTGGCCTGGTTCAAGAGCAGCTACAGCAGCGGCTCCGGAGACGACTGCGTCGAAGTCGCCCTCTCCTGGCACAAGTCCACCTACAGCACCGGCGACGGCGACTCCTGCGTCGAGGTCGCCGCCTGCCCCACCACCATCCACGTCCGCGACTCCAAGGTCACCGAGGGCCCCCAACTCGCCCTCGCCCCCGGCGCCTGGACGAGCTTCGTCACGTACGCGGCGGCCGAAGCCTGACGTGCGCCCTGCCCGACCCCTAGAAGAGTCGGGCAGGGCGGTCGGTCGTCAGGCCTCGTCGGGCGTCAGCCGCAGTGAGATCGAGTTGATGCAGTACCGCTGGTCGGTCGGGGTCGGGTAGCCCTCGCCCTCGAAGACGTGGCCCAGGTGCGAGCCGCAGCGTGAGCAGCGGACCTCGATGCGGACCATGCCCATCGTGCGGTCCTCGATCAGCTCGACCGCGTCGCTGTCCTTCGGGTCGTAGAACGACGGCCAGCCGCAGTGCGACTCGAACTTCGTGTCGGAGCGGAACAGCTCCGCGCCGCACGCGCGACAGGAGTAGACACCGGCCGTCTTGGTGTCCGTGTACTCACCGACGAAGGCGGGCTCGGTACCGGCCTGGCGCAGCACCGCGTACTCGGCCGGTGACAGCTCCTCGCGCCACTGCTCGTCGGGCTTGTCGATGTCGTACGCCATGACTTCCTCTCTCGGGCCTCGGGTGGTGCGCCTCAGTGGGACAGCCGGGCAAGGATCTCCGGACCCAGGTCCGTGACGTCGCCGGCCCCCATGGTGAGAACGAGATCACCGGGCTTCGCCATTCCCGCCACGGCCTCGGGCACCGCGCCCTTGTCGTGTACGGAGCGTACGTCCGCGCCCGCCGCCGTGGCCGCCTCGATGATCAGCGCGCTGGTGATACCGGGGATCGGGTCCTCGCGGGCCGGATAGATGTCCAGCACCACCGACGCGTCGGCGAGGGCGAGGGCCTGACCCATCTCCGTACCCAGCTCCTGCGTGCGCGAGAAGAGGTGCGGCTGGAAGACGACGAGGAGCCGGGAGCCGGGGGCGGCGGCGGCGCGCATCGCCTCCAGGTCGGCGGTCATCTCGGTGGGGTGGTGCGCGTAGGAGTCGATGACCTGCACACCGTTCGCCTCGCCCTTGAGCTGGAGGCGGCGCTTGACGCCGGTGTACTTGCCGAGCGCGGAGGCGAGGTTGTGCGCCGGGATGCCGAGCGCGACACCCGCCGCGAGGGCGGCCACCGCGTTGTGGGCGTAGTGGCGGCCGGGGACGGAGACCGTGAAGGTGAGGAAGCGGCCGGCGAGGACGACCGTGACCTCGCTGGTCAGACCGCGCGCGGTGACCTTGTGGACGCGTACGTCGGCGTCCGCCGCCTCGCCGTACGTCACGACCTTGACCGTCGACAGGTCGCCGACCTTCGCGGTCAGCTCGACAGCGCCGGGCTGGTCGGCCGCGATCACCAGCGTGCCGCCGGGGACGATCTTGCCGACGAACGTCTCGAAGGACTCGTAGATCTCGTCCATGGAGGCGTAGTTGGCGTGGTGGTCCAGTTCGACGTTGAGGACGATCGCTACCTCGGGGTCGTACTTCTGGAAGCTGCGGTCGCTTTCGTCCGCCTCGGCGACGAAGATCTCCCCGTCGCCGTGGCTGGCGTTGGTGCCGGGTCCGTCCAGGTCGCCGCCGATGGCGTACGACGGGTCGAGGCCCAGCTCCGTGAGGGCGACGGCCAGCATGGAGGTCGTCGTCGTCTTGCCGTGCGTGCCGGCGACGGCGATGGACCGCAGCCCGCCGCCCATCAGCGCGGCGAGCGCGTCGGAGCGGTGGACGACGGGGACGGACAGCTCGGCGGCCCGTACCAGCTCCGGGTTGTCCGCCCGGATCGCGCTGGAGACGACCACGCAGGAGGCGTCGTCGGCGAGGTGCTCCGCCGCGTGGCCGATGTGGACCGTGGCGCCGAGGGCGCGCAGGGCCTCGGCCGTGCCGGACTCCTTGGCGTCGCTGCCCGCGACCTTGGCGCCCCGCTGGGTGAGGATCTTGGCGATACCAGACATTCCGGCGCCGCCGATGCCGATGAAGTGCGGCCGTTCCATGGCGGTGGGGATACCGGGTGCCATACGTGTTCTCCCAGGGTGGTGCGGTCGGTGCGGTGCGGTGCGGTCCGCGCGGCGGGGGTGCGGTGCTGCCGGCCGTAACCACGCCGCCGGCGGTCCCCCAGCCTATTCGCTCCGGCCGGCTCCGCCCGCCCCCCTGGCCCACCCTTCGGCGTTGCCGTCCTCCGCGCCGTGCGCGAACAGCTTGAGCACCGGGACGCCGACCTTGTGGCGGGCGCGCGAGGCCCAGTCCCGGTGGAAGAACTCCTCCACGTAGTGGGGTTCGGTGAGGACGATCACCTCGTCGGCGGCCGACTGCTCGACGACGGACTCGAGGTGGTCCAGCGGGTGGTTCTCGACCACCAGGCCGGTGGCCTCCCGGCCGGCCGCCTTCAGGGCGGCCAGGGAGTGGGCGAGGGCCAGCTCGGCGGGGCCGCGGGCGGCGGCGCCCTCGGGCTCCTCGCCCTCGCGGCCGGCCTCCCGCAGCTCGCCGAACGCGACGTCGTCGATGGCGCGCAGCAGCGCGTCCGCCTGGTCGCCGCGGGGCTGCATGAGCACGATGAAGGTGACGTTCTCCTCGCCGTGGAGCGTGGTCACGAAGTCGACGTCCACGGACGACAGGGGCTTCTCGATCATCAATACGCTTGTGAACACGGCAGGCGCCCTTCAACGTTCAGGGGCCGGTGAGGCCCGCTGCGGAAACCATCCTTCCCCGCGTCCGCACGGGGTCTGCCTGGGTAAGTGTGCCCAGCGGAAGCTAACCGGAACGAGAAATTCCGCCCAATGTCAGATCCGGCGGTATCGGGTGAAAAGGAACCCGCCCTCTTCCAGTACCGCCGCCAGGGCGAAGCGCTCGGGGTCGGCGAGGTCCGGGCCGCCCGTGATGCGCTGCGCGCCGCCGGCGGCGAGGAGAGGAGAGACCGTCAGACAGAGTTCGTCCAGTGCGCCGGCCGCCACGAACTGGCCGAGCAGCCGGGGGCCGCCCTCGGTGAGCTGGCGCTTCAGGCCCATCTCCGCCAGGGCGGCGATCACGCGGGGCGGCTCGACGCCCGGCCCGTCCCCGGCGACGAGCACCCGGGCGCCCGCCTGCTCGGCGGCGCGGATCCGGTCGGGGGACGCGGCGGCGCCGGTCAGGATCAGCGTCTGGACGAGGGGCGAGACGAAAAGCGGAAGCGAGAAGTCCAGGTTCAGGCTCGCGCTCACGACGGCGATCGCGGGCGCGGGCGCCTGCCCGGCGGCGGCGCGCCGCTCGGCGAAGGCTTCGCGGGCGCGGGCGGGCCGGTAGCCCTCCAGGCGAACCGTCTCAGCACCGACGAGGACGACATCCGCGAGCGCGCGCAGGGTGCCGAAGATCCGCATGTCCGCGTCGGAGGAGATGGCCTGCGAACGGCCGTCGTGGTGGGCGGCGCCGTCGAGCGTGGAGACCATGTTGGCGCGCAGCCAGGACCGGTCTTCGCGGGGCTCGGGATACGCGTACGCCTCGGCGAGGCCGTCCAGGGCCCACTCGTGGTCTGGCGTCGGCTCGGACGGCACGGGATACAGGCGTCGCATGCGCGCAGTCTGACACGCGCGGTGACCTCGGGCCGGGTGGGCGGCCTCGTCCTCAAGCGCCGGACGGGCTGGTGGGTGGCCGCAGCGGGTGCCCTGCGGGGCGGTCCTGTCCTCAAGCGCCGGACCGGTTCATGGGTGGCCGGGCCCGGACGTGGAACGTTCTCCCGGACGGGGGTGTGTCCTCGATCGCCGGACGGGCTGACTGTGCCCGGCCTCGGCGACAGAGGCCGGGGCGGGCCGTTCCCCGTCGGCATCCGGAACTTGCGAGCCCGGCCCAGGCGCGCATTTCAAGCCCGTCCGGCGATTGAGGACACCCCACGACGGGCGGTCGGGCCGGATCCGACCCGCTCCACCACCAGCCCGTCCGGCGATTGAGGACAAGGCACCCGCAGGCAGACGAACCCGCACGCTCTAGAGTTGGGCACCGTGTCCGCCTCCCCCGCCCTCCCCGCCTCCCGCCCCGTATCGCTCTGCGCCCGCACACCCCGGGTCGCCGCAGAGCGGCTGGTCGGCGAGATGGTGCCGCCGCCGCGATTCGACTCCGTACGCTTCGACACGTACGTCCCCGACCCGAATCAGCCCAGCCAGACCGAGGCCGTCACCGTACTGAGCACCTTCGCCGCCGGTCTCGGCGGCACCGCGGACACCACGCAGGGCAAGCGGCGCTGGTTCGGCCGGAAGTCCGCCGGCACCGCCCACACCGCCGGCCCCCGTGGCGTGTACCTCGACGGCGGCTACGGCGTCGGCAAGACCCATCTGCTGGCCTCCCTCTGGCACGCCACCCCCGCCGCCCCCGAGCAGAAGGCCTTCGGCACCTTCGTCGAGCTGACGAACCTCGTCGGCGCGCTCGGTTTCCAGCAGACCGTAAAGACCCTCGGCGGCCACCGGCTGCTCTGCATCGACGAGTTCGAGCTGGACGACCCCGGCGACACCGTCCTCGTATCGAGCCTGCTGAGCCGGCTCGTGGAGGCGGGCGTGGCGCTCGCCGCGACCTCCAACACGCTGCCCGGCAAGCTCGGCGAGGGCCGCTTCGCCGCCGCCGACTTCATGCGCGAGATCCAGGGGCTCTCCGCGCGCTTCCGCCCGCTGCGCATCGATGGCGAGGACTACCGGCACCGGGGACTCCCCGAGGCCCCCGCCCCGCTCACGACCGAGCAGGTGACGCGCGCCGCGCACGCGACCGGGGCCGCGAGCCTGGACGACTTCCCGTCCCTCCTCGCCCATCTCGCCACCGTCCACCCCAGCCGGTACGGCGCGCTGACGGAGGGTCTGCGGGCCGCCTGCTTCACCGATGTGGGCCCCGTGCCCGACCAGTCGACGGCGCTGCGGCTGGTCGTACTCGCCGACCGGCTGTACGACCGGGAGATACCGGTCCTCGCCTCCGGGCTGCCCTTCGACCGGCTGTTCGGCGAAGAGATGCTGAACGGCGGCTACCGGAAGAAGTACTTCCGTGCGATCTCCCGTCTCACCGCCCTGGCACGCGACGCAAAGGGCCTGCTCGCCGAGTAAGTTCGGTCCCGTAACGATGTGCGGCGCGCGAGGTGCGTTCGATCAGCTCCCGCGTGCCCGATACAGAAGGGTTCCCATCACCATGGCTACCACGCGCCAGGCACACACCGTCTGGGAAGGCGACCTCCTCAAGGGCAGTGGCGTCGTCACCTTCGACTCCTCCGGCATCGCCGAGCAGCCGGTTTCCTGGGCCTCCCGCGCCGAGCAGGCGAACGGCAAGACCAGCCCGGAGGAGCTGATCGCCGCCGCTCACTCCAGCTGCTTCTCGATGGCCCTGTCCAACGGTCTCGCCAAGGCCGGCACTCCGCCGACCAAGCTGACCACCCAGGCCGAGGTGACGCTGGTGCCCGGCACCGGGATCACCGGCGTCCACATCACCGTTCAGGGTGAGGTCGAGGGCCTGGACGAGGCGGCGTTCGTCAAGGCCGCCGAGGACGCCAAGGCGAACTGCCCCGTGAGCCAGGCGCTCGCGGGCACGAGCATCACGCTCACCGCCTCGCTCGCCTGAAACACGGTCCGCGGACCCTGGGATTTGCCAATCCGCTGAACCGCTGATCTCTCAGGACACATCAGGCTCAGTGGCCCGCACAGTTCACGTGTGCACGACACCCGTGATACACACGTGCGGGTCACGTCTCCTGTCCGCCAACAGGGAGTTGCCTCATGTCCGCAACACGACGTCAGGTCCTGGCCACCGGAGCATCGGTCGCCGGAATCGCGTTCACCGGAGCGGTGTCGGAGCTCTTCGCCGGCACCGCCGTCGCACAAGAGATGGGGCGCAGCGGCTACGGCCCGCTCGTCCCCGATCCGGACGGCCTGCTCGACCTGCCGAAAGGTTTCCGTTACCGCGTCCTGTCCAGAACGGGCGACGAGCTGCGTTCGGGCGAGGGCGAAGTCCCCAGCAATCCCGACGGCATGGCCGCCTTCGCCGGCCGGCGCGGACGCGTGCATCTGGTCCGCAACCACGAGAACAGGGCCGACGGCAAGATCGGCGTCCCGACCGTCGAGGGTCTGACGTACGACCCGATGGGCAAGGGCGGCTGTACGGCGCTCGAACTCGACGGGCAGGGCAACGTACTCGGCGAGCGCGTCGCCATCGCCGGCACCGCCGTCAACTGCGCGGGCGGGCCCTCCCCTTGGGGCACCTGGCTCACCTGCGAGGAGACCGAGGACAAGGCCGGCACCAACGGCTACACCAAGGACCACGGCTTCATCTTCGAGGTCGACGGCGCCGATCCGCACCGCACCGGCGCTGTACCGCTGAAGGCGATGGGCCGCTTCCAGCACGAGGCGATCGCGATCGACCCGCGTACGGGTGTGGTGTACGAGACGGAGGACGCGTTCGAGAGGCCCTTCGGGCTCTTCTACCGCTTCCTGCCCGAGAAGCCGCTGGGCGGCCTGGGGTCGCTGCGCGCGGGCGGCACGCTGGAGGCCATGCGCGTCCCCGGCGTACCCGATCTGTCGGTCGTCCAGGAGACGGGCGCCAGCTTCGACCGTGTCGAGTGGGTGCCCGTGCCCGACTCGCAGGCGAAGGAGACGCCCATCCGGCTCCAGGACTTCGGCAAGAAGGGCATCACGCACGCCCAGAAGCTGGAGGGCTGCTACTGGGGCGACCGGGCCGTCTACTTCGTGTCGAGCTTCGCGAAGAGCGCCGAGGGCTCGGCGGCCGACCACTACGGGCAGGTGTGGAAGTACGAACCGCAGCGGCGCCGGCTCACGCTGGTGATCGCCTTCGGCCCGGACACCGACATCCAGATGCCCGGCGAGTCCCCCGACAACATCTGCCTCGCGCCCAGCGGCGGTCTGATGGTGTGCGAGGACGGCGGTGGCGCGCAGCACGTGTACGGGCTGACGCGGCACGGCGAGCTGTACGAGATGGCGCGTGCGGCGGAGGACATCGGGACACCCGAGGAGCCGGAGTGGGGTGAGTTCGCGGGTGTCACGTTCGCACCGGACGGCGACACGATGTACCTGAACTCCTACACACCGGGCAAGACGTTCGCGATCACGGGGCCTTGGCGCTAGGGCTCGTCCGGAAAGTCCCGCCCGGCCCGCGACGCGCGGCACGGCACCTCGCCGCGTCGCCGCCGCAGGCCCCGCCCCGTGGGCGGACGGCGCTACGTTCCGGACACGCCCTGGTTCCGGCGCGGTGACCGGTTCGGTTGCCGGGTCCGCCCCGGTGGCCGGGTCGTCCTCGATCGCCGGTCCGGCGATCGGGGACCCACGGTCAGTGGCCGGACCCGGCCTCCACACCCTCTTCGCCGCCACCCGCGTCCGCGCCGCCCGCGCCGATCTCCGCTCCCACCGCGGCCAGCGTCGTCGTCACCGGCTGGAAGAACGTCTCGCCGCCCGACGTGCAGTCACCGCTGCCGCCCGACGTCAGACCGATCGCGGTGCCGTCCGCCGTGAACAGCGGGCCTCCGCTGTCGCCCGGCTCCGCGCAGACGTTGGTCTGGATGAGCCCGCTGACGGAGCCCTCCGCGTAGTTCACCGTGGCGCCGAGCCCGGTGACCGTACCGTCCGCCAGCCCGGTGGTACTGCCCATCCGGATCACTTCGAGGCCCACGGCGGCTTCACCCGCCTGGCTGATCGGCACGGTCTGTCCGTTGCCGACGTCCACCTCGCTGGGTGCCTGGGTGGCCGGGTCGTCGTACGTGAGGAGCGCGAAGTCGCCGTCGCCGGGGAACGTCGCGGCCTGGACCGTACCGACGGGCGCGCCGTTCTGGTCCTCGGACCACTGCTCGGCCGCGACACCGCAGTGTCCGGCGGTGAGGAATCCGGGTGTGCCGTCCTGTGTGGTGACGTTGAAGCCGAGCGAACAGCGGGCGCCGCCGCCGAAGATGGCGTCGCCGCCCTCCAGGAACGGCTTGAACTCGCCCGCCGACTTCTGGATGCGGGCCACACCGTCGCCCAGTGAGCGCACGGTCGACTCCAGGGTGTCCCAGCGTTCACCGGTGACGGTGGTGTCGGCGGTGACGAGGATCTGGTTGGTCCGGGGGTCGACGGCCCACGCGGTGCCGGGGATGGTGGCGTCGCGGCTCAACGTACCGGTGGCGGACCGGAGTTCGCCCATGCTGTTCTGGACGCTTCTCGCCACGGCGCCGGCGTCGCGCACCCGTGCGGTCGACTCACCGTCGTCGCCGTCGGCGACGTTCACCACGACCTGCTTCTTCTGCGCGTCGTAGTACGCCCCCGCGTACTCCTCACCGAGCTGTGAGGACAGCCGCGCGACGAGTTCCGGCGCCGACGCGGCGCTGACCGTCTTCGCGTTCTGCCGGGCGCCGTCGCCCGCGCCGTCGTCCGTGCCGGACTGTGACGCGTTGGCGTTCGGCAGCAGGATGGCCGCTGCCGCGACACCCACCGCCCCGGCTCCCGCGAGAATGGCCTTGCTCTTGGATATCCGCCTGTGACTCAACTCGTCGCCTCCTGTGGGGATTACGGAGTGACCCCTTGATACGGGCGACGCGGGAGTTGCGTTCAGCGGGCCGGCCGCCGACACGACGGAGGCCGGCCGGACAGCTGTCCGGCCGGCCTCTGCCGCCCGACTCCTCCCGGCCGGTCGGCGAACGGCTCGTCAGCCGCTGATCTCGATCTTCTTGTTGCTCTCGGGCGCCTTCGCCGTCCCGGCCCCGGCGGCCTTGGCCGGCACCGTCGAACCCGCCCGCCGCGTAAGCCCCTTGAGCAGCTCCGCGAGGTCCACCCCGGTGGTCGACGACAGCAGTTCCATGCCCTGCGCGACATTGTCGGTCACCGTGCGCGAGAGCTGGCTCGCACCGTCCGTGGAGATGACCGTCAGCTTGTCGACGGCGCTCAGCGGCTCCGACGCCTTGGCGACGACGGCGGGGAGCACCTCGACGAGCATCTGGAGCACGGCCGCGTCGCCGTACTGTGCGAACGCGTCGGCCTTCTTCCGCATCGCCCCGGCCTCGGCACTGCCGCGCGCCGTGATGGCGTCGGCCTCCGCCTCACCCTCGATCCGTACGGCCTCGGCGAGCGCCGCACGGCGCAGCTTCTCGCCCTCACCGGTCAGCCGCGACCGCTCCGCGTCCGCCTCGGCCTCCTTGACCTGCGCGATCCTGCGGGCCTCGGCCTCCTGCTCGGCCTGGTAGCGGGCGGCGTCGGCCGGCTTGCGTACCTGGGTGTCGAGCTGACGGTCGGTCAGTGCCGCCTGACGCTGCGCCACCTTCTCCTGCTCGCCGAGGACTTCCTGCTGGCGCGCGGCCTCGGCGAGCGGTCCGGCCGCGTTGGCCTTGGCCTTGGCCGCCTCGGTCTCGACCTTGATCTCGGCCTGCTTCAGATAGAACGTCCGCTCCGCCACCGCGATCTCCTCCGCGGCCTTGAGCCTGGCCTGCTCGGAGGCCCGCTTGGCGATCGCCTCGGCGATGTCCGCCTCCTGCCTGGCGCGGGCGGCCTCGGGCCGGCCCAGGTCCTCCAGGTAGGAGCCCTCGGTGGTGATGTCCTGGATCTGGAAGGCGTCCAGGATCAGGCCCTGGCCGGACAGGCTCGCCTCGGCCTCCTCGGCGACCTGTCCGGCGAAGGCGGCGCGGTCGCGGATGATGTCCTCGACGGCCATCCGGCCGACGATGGCGCGCAGCGCGCCGGAGAGCACCTCCTGGGTGAAGCCGACGATGCCCTTCTGCTGCCGCAGGAACCGCTGTGCGGCGGCTCGGATGGCGTCCTCGTTGCCGCCGACCTTGACGATCGCGACACCTTCCAGATGCGCCTTGACGCCCCGCAGGGTCACGGCGCCCCGGACCGCGACCGGGATGTGCCGGCTGGACAGGTCGAGCGTGAACTTCTGCTGGACGAACGGGACGACGAAGACGCCGCCGCCGACCACGACCTTCTGACCGCTGTTGTCGGTGCTGACCCGGCCGGTGACCGGATCGGTGGACGACTCGCCTCGGCGGCCGGTGATGATGAATGCCTCGCTGGGGCCCGCGACCTTGTAGCGGGTGATGACGACGAGGGCGAGCAGGACGAGAAGTACGACGACTCCCGCCACCGCGATGATCACTGGACTCATTTGGAACTCCCCCTGTTGACGTACGGGCTGCTGTGGACGCCGGACTGTGGGACGCCGGCTGCCGCGCGACGGTTCGGCGGATGGCCGGTTCGACGGGCCTGCGGGGTGGTCACTCGGTGGACCGGCCGGCCGGTGGCCGGCTCAGCGCTCGACGGGCCGGACCCCGACCGAGGTGGACGACAGCGTCGACTCCACCCAGACCTCGGCGCCGCGCGCCAGGGGCACCGCGCTCTTCGCGGCGAACTTCACCGGCTGGCCCGCCACCCGGAGCATCACCTCGCCGTATCCGTCGGCGGGGATGGCGGTGATCACGGACCCCGGCGTACCGAGGAGATCCGCTCCCCGTGGCGTGGCGTCCGTCTGATCGCGCATCAGCACGCGGCTGAGTTTCCAGGCCAGCCAGCCGGTGACGGCACCGGCGACGGCGCCCGCGGCGACGGCCGGGCCGGCTCCGAGGTCGGTCGTGCCGAGCACGATCGCGCCGCCGAAGCCCAGCATCGCGACGAATCCCGCCACGACGGGCAGCGACAGCAGGCCCGCGAACAGGCCGTCGAGCACTCCGCCGAACAGGCCCTCGAAGATGCCGTCGAAGATCAGCGCGACGGCGAGCAGGACCACGCCCGCGATACCGAGGCCGAGGAACACATCCATGGGTCGTCCCTCCCCCGGCTCCCGCCGGTCCCCCTGATGCACCCTTGAATGGGAGGAGATTTTCTCACGGTCCGTCACGGCTGCGCAGTGCCGTGTTCCGGCAATCTTCGAGCGCCGCAACCGCCAGATGAACATTTAGTCCTATATTTTTCCCATATGCCTAAATATCTGCTGCGAGTCATCGCCCTGGCCACGCTGGGTGCCGCCCTCGCCGGATGCGGCGCCGACACCGACGCGCGCCCGACCGCCGGCCCCTCGCCCGGACCCGCGTCACGGCAGCCGGCCGGGCCCGAGCGCCCCGCCGTGACCCCCGTCTTCCTCCGTGGCGCGGACCCCACGGGCACGACAGGGGCCGTGACGGCGGCCAAGACCGTCGCGCTCACCTTCGACGCCGACATGACCGCCGACCAGGGACCGCGCGCCGCCCGTGGCGAGCGCTTCGACAACCCGACCCTGATCTCCTCGCTGCGCCGCCTCGAAGTCCCCTCGACGATCTTCATGACGGGACGGTGGGTGGAGGAGTACCCCTTCCAGGCGAGGGAGATCGGCTCCGACCCCCTGTTCGAGGTCGCGAACCACTCGTACAGCCACCACTCCTTCACGGCCGACTGCCACGGGCTCAAGGCACTCGGCGAGAAGGACATGGCGGCCGATGTGGAGCGGGCCTTCGGCGCCTTCCGCAAGGCCGGGGTCCGCCAGGTGGTGCCGTACTTCCGCTTCCCCGGCGGCTGTTACGACCGGTCGACTCTGCGGACCCTGGCACCGGCCGGTCTGACGGCGGTCCAGTGGGACGTCGTCAGCGGCGACGCCTTCGCCACGGACGCCGACACGGTGGCCGAGCAGGTGCTCGCCGACGTACGGCCCGGCTCGGTGGTGGTCATGCACTGCACCATGAGCGCGGCGCCGGTGACGGACGAGGCGGTGCGCAAGATCGTGCCCGTACTGCGCGAGCGCGGCTACCGCTTCGTCAAGGTGTCGGAGCTGATCAAGGGCTGACCCGGCCGACCGCCGGCCGGAGCGGATCCTCAGCCGGAACAGGCCGTCCGCTGCGCCTCGTGCCATTCGCAGACGGGGCACAGCGTGATGCCCTTCACCGATTCCGGGTACTCGCTCGGCTCTCCGCAGTGCACACAGTCCGCGTACACGACGATCTCGGCACGGTTGGCGTCGTCTCCCATACCGCCGAGCGTACTGAACGCCGCGCCCTCAGCCGCGCCGTACCCCGAGGACACAGACCAGCGCCGCCGCCACGGCCGCCACCAGCGCGGCGGCGGCCAGCGACCGTCCCGGCGTGTGGATCACGCCCGTACGCGAACCGGTCACCAGGCCGGTCACCGCGGCCTTCACCGGAGACCCGGTGGTCACCAGCGCGAGCAGCGCGAAGAGCGAGATCGCCGCGAGCGACCAGCCACGGCCGCGCAGCAGCGGCCGGGAGAACAGCGCGCCGACCGTGGCACCGGTCAGCAGACAGACCTGGGCCGCGAGCAGCCCCGCCGTCCCGGCCGGCAGCGGAGCCACGGTCACCAGGTGGTCGGCGCTCCTCGGGTCGCTGATGGCCGTGACGACCGCCGTGCCGACGACACCGAGCGCGCCCGCACAGGCCGTCGCGGCGAGCAGCCCGACGCGGCTGCCGTGACGACGCGGGCCGCGTCCGGTTCCTGCGTGACGCAGATCCGCACCAGCCACGCGGCGACCGGCAGCAGCGCGGCGGCGGCGACACCGAGCGAGTCGAGCACCGGCTCGCCGCTCCGGACACCGACGGCGAGGAAGATCGCACAGAGCAGGACCGGCGGGAGCCAGCGCTGCGAGCGCAGCAGCATGGCGGTGTGGTAGCGGAACAGTGCGGTCATGAAGTGGCATGCCCCGTCGTGCTCGTGGTGCGTGCGGTGCTCATCGCCTCTGTCTCGGCCTCGGCCGGCGCACGTACTTCCCGGATGTGCCAGGGCGGGCGCGCCGCGAGCAGCGCGCGCAGCAGGGCGTCGGAGTGCGCGACGGCGACACTCAGCAGGACGGTCCCGTCCTCGGGCCCCCGCTCGTGCGTGGGTGCGCCGGGCAGTCCGTCCGGCGGCGCCGCACCCGGCGGTCCGACGACCATGACCCTTACCCGCGGCCCCTGTTCGGCCGGGGAGCCCGGCGCCGTACCGCGTGCGAGCGCGTTGCCCGCCACCGTGTACACAGCGTCGGCCGCCCCCGCCAGGCGTCGTGGATCGTGGTCCACGAAGACCACCGTGCCGCCGTCCGCGACGCGTTCGGTGACCGCCAGATCGAGTTGCGTACGGGCCGCGGAGTCGAGCCCCGTCCAGGCCTCGTCGAGTACCAGCAACTCGGGCCCGGCGAGCAGCGCCTGCGCCACGGCGACCTTTTGGCTGGTGCCCTTGGACAGCTCGGAGAGCGCCGTACGGGCGTGGCCCCCGGCCCCGAAGCGCTCAAGCCACTCGGCGGCGCGCGCCTTCGCGGCGGCCCCGCGCAGTCCGTGGATCCGGCCCATGTGCGTGAGATACCCGGCGGCGGTGAACGGCAGGGCGACCGGGAAGCGTTCGGGGACGTACGCCGTACGGCCGGGGCGGCCGGTGACGCAGCCCTCGGTGGGCGAGTCGATCCCGGCGAGCAGGCGCAGCAGGGTCGACTTGCCGCTGCCGTTGGTGCCTTCGAGGCGGATCAGGCTGTACGGCGGCAGCGAGAGGTCGACGCCCCGCAGCACCCAGGGCCGCCGACACCGTACCGGCGGCCCACTCCTCGCAGTTCCATGGCGGGAGTCAGCTTCCGGCGGCCTGCGACGTGACCTCGCTCGGGCGGACGATGACGAATCCCTCGCCCTGGAGCATCAGTTGGACGGCCTCGCCGGAACCGCCGCGGATCATCGAGCCGACGGACTGCGAGCGGTGCAGCGAGGTGCTCAGCTGGGCGCTCCAGCCGACGACGGCGTCGGTGTCGACGTACACCGGCGCCTGCGGGCTGACCGGGATGACGATGGGGTTGCCCTCACAGATGATGGCGAGCTTCCCGTAACCGCTGAACAGGCTGTTGAAGAGACCGCCACCGGTCATGCCGGCGCCCTTCACCGTCTTGATCTCGTAGGAGAGTGTCGAGTCGAAACACAGGACGTTGCGGCCGTTGACGGTGAGCGTGTCGCCCTGGTCGATGTCGACGATGAAACAGTTGGCCGCCTCGTGCGCGAACCAGGCCTCGCCCTGGCCCTTCACCGCCATCAGCGGCAGGCCCTCGCCGGTGACGGCGCGCTTGAGCATGCCGCCGATGCCCTGGCCCTTGCGTTCGAACTGCAGATTGCCGCGGAAGGCGATCATCGATCCCTGACGCGCGTGCATTTCGCCGTTGACGGCGTACTTGACGGATTTGGCGTTCTGGAGGCTCATCCCGGGGGTCGTCGCCTGCTGCGCCATGTTCTCGCTGGAAAAGAGATCGCTCTTCATGCCGAGCATGGTCACCCGGAGGCGCCCATTCCGCCAACAATCCGGCCGGTCGGTGCTGGCACACTGGCCCCGTGAGCATCGACGACACCGCCGCCGGGGCGGCCGGCCCGGCGGACGACCGCGCCGGGGACCCGGCCGACAGCCCGTTCCGGCACGAGCAGACCGCGCGCGACGAGGCCCCGCAGTTCGTGCTGCCGCTGGTGGTACGGATCGAGAAGGCCGCGCCACCGACCCGTACCGACGCGCTGGAGGCCGCCGCCCGCGCCGTCCTGGTCATCCTGGCCGACGAGCGGTCGACGGGTGACGGCGAGTGGGCGCGGGCGATGCGGGACTGGCAGGACGCCCGGATCCGCAAGGTGGTGCGCAGGGCGCGCGGCGCGGAGTGGCGGAAGGCGTCGCTGCTGCCGGGGATCACGGTGGGCGGTCCGGGGCCGGACGCCGCGGCGGCGCGGGAACCTGTGGCGGCCGAGGGTCCCGGCTTCGCCCCGTACGCGGAGGTACGGGTCTTCCCGCCCGTCCCGCTGGACGGCTGGCCGAAGGAGCTGGCGAAGCTCCAGGTCTCCGGCACCGACCTGGACGACCCCGAGGACCCGCCCGCCACCGCCGACCCCGCCGCTCCCGTGCTCTGGCTCAGCCCCGGCATCGCCATGTCGGCGGGCAAGGCGATGGCTCAGGCCGGCCACGGCGCGCAACTCGCCTGGTGGGAGCTGTCGGAGACGGACCGCAAGGCGTGGCAGGAGGCCGGATTCCCGCTCTCCGTACGCACTCCGGACGCCGCGCGCTGGCGTCAACTGACCCGCAGCGGGCTGCCGTTGGTCCGTGACGCCGGGTTCACGGAGATCGCGCCGGGGTCGTCCACGGTGGTCGCTGACCATCCCGCGCTGCGACGTTGAACATTCCCGTGCCAGGATTCGTATCTCCCAATACCGCTAAGTAGGTTGCACGACCGGTCAGCGCGCGGTTGATTCCGCAGTGGTACGCGGTTGTACATCGGCCCGGGAGACACTTTGTTGCGACGTATCAACGGCACGGCACTCATCATCGCGGCTCTCGTCGCGACGGTCGGGGCGCTCGCCTTTCCTGTCTGGTCGTACGCCGACCGTTCCGGCACGGGGGAGGCGAATCTCGCGGCGTCGAGCGTGGCCACCCAGTGGGGTCCGCTCTCGGCGACGGACCGCGACTTCCTCGTGAAGGTACGGCTCGCGGGGCTGTGGGAGCTGCCCGCGGGGCAGCAGGCGATCGAGCGTGCCCCCAGCCAGGCCATCAAGGACGCGGGCGACCATCTCGTCGTCGGCCACACCGACCTCGACGTCCGGGCGCGCGACGTGGCGGCGAAGCTCGGCGTCGCGCTGCCGAACCAGCCCAACGAGCAGCAGCAGGGCTGGCTCAGGGAGCTGTCGGCGGCCACCGGCGCCGAGTACGACAGGAAGTTCGCCAACCTCCTGCGCAACGCCCACGGCAAGGTCTTCGCACTGATAGCAGAAGTCAGACATACGACACGCAACACCCTCATACGGCAGCTCGCGACCGACGCCAACCAGACGGTCCTGGACCACATCACGATGCTGGAGGCCACCGGGCTCATCGACTTCGACGAGATCGCGCGCGAGGCGGCGGGCACCAAGACCGCCAGCCCCACCGGTCCGCCGCCGCCGAACGGCAGTCTCCCGCCGTCACCGCCCGCCGCCTCACCGACCGGTGACAGCTCCTTCACCTCCCGGCCCTCCACCCAGCCGGGCGCTCCGACGGCCGTCAACACCAACCGTCCGGCGCCGCCGAGCGTCGAGGCGAGCCCGTGAGTCATCGGCCGGATCACCGGCCGTCACGGGAACCTCAAATGATGCTCTGAACGTCCCCTCCTCTGGATTCACCGGCGCCCGGCGGGGCCATTACCCCTGAACCGGCGCACGCCGAGGCACGGAAAAAGGGGGAGACATGAGCCGCACGACACACGTGGTGAACGTGGGAGAAGTCGGGAACGCGAGGTATCCGGGAGGCCTGAGGGCCCTGGGTATCGGTATCGGCTGGCGGCCCGAGATCGCGGAGGCGGTGGAGGCGCTGCCCGGCATCGACTGGGTCGAGGCCGTCGCCGAGAACGTCTGCGCGGGCCATCTCCCCGACTCGCTCGTCCGGCTCCGCGCACGCGGCGTCACCGTGATCCCGCACGGCGTCTCCCTCGGCCTGGGAGGCGCCGCGCGGCCCGACGCCAAGCGTCTCGCCGATCTCGCCGAGCGGGCCGAGGCCCTCGGCTCCCCGCTGGTCACCGAGCACATCGCCTTCGTCCGGGCCGGTGGCCCGCTCACCGCGTCCCCCACACTCGAAGCCGGCCATCTGCTGCCCGTCCCCCGCACCAAGGACGCCCTGCGGGTGCTGTGCGAGAACGTGCGCATCGCGCAGGACTCCCTGCCCGTGCCGCTCGCCGTGGAGAACATCGCCGCGCTGATCAACTGGCCGGGCGAGGAGATGACGGAGGGTCAGTTCCTGGCCGAGCTGGTCGAGCGTACGGGCGTACGGCTGCTGATCGACGTCGCGAACCTGCACACCAACCACGTCAACCGGGGGGAGGACCCGGCGACCGCACTGGACCAACTGCCGGTCGAGGCCATCGCGTACGTCCATGTCGCGGGCGGCGTCGAACGCGACGGCGTCTGGCACGACACGCACGCCCACCCGGTGAGCACGCCGGTGCTCGACGTACTCGCGGAGCTGCGCTCGCGGGTCTCACCGCCCGGCGTCCTGCTGGAGCGGGACGACAACTTCCCGCCGACCGCCGAACTCGCCGCCGAACTCGACACGATCCGTGCGACGCTGGCCGGCCCCGGGCCCGAGCGGACGTCAACCACGCTGTCCGGCAGGGCCGTTGAGGCAACCGAGACATCCGAGGCATCCAACGTGCCGAGGGCGCCCGAAGCCTCTCCGGCCGACGCGCCGACCGACCCCGCCCGCGAGCGGCTCGCCCTCGCACAGACCGCACTGCTGTCCGCCCTGGTCGCCGGGACCCCCGCCCCGGAGGGCTTCGACTCACGGCGGCTCGCGGTGCAGAGCCGGGCCCTCGCGGGCAAGCGGGCGGAGGTCGTCGCCAAGGTGGCGCCCGACATCCCCCGCATCCTCGGCGCCGAATACCACGCCGCGTTCCTCAACTATGCCAAGTCCCGCCCCATGCGCGCCGGTTACCGGCGCGACGCGCTCGACTTCGCCGAGCACCTGCTCATCGCCGACCGGCCCGAGGACGCGACGGCCCGCCGCGAGCTGACCCGGTGGTGGCGGGACCGCTCCGGCGCGCGACCGCCGCGCCGCGCGACCCGTATGGTACGTGCCGCCCGCTCCGTACTCGTGGGGCGGTGACCGGCCGTGGACACACTGATCACCACACTCCAGATCGCCATACCCCTGTCCTTCGTCACGCTCATCGTCGGAGTGATCACCGCGCGGTCGAGCGGCGGTACGACCGAGGTCCACGACCTCATGGACGTGGCCTTCCTCGGCGGCGGACCGGGCAGGGTCGCCGAGACCGCCGTCGTCGCGATGCACGCGGACGGCAGGCTGGGCATCGGCGGCCCCGGCATCGTCGCCCTGTACAGCGACGTCGCCCGCAACCCGGTGGAACGTGCCGTCATCGATGAGCACAACCGGGCGCCGCACGGCGCCCTGCACGCGCTGCGTCTCGCAGTGATGCGCGGCCGTGCCGTCCAGGACATCGGGGACTCCCTGGCGGCGCGCGGCCTGCTGGTGCCGGCCAGGAAGACCCGCGTGTGGGCGGTCTGGGGGCTGGCACAGGCGATCGTGTGCCTGCTCGCCGTGCCGCTGACCATCGTCCGGCTCATCAGCACCGCCTCGCCCGCGGTCATCCCGACGCTGCCGCTGGCAATGATCGGGATCATCTCGGGCTTCGCCTGTGCCGCGCTGGCCAGGCGGCGGCTCACCGCGGCCGGTGTGCGGGCTCGGCTGAAGTTCCGTACGGCGTACCGGCACATCACGACGCCCGACCACCAGATCGCCGTGGACGGTCACATGGCGCTGGACGACCCGCTGCTGCGGGAGCAGCTGACCGCCGCGCGGGGCATGCGGCCCGGCCGTGACTTCCAGCCCGCGCCGCATCTGGCCGCCACCGCGGTGGTGTGGTGCGCCAGTGCGGACTTCGGGGACGGCGGTTCGGGCGGGTCCGGCTGCGGCGGCTCCGGCGGTTCGGGCTGCGGCGGTTCGGGCGGAGGGTGCGGTGGGGGCGGCGGCTCCGGTGACGGAGGAGGAGGAGGCGGTGGTGGCGGCTGTGGCGGAGGCGGAGGCTGCGGAGGTGGTGGCGGCGGAGGCTGACCGGCGCCCGCCCCGTACGGCCGTACGGGGCGGTCGGCACTCGCGCTCGCACCCCGCGCACGGAGCACAGCGCACCCGATCACGCACCCCGTACGGGCCCATTGAGTGACTGTATGACGCATCGGGGTCATGGGCCCCGACACCGCTCACAGATCCTTTACATCTCCGGGGCTCCGGAGATGATCGCCTTCCCCCCAACGCGGCACGCCTGAAGGGAAAGCGATGAGAGCAGTTGCGAAGTACGGGGCCCTGGCCACCCTCGGATCCTTGGTCCTGTCCACCCTCTCCGCCGCACCGGCGGGCGGCGCGGACTTCGCCGGCACCTCGTCCGAGGCGCGCGGCACCGTCGTCGCCGCCAAGCGCGCCGCCGCCGCGGGGATCACCTTCCGGGCCTGCCCCAAGGCCGAGATGCTGCCCGCCCCCCTCACCTGCGGCACGGTCGAGGTGCCGCTCGACTACGCCCGGCCGGACGGTGAGCGGATCAAACTCACCGTCAGCCGGGTGAAGGCGTCGGGCAGGACGGGCGCCGCGGGCGGCGACGGCAAGGCCGTGGAGACCGTCCGGCGCCAGGGCGCGCTGGTCTACAACCCCGGCGGCCCCGGCTCCTCCGGCATGGCCTTCCCGTTGGCGGCCAAGATGCCCGAGTGGAAGCGGATCGCGGCGGCGTACGACCTGGTCGGCTACGCCCCGCGCGGGGTCGGCCGCTCCGCGCCGCTCTCCTGCCAGAACGCCGGGGACTTCGCGAAGGCCCCCACGCTCTCGCCGACGTATCCCACGGAGTCGTACAAGAGGGAGCGGATCTCCCGCGCCAAGGCGTACGCCCAGGGCTGCGCGCGCAACGCGGGAGCGTCCCTGCGCCACTACACGTCGCTGAACAACGCCCGCGACCTCGACGTCCTGCGGGCCGGACTCGGTGAGAAGAAGCTGTCCTTCATGGGCGCCTCCTACGGAACGTACTTCGGCGCGCTGTACGCGTCGCTCTTCCCCTCCCACGTACGCCGGATGGTCTTCGACTCGGCCGTCAATCCGGACCCGGAGCAGATCTGGTACCGCAACAACATGGACCAGTCCTTCGCCTTCGAGCGGCGCTGGGCGGACTTCCGCGCCTGGGTCGCCAAGCACGACGCGACGTACCACCTGGGCACCACGCCCGCCGAGGTCCAGCGCAACTACGAGCGGGTACGGGCGGAGGTCGCGCACCGGCCGGCGGGCGGCAAGGTCGGCCCCGGCCAGCTCCACGCGGCGATGCTCGGGGCGGGCTACTACGACGACTACTGGGCGATTCGGGCCACGGCCCTGTCCGAGTTCCTGAAGGGCAACACGAAGCCCCTCGTCGACCAGGCCGCGCCGCGGCCGGCGGCGGCCGTGGGCAACGAGAACAGCAACGCCGTCTACACGGCCGTGGAGTGCAACGACGCGCCGTGGCCGACGGACTGGAAGGTGTGGGACCGCGACAACACCGGTCTCGCGGAGGTCGCGCCGTTCGAGACGTGGGACAACGCGTGGATGAATCTGCCGTGCGCGTTCTGGCCGGCCCAGCGCCGGCGGCCGGTGGACGTCCGCACGAGCGCCGGTGAGCTGCCACCGACGCTGATCCTGGCCGCCGAGCGGGACGCGGCGACGCCGTACGCGGGGGCACTGGAGCTCCAGCGGCGCCTGGCCGGATCCGTCCTGGTGACCGAGCGCGGCGCGGGCACGCACGGCATCGCGGGCGGCACCAACGAGTGCGTCAACGACCACGTCGAGGCGTATCTGCTGACCGGGAAGACACCGGTGCGGCGCGCAGAGTGCGCGCCGCACGCGGCACCGAACCCGGTGTCGCTGGCAGAGCACACTGAACTGCGAAGAAGGCTGAACTCAGGCGTTCGGTCCGAGTCCGTGGAAGCATCATTGGAGCACGGCTCATCATCTCGTCCCACGGCGTACACGCATGAGAGGCGAACTCCGGCCGGGACGTGATCAGTGTCCAGGCGCAATGGCGCCTGTGCAGTTTCCCCAAGGCCGGGTAAATCGCGTTTTCGCGGGTTCACGCAAGGGCCATCGCGTCGAGGGCCGACCTTCCGGGCCGGTGGCCGTAGGAGCCAGGGTGGAACACGGGATCCACCCGCTTCTCCATGTGAGCGGCCACCGCCGTTCGGGCGATCCCCTTGGACACGGTCGGCACGCCGAGGAGACGGACTCCCTTGCCATGCGGCTTGGAAATCTCCACACCTTCCACAGGAGGGGGAAGGCCCTGCGCGTCACCTTCCGCAGCATGTGGCGGCTTGAAGCCCCCCCCGCAGGGCGGCTCCCCAGGTGCCCACGATCAAGGGAGACCGCAGCTCATCGCGACGGCGAACCCTGCGAATTCCGCCTACCGCAATCGATCTCGTCCACTCCTGGAAACCTCCGCGGTGCGCGACGATCCCAGCCTCACGTGCCCTGGCGACGCAAGCGAGGGAATGCCCGAAAAGTCCGCCACGGAACCGGGCCGCCCACTTCTCACTGTCGAGCACCGAGGCGACCGATTGAGAATCCGCGGTTGATCACAGTTTGCCTCCGATACACCTCCGGCAGGTCGGCCAAACCTAGAAGTTGATCGCAGGCCCAGACCGACTCGGCATATTCGCCGATCCAGTAGGAGCTAACGGACAGTTCAAACAGAAGCCCCCATCGATAGACCCAGGGGTTCGTGAACAGTACATCCCCCGCGGGGACCGGACGACCGATGCCGGCCTTGGCGAAGATGTAAGCAGCATTATGCCGCCTCATCTTCCGCAAGCGCGAGGAGAGTTGATAGCAGGCTTCAAGCCGCTGCGGTCGAGACTCCCATGCCTTGGTCAGACACTCCATTCCCCCCGGCCAATCCCCAAGTTCAGCGCGCAAGATCCCCGCCTCGAGGAGTGCAACATAGACTTCTTCTCCCCATCCACCCATCATTGCTCGCCGCTCGTAGAGCTCAATGGCTTCTGCGCCGTTCCCCATGTCGCGCATCGTCTGCGCCAGATAGAAGACAGCACGATCATTCTTCGGATTGCGAGCCAGTTCGTCTGCCAGCAATGCGGCATCTCTCTCGAACTTGTCATGCCGCGAGCCACCGTCGGCGAAATCCGAGATCACAATCTCATCGAGCAGTTCCTGCTTGTCTTCTTCTTCAGTGTTCAGGTACTCGTGGGTTGCGCCCACATAGTTCCAGTCGATGTCGCCGCGGACCAGCCGCTTCACCCGATACTCCAGATTCCCTTCATGTCGCAGCATGTAGGAAGTGCCGGTCAACGCGGGAAGAGGGCTCTCCAGTCGGACGGTGTGATCCGCGTCCAGCAGCAGCAGATAATCCGCCCTGCCGAAGGCGTGCTGAATATTGTGCGTTCGATTGTGCCCAAAGTTCACCCAATCATCCTGGTGGAGCTCCCCCGGGATGCCCTCCAGCGCGGATCGGATGAGCGACTGCGTCCCATCGGTCGAACCGGTGTCCGAGATGATCCACGAGTCGATAAGACCGCGTACGGAGTCGAGGCAACGCCCGATCACTCGCGACTCATTTTTGACGATCATGCACAAGCAGATTGTGGACACCTTTGCATTCCTCACTCAATTCGACTACAACGAGAATGGCCGGGGTCGGATTCACCGCACGGCAGGTACACGCGGCCAACCGCATTCGGGGGCTGACATCATCGAAGCATTTGAGATGTCGAGGAGGCGCGACATGCGCCTCCTCGATATCCAAGGGATTGCCGAACGGCTAGATCGGAATCACCGTCACGCGCACTCAGCAACCGCCGTGACACTGACACCGAGGATACTCGCGCCCTCGACTGTTACGCTCCATGATTCCGCCGGGGCGGCGGCCCGCGCGTTCTCAGTGAAACTGACGACCGCAGGACCGGTAAGGCGGAAACCGCCTCCGGTGAGAACCGAACCAGCGGGGCATGTGGCGACTGAAGTAACGCTTCCTACGAGCGGAATCGCCACCGTATTGCCGACCGCTTCGGTGGTGCTGACGGGACCGGCCGGACCCGTCGGACCGGTCGCACCGGTCGCACCGTCAGCGCCATCGGCACCCGCAGGACCCGTCGGACCGGTCGCACCGTCAGCGCCATCGGCACCCGCAGGACCCGTCGCACCGGTCGCACCGTCGACACCGTCAGCGCCGTCGGCACCCGCAGGACCCGTCGGACCCGTCGCACCGGTCGCACCGTCGACACCGTCAGCGCCGTCGGCACCCGCAGGACCCGTCGGACCGGTCGCACCGGTCGCACCGGTCGCACCGTCGACACCGTCAGCGCCGTCGGCACCCGCAGGACCCGTCGCACCGGTCGCACCGGTCGCACCGTCGACACCGTCAGCGCCGTCGGCACCCGCAGGACCCGTCGGACCGGTCGCACCGGTCGCACCGGTCGCACCGGTCGCACCGTCGACACCGTCAGCGCCATCGGCACCCGCAGGACCCGTCGCACCGGTCGCACCGGTCGCACCGTCGACACCGTCAGCGCCATCGGCACCCGCAGGACCCGTCGCACCGGTCGCACCGGTCGCACCGTCGACACCGTCAGCGCCATCGGCACCCGCAGGACCCGTCGCACCGGTCGCACCGGTCGCACCGTCGACACCGTCAGCGCCATCGGCACCCGCAGGACCCGTCGCACCGGTCGCACCGGTCGCACCGTCGACACCGTCAGCGCCATCGGCACCCGCAGGACCCGTCGGACCCGTCGCACCGGTCGCACCGGTCGCACCGTCGACACCGTCAGCGCCATCGGCACCCGCAGGACCCGTCGGACCCGTCGCACCGTCAGCGCCATCGGCACCCGCAGGACCCGTCGGACCGGTCGCACCGTCAGCGCCATCGGCACCCGCAGGACCCGTCGGACCGGTCGCACCGTCAGCGCCATCGGCACCCGCAGGACCCGTCGGACCCGCAGGACCCGTCGGACCCGTCGGACCTGCGTGGCCGCCGCAGTCCGGATCACCGTACTCCGGGGCACCGTACGTGGAGCAGGGAGGCGTTTCTCCGCCACCCCCACCTTGACTGGATGCCGCTGAAGCACCGGCCGCTGCCGCTACATGCCCCCCGGACAGAACAGCCGAGGCGATGGCGACTCCACCGATCAGGCTCCACAACTTCTCGCGTCTGGCTCTGGTGAAGCCGTAGCGGGCGCGTGCATTCATCACTTCTCCTTGGTGACTGAGTCTGGTTGGCTCCCGATGTGAGCCACACACGCATACTTACGCCAAGTGTTCGCTTGTGCACTTTGAGTGATTTTCGCCGCACTGTAAGCGGCCAGAGTCATACGAGGTTCGAACTCCCCCGGGAAGGCACCGCGTCAGCGCCTGCTTCGCTTCTCGGAGCCGTCCACCGCCGCCGCATCCGTTCGCTGGGTGACTCCCGATACACGATTCGCGACTTGAGGGGTGACAATTGCGCCATCGTGCTGATCCTCCCGGTGCGGCCAGGGGCAGAATGCACGGAAACAGCAGGTCAGAGGGCACTTCTCAGTAGGGCTGTCCCGCAGTCCCGGGCGGGCGCGTGGCCAGAAGTTCGCCGTAGGCCAGGCGGGAGTGGTCGTCGACGTCGGAGGGCATGCGGCTGCATCCGGCACGGATGGCAGCTCCATGCGGGGGTGGTGGCCTGTTCATGGCTCTGCTGCCGACCAGTGGTCCGGTGCCCGCCGCTCTCCGGTATGTTGCCGGGCTTCTCGATGTCGACGTGGACCAACTCGCCCGGCGGGGCCCGTTGGTGCCGCCTGACCGGCTCGCCGATGGCGACGGTCGGGCCAGGACAGCCGGCTTCACGCCGTGCCGGGCCAGGATGCGGTGCACCCTCGCAGTGGCAGCCCCAGGATCGGGGGTGGGAGAGGACGGATCTCACGTTCGGTCCGCGGTCGGCACAGTCGCCTTGATGCCGGGCAGGGTGTTCCGTCGTCTGCGGTCTGCTGGAACGGACGTGCAGAGCGGTATCACCTCAGGCCGGCCAGCACTCGGACCCGCTGGGCCCGGTCCTCTTCCAGGACCGGGCCCAGCGTTTCTCGCCGTGCTCCCGTGGGAGCACGGCGCCGGGCTCATCGACGCTGATCGCCGCAGCGGCGGACAGAGAGGAAGAACGGGGACCTCTCCCGCAGATCAACGCGTTTCCGCAGGCCAGAGCCCGTTGGAGCCCGGAGCCGAACCCGGTGTCGCTGGACGAGAGGTCCGGCCGCGGGCTGCCGCCGGTCGTCTGATCTTCCGGGTGGGACGGCCGGGCCGCCCGGGGGCGGACCCTGCCGTCACGCAGTTGTGCGATCGCCCGGGGCGGATCGCGGGCCGCGCCTGTGGATCAGGCGAGTTCGGCGACCAGGTCCGCGACCGACTTGCGGCGGCCGGTGTAGAACGGCACCTCTTCCCGTACGTACAGCCGTGCCTTCGAACCGCGCAGATGACGCATCAGGTCGACGATACGGTCCAGTTCGTCGGCCTCGAACGCGAGAATCCACTCGTAGTCACCGAGCGAGAAGGATGACACGGTGTTGGCGCGGACGTCCGGATAACCACGGGCCATCTTTCCGTGGTCGGCGAGCATCGTACGCCGCTCCTCGTCGGGCAGCAGATACCAGTCGTAACTGCGCACGAAGGGGTAGACGCTCACGTAGTTGCGCGGCGTCTCGTCGGCCAGGAAGGCCGGCACATGGGACTTGTTGAACTCGGCGGGGCGGTGCAGCGCCATGTTCGACCAGACGGGGTCGAGCGCCCGGCCGAGCCTGGTGCGGCGGAAGAGGTTGTACGCCCCCTGGAGCTCGTCCGCGGTCCCGGCGTGCCACCAGATCATCAGGTCGGCGTCGGCGCGCAGCCCGGACACGTCGTACGTCCCGCGCACGGTGATGTCCTTGGCGGCGAGCTGGTCGAACAGCTCCTGGACCTCTTCGGCGTAACCGGCCCGGTCCTCCGGCAGCAGATCGCGCAGCTTGAAGACGGACCACAGCGTGTAGCGGATGACGTCGTTGAGATCCTTGGCCTTCTTGCCCGCGTTGGGGATCTTGTCTGGTGCGGAAGTCATACGGCTATTGTCCCGTGTCCCGATCCGTGCCCCGCGCCAGGGTCGGCGTGGCCATGATCTCGTCGGCGGCGCGCCTGGCGCTCGCGATACAGGCGGGGATGCCGACGCCGTCGTAGGGCGCGCCGCACAGACGCAGCGCGGGGAGTTTCGCGACGGCCTCGCGGATACGGGCGACGCGGGCGAGGTGGCCGACCGGGTACTGGGGCAGGCCGCCGATCCACCGTGTCACCTCGGTGGCCACGGGGCGCGCCGCGAGTCCGGTGGCCGCGCCGAGGTCGCGCAGGGAGACCTCGACGAGTTCGGTGTCCTCGCGCTGGAGCTGGTCCTCCTCGCCGTACCGTCCGATGGAAGTGCGCAGGACGAACAGGTCCGGCGCCGACTCGTCGACCCAGCCCCACTTGCGGGTGGAGAAGGTGGCGGCCTTGATGGTGCGGCCGTCGACGGGCGGTACGAGGAAGCCGCTGCCGTCGGGCAGACCGGGCAGCTCCGTGAGGGCGGCGCGGGGGAAGGCCATCGTCACCAGGGCCATGGAGGCGTACTCGATCGCGGCGAGTTCGGCGGAAGCGGCGGGCGACTCCTGGGCGAGGAGCGCGGAGGCGGACCAGGCGGGGTTCGCCAGGACGACCCCGTCGGCGGCGACGATCTCCTGATCGGTCCTGACCGCCCAGCCGCCCGCGGTGCGGGTGAGTGCGAGGACGGGCGTCTCCTCGCGGATGTCGCCCCCGCGTGCCCGTACGGAGTCGGCGACGGCGCCCGGGAGGCGGCCCACGCCGCCGTCGATGCCGGTGAACACGGCTCCGCCGCCGGGCTGTTCGGCGGCCCTGGACCGGATGGCGCGGACGGCGTCGAGCATCGAGTCGTGGGTGCGCAGCGCCTCGAAGAGCTGGGGGACGGCGGCGCGCATGGAGATGCGGTAGGCGTCGCCCGCGTAGACGCCGCCGAGCAGGGGCTCCACCAGCCGGTCCACGACCTCGCGGCCCAGGCGCTGCGCGACGTACTCGCCGACGGACACGTCGTCGCCCACGGACACCGGCCCGAGGTCGCGTTCGCGGCCGATCCTGGCTGCGCCTTCCACGGAGAGCAGACCGCCGAGGGCCGAGGCGTCGGCGGGAACGCCCATCACATGGCCCGTGGGCATGGCGTACAGCTCGCCGCGCGACCAGACGGAGGCCGAGCTCGTGGCGGGCGGCCGGAGGCGCTCACCGAGCCCCACGGAGCGGGCGAGGTCGACGGCCTCGGGGCGGCGCGCGAGGATGGACTCGGCGCCGAGGTCGACGGGGGCGCCCACGATCTCACCGGCCTTCAGTTTGCCGCCGAGCCGGTCGGTCGCCTCCAGGAGCGTCACGCGGGCCCCGGCGGAGAGCAGCCGGTCGGCGGCGGCGAGACCGGCGATGCCGCCTCCTACGACGACGACATGGGGCGCGGGGGCGGAGAGAGGCGTGGGATTCGGGCTGCTCACCATGGTCTCCACTCTCTCAGACCACCCCCGACGTCGGCCCGGCGCGCCCCTGCCCGTACCGAGTCCCGACCGTGACCGCTTCGCGACCGGAAAAGCGCAACCCGCTTCCGTACCGGTCCGTCGAACCGGCGACATTCACGCACGGCAGCCTTGGGGGACCGACATGCGTGCACTTCCCGCATTCGCGGCAGCACTTCTCACCGCTTCACTCGCCCTGGCGGGATGCAGCGCGTCGAGTTCGGACAGTGGAGACATGAAGGCCGAGAGCGCGGCCGAGCCGGCGGCGGGCCGGCAGGGGGCGGGAGCCGCGGCGGACGAGGACGCCGGCAAGCAGCAGACCGGCAAGGGCGATGCCGTCGACGACAAGTTCGCGAAGACCCATGTGATCCGCACCGCCACCCTCTCGGTGGAGGTGAAAAGTGTGACGAAGGCGCTCGCCAAGGCCCGCAACGTCGCGCTGGACGCGGGCGGGGTGGTCGAGGACGAGACCACCGAGCGGATCGACGACACGCACGTGGCATCGAACGTCGTACTGCGGGTCCCGGAGGCCGAGTACGACTCCGTCCTCACCGAACTGGCGGGCGCCGGGAAGCTGTTGGCGCGTTCGGCGAACGCGAAGGACGTCACCGAGCAGGTGGTCGACGTGAACAGCCGGATCGCGACGCAGCGCGCGAGCGTCGACCGCGTACGGAAGTTGATGGACCAGGCCGAGGACATCACGGACGTGGTGGCCCTGGAGTCGCAACTGAACACGCGCCAGTCGGAGTTGGAGGCCCTGTTGGCCAAGCAGGCGTCGCTCGCCGACCGGACGACGATGGCGACCGTCACGCTCGACCTCAGCGAGCGTCCGAAGGAGGAGAAGGACTCCGGGGACGGGGACCCCGGCTTCCTGGACGCGCTCGGGGGCGGCTGGGACGCGCTGGTGACGGTGCTGCGGTGGATCGTTGTGGTGATCGCCGCGAGCCTGCCGTTCGTCGCGGCGCTGGCGGTGCTGCTCGGGCTGTGGCTGCTCTTCGGCGCCCGGCTGCGCTCCCGGCGTACGCGGACCCCGGCACCGGCGCCCGTCCCGGCCGGGTCCCACGCCCCGGCCGCGGTGCCGGATCCGGCACCGGCACCGACACCGGCGCCCGACGCGGACCCGTCGCCCGACGCGGGCAAGCGGGACTGATCCGGCGCGTCCGCGTAGCGTCTGTGTGCCGGGCGCACGGTGCCCGGCACACACGCGAAGGGACGCGCAATGGCAGCGGAGCGCTTGGTGGTCATCGGCGGCGACGCGGCGGGAATGTCCGCCGCGTCGCAGGCCCGCCGGTTCAAGGGGCCCGAGGAGCTGGAGATCGTCGCCTTCGAGCGCGGCGACTTCGCCTCGTACTCGGCGTGCGGCATCCCGTACTGGGTCGGTGGCGACGTCGAGCGGCGGGACGACCTCGTCGCCCGCACGCCGCAGGAGCACCGGGAGCGCGCGATCGATCTGCGGATGCGGACCGAGGTGCTGGAGATCGACACCGGGGGCCGGCGGGTCCGCGCCCGGGATCTGGACAGCGGGTCCGAGTCGTGGACGGGCTACGACAAGCTGGTGATCGCCACGGGCGCGCGCCCGATCCGGCCCCCGCTGCCGGGCATCGACGCCCCCGGTGTGCACGGCGTACAGACCCTCGGGGACGGCCAGGCGCTGATCGAGACCCTGGCCCGCACGGGCGGCGACGGCGGGCGCGCGGTGGTCGTGGGCGCCGGTTACATCGGCGTCGAGATGGCGGAGGCGCTGCTCAAGCGCGGGTACGAGGTCACGGTCCTGCACCGCGACGAACAGCCCATGGCGACACTGGACCCGGACATGGGCCGGCTGGTCCACGAGGCGATGGACGGCCTCGGCATCACCACGGTCGGGGGCGCCGCCGTCACGGAGATCCTCACCGGCGACGACGGCCGGGTCAGGGCCGTCGCCACCGACGGCGCCGAGTACCCGGCGGACGTCGTGGTGCTCGGCATCGGTGTCCGGCCGGAGACGGAGCTCGCCGAGGCCGCCCGTCTGCCGCTCGGCCCGCACGGCGGGCTGCTCACCGATCTGTCGATGCGGGTACGCGGTCATGAGTCCATCTGGGCGGGCGGCGACTGTGTGGAGGTGCTCGACCTGATCACGGGCACCACGCGCCACATCGCGCTGGGCACGCACGCCAACAAGCACGGCCAGATCATCGGCGCCAACGTGGGCGGCGGCTACGGCACCTTCCCGGGCGTCGTCGGCACGGCCGTCAGCAAGGTGTGCGACCGGGAGATCGCCCGTACGGGACTGCGGGAGAAGGACGCCCGCGCGGCGGGGCTCAGGTACGTCTCGGCGACCATCGAGTCCACCGGCACCGCCGGGTATCTGCCGGGGGCGCGGCTGATGACGGTGAAGATGCTCGCCGAGCGCCGTACGGGCCGGCTGCTCGGCGTGCAGATCGTCGGCGGCGAGGGCGCCGCGAAGCGGGTGGACATCGCGGCGGTCGCGCTGACGGCGGGGATGACGGTGGAGCGGATGACCGCGCTGGACCTGGGCTACGCGCCGCCGTTCTCCCCGGTCTGGGACCCGGTCCTGGTGGCGGCCCGCAAGGCGACGGCGGCGGTCCGCAAGGCGGGCTGGTAGCGGGGCTACCGGGCGGTGCGCGTGTGGACGTGTTCCACCAGGCGCGTCAGCGAGTCGGGGTCCATGTTCGGCAGCACGCCGTGGCCCAGATTGAAGATGTGTCCCTCCAACCCCTTCGCGGCGTCGAGGACTTCGTCGGTCTTCGTCTCCACCGCCCGCGTGGGGGCGAAGAGGACCGCCGGGTCGAGATTGCCCTGGAGCGCCTTGCCGGGGCCCACCCGGCGGGCCGCCTCGTCCAGCGGTACGCGCCAGTCGACGCCGACCACGTCCGCGCCCGCCTCGCCCATGAGCCCGAGCAGCTCGCCCGTACCGACGCCGAAGTGGATGCGGGGCACCCCGTATCCGGCGATCATGTCGAAGACCTTGGCCGACGCGGGCATCGCGGAGCGCCGGTAGTCGGCGGGGGCGAGGGCACCCACCCAGGAGTCGAAGAGCTGTACGGCGCTGGCGCCCGCCTCGATCTGCACCTTCAGGAACGCGCCGGTGATGTCCGCGAGCCGGTCGAGCAGCTCGGCCCACAGCTCCGGGTCGCCGTACATCATGGCCTTGGTGTTCTCGTGGTTACGGGACGGTCCGCCCTCCACGAGATAGCTCGCGAGCGTGAACGGGGCGCCCGCGAAGCCGATCAGCGGGGTGGACCCAAGCTCGGCGGTGAGCATGCCCATCGCCTCGGTGACGTAGTGGACGTCGTCCGGCGTCAGATCGCGCAGCTGCGCCAGGTCGGCGCGCGTGCGGACGGGGTTCGCGACGACGGGCCCGACGCCCGGCTTGATGTCGAGGTCGACGCCGATGGCCTTGAGCGGGACGACGATGTCGCTGAAGTAGATCGCGGCGTCGACCTCGTGCCTGCGTACCGGCTGGAGGGTGATCTCGGTGACCATGTCCGGCCGCATGCACGAATCCAGCATCGCCGTGCCCTCGCGCAGCTTGCGGTACTCGGGCAGCGACCGGCCCGCCTGCCGCATGAACCACACGGGCGTGTGCGGCACGGGCTCGCGCCTGCACGCCTTCATGAAGGCGGAGTCGCGGGTGGCGAGTGTCGCCGCTGTCGCTGCGGTCTTCGTCGGCTGGCCCGAGGGGCGGTCGTTGGCGCTCACGCCCAGAATCTTCGCATGTACACAGAAGCGGCCGGGCCGGGCCGGGTGTCCTTCACCGCACTGGGCGTGCGTTCCGCCTACTCTTCCCCGCATGGCTGCGGCTCAGGGACAATTTTCTGATCATTCCAACGGCGTCGGAGGCACGGGGGACGGGGAGGAGGGCTCCGTCCCGTCGGCGTTCCGGCTGGCCGTCGAATCACTGAGGACGGCGCGGCTGCGCCCCGAGATGGAGATCGACCCGACCAAGCCGCCGGGGCGGCTCGCACCGCACGCGTACGCGCTGGAGGCGGCGGTCGTCCAGGGGGACGACGACCTGGCCGACGGCAGACTCGTGCTCCTCCACGATCCCGACGGGCACGACGCGTGGAAGGGCACGTTCCGGCTGGTGACGCTCGTGCGGGCGGAGCTGGAGCCCGAGATGGCGGCGGACCCGCTGCTGCCGGAGGTCTGCTGGTCGTGGCTGACCGGGGCGCTGGAGGCGCGCGGTCTTACGTACGGGGAGCCGAGCGGCACGGTCACGCGTGCGGGGTCGCACTACTTCGGCGGGCTCTCGGAGCGCCGCCCGGTGACGCAGATCGAGATCCGCGCGTCCTGGACGCCGCGTGAGGGCATGGGTGGAGTCCCGGACTCGGCAACGCACTTGGCCGCCTGGTGCGATCTGCTGTGCCAGCTCGCGGGCCTGCCGCCGGCGGCCCCGACCGGCCCCACCGAGCCGGGCGCGGGCGTGGTCACACTCCCCCAGCGCCGGGGTCCGCAGGCGCGGTAGGACGGGGGCGGCCGGGCGGGCTCACGGGGTCCGCCCGATGGCCGGTTTTCGCTCGGCCAAAGAGGGGACCACTCGTAGGATGATCGATCACGCTTCCGAATTGCCCGAATTGTTACTCACTAATTCGTGATCATTCTCTAAAGGCGGGGACGGTAGCTGCCGAAGAGGTCAATGACCCTTCAAGCACGGCTCGCCCCCGGCTTCATCCCCGAGCCGGTCCGTCCCGCACCTTCCCAGGAGGCCTGGTGTCCGTTCTCCTCGAGCAGCCCGCAAGCCTGGTCGCCTACCGCCCGAACAAGCCGACGGCCATGGTCGTCGTGGCCGACCCCCGCGTACGCTCCACCGTCACCCGCCACTTGTGGGCGCTCGGAGTACGCGACGTCATCGAGGCTTCGTCCATCGCGGAGGCGCGCCCCCGCGTCGGCAATCCACGCGACATCTGCGTGGCCGACGTCCACCTGCCCGACGGTTCCGGGCTCACCCTGCTGTCCGAGACCCGGGCAGCGGGCTGGCCCAACGGCCTCGCCCTCTCCGCCGCCGACGACATCGGCGCGGTGCGCAACGCCCTCGCGGGCGGAGTCAAGGGCTACGTCGTGACCGGAACCCGTACGAATATCGGCCACCCCGGCCGCCCCGGCGCCGCACCCATCGGCGCGGGACCCCGCATGCACCGCCGCCCCCCGGGTACCCCGAGCCACCCGGGCGGCTACCGCGAGCTCTCCGGCCGTGAGGTCGAGGTGCTCAGGCTGGTCGCCGAAGGCCAGTCGAACAAGGCGATCGGCGTCTCCATGGGCCTGTCGGCCCTGACCGTCAAGAGCCACCTCGCCCGCATCGCGCGCAAGCTCGGCACGGGCGACCGGGCGGGAATGGTCGCCGTGGCCCTCCGTACCGGAATCATTCACTGACCGGTTTCACCCGCCCCACCGGCCGCATCGCCCGCCGACGGAACGTTCCGTCGGCGGGCGGCGTCCGTTCACAGATACCCTTGACACGTGACCGACGCCCAAGAGACCGCAGCAGACCCAGCACTGCGAACCACCGGGGGCGCTCCCCCGGCCGACGTCGAAACGGCGCCGATCCCTTTGTTGGAGCCTCGCGAAGGCATTCCGCCGGTGGTCGCCACCGACGAAGCGCTCGCCGAGGTGATCGCTTCCTTCGCCGCGGGCACCGGCCCGCTGGCCGTCGACGCCGAGCGGGCGTCCGGCTACCGGTACGGGCAGAGCGCCTACCTGGTCCAGCTGCGCCGTGAGGGCGCGGGCACGGCGCTCATCGACCCCGTCGGCTGCCCCGACCTCTCCGCCCTCGGCGACGTACTCGCCGACACCGAGTGGATCCTGCACGCCGCCACACAGGACCTCCCGTGTCTCAGGGAAATAGGCATGCGCCCCACGCGGCTGTTCGACACCGAGCTGGCAGGGCGGCTCGCGGGCTTCCCGCGGGTCGGCCTCGGCGCGATGGTCGAGAACGTACTCGGGTTCGCCCTGGAGAAGGGTCACTCCGCCGTCGACTGGTCGACCAGGCCACTGCCGGAGCCGTGGCTGCGGTACGCGGCGCTCGACGTCGAGCTGCTGGTCGATCTGCGCAACGCGCTGGAGAAGGAGCTGGACCGGCAGAACAAGCTGGACTGGGCCTGGCAGGAGTTCGACGCGATCGCGTCCGCCCCGCCGGCGCCCCCGCGCAAGGACCCGTGGCGCCGTACATCCGGCATGCACAAGGTCCGGCGGCGCCGGCAGATGGCGGTCGTACGGGAGCTGTGGAACACCCGTGACCAGGCCGCCCAGCGGCGCGACGTCTCCCCCGGCAAGGTGCTGAGCGACGGCGCGATCATCGAGGCCGCGCTGGCGCTGCCGCTGAACGTGCAGGCCCTCACCGCGCTGCCCGGGTTCGGGCATCGGATGGGCAGGCGCCAGCTCGAACAGTGGCAGACCGCGATCGACCGGGCGAAGTCGCTGCCCGACACGGAGCTGCCGCAGCCCGGACAGCCGCTGAACGGTCCGCCGCCGCCGCGTTCGTGGGCGGACAAGGACCCGGAGGCCGCGGCCCGGCTCTCGGCCGCCCGTGCCTCGGTGACGGCGCTCGCGGAGCGGCTGAACATGCCGCAGGAGAACCTGATCACGCCGGACACCGTGCGGCGGGTCTGCTGGGAGCCGCCGGCGGAGCGGAGCGTGGAGGCGGTGTCGGAGGCGTTGGCCGCGCATGGCGCGCGGCGGTGGCAGGTGGAGCAGGTGGCGCCGCTGTTGGCGCGGGCGTTGGGGGCGACGGCCGCGACGGGGTGACCGGGGGTTCCCGGTGCCGCCCGGTGCCGCCCGGTGGTCGGTTTTGGCCTCAATCGCCGGCCGGGCTCGGGGTGGTCGCGGTGGTGGCCGGGTGCCGCTGCGGGGTCATGTCCGGACGGCGTGATTTACGGCGCGTGCAAGGCTCGTTGGTGTATGGGGAACCGGGCTTCTCACGCGCCGTAAATCACGCCGTCCGGACACACCCCTCCAAAGACCCCGAACCCCGCCCACGACCGACAACCGCAACCAAGACCCCGGACACCGCGCCCCGGAAGGGCCCCGCCCCCCGACCGCCACCGGCAACCGCAGCCGAGGCGCGTGACCCGCGGAACACCCCCCGGCCCTGTGCAAGTGCGGTTACCCGTAAGTAGCATAGGATCGGAAAGCGCGCCCGCAGCAGAGTCACCCCCGCACCCTGGAGGAGAGCCATCGTGCCTCGTACCATCAGGGATGTCGTCTTCGTCGACGGCGTCCGCACCCCGTTCGGCAAGGCGGGCCCGAAGGGCATCTACCACGAGACCCGGGCCGACGACCTGGTCGTGAAGGCGATCCGGGAGCTGCTGCGCCGCAACCCGGACCTCGACCCCGCGAAGATCGACGAGGTCGCCATCGCCGCGACCACGCAGATCGGTGACCAGGGCCTGACCATCGGCCGTACCGCCGGCATCCTCGCCGGGCTGCCGCAGTCCGTCCCCGGCTACTCCATCGACCGCATGTGCGCGGGCGCGATGACCGCCGTGACGACGACCGCCGGTTCCATCGCCTTCGGCGCGTACGACATCGTCGTCGCCGGCGGTGTCGAGCACATGGGCCGCCACCCGATGGGCGAGGGTGTCGACCCGAACCCGCGCTTCGTCTCGGAGAAGCTCGTCGACGAGTCGGCCCTGTTCATGGGCATGACGGCGGAGAACCTGCACGACCGCTTCCCGCACATCACCAAGCAGCGCGCCGACGAGTACGCCGTGCGCTCGCAGGAGAAGGCCGCCAAGGCCTACGCGAACGGCAAGATCCAGCAGGACCTCGTGCCGATCTCGGTGCGCCGCACCAGTCCCGAGGGCGGCGAGACGGGCTGGGGCCTGGCCACCGCCGACGAGCCGATGCGCCCCGGCACCACGCTGGAGTCGCTGGCCGGTCTCAAGACCCCGTTCCGCCCGCACGGCCGTGTCACGGCCGGCAACGCGGCGGGCCTCAACGACGGCGCCACCGCCTCGCTGATCGCCTCCGAGGAGTTCGCACGCGAGGCCGGGCTGCCGGTCAAGATGCGTCTGGTGAGCTACGCGTACGTGGGTGTCGAGCCCGAGGTCATGGGCTTCGGTCCGATCCCGTCGACCGAGAAGGCCCTCGCCAAGGCCGGTCTGTCGATCGATGACATCGGCCTGTTCGAGATCAACGAGGCTTTCGCCGTACAGGTGTTGGCCTTCCTCGACCACTACGGCATCGCCGACGACGACCCGCGCGTCAACCAGTACGGCGGCGCCATCGCGTACGGCCACCCGCTCGCGTCCTCCGGCGTACGGCTGATGACGCAGCTGGCCCGGCAGTTCGAGGAGCAGCCGCAGGTCCGCTACGGCATCACCACCATGTGCGTCGGCTTCGGCATGGGCGCGACGGTCGTCTGGGAGAACCCGCACTTCGACGGAGGAAACAAGTGAGCACCGCTGAACTCCTGAAGGGCGCGGCCGAGCTGTTCCCGGACGAGGTCGTCACCCAGGCGCATGTGCGCCACCTCGAACTCCCCGGCGGCGTGGGCACGTTCGCGCTCATCACGCTGGACAACGGCCTGGACCACACGAAGCCGACGACGTTCGGGCCGCAGTCGCTGGCCAACGTCGACGCGGCGATCACCCAGGTCGAGGCCGAGGCCGCCGAGGGCAAGATCGTCGGTGTCGGTGTGACCGGCAAGCCGTTCATCTTCGCCGTCGGCGCCGACCTCAAGGGCGTCGAGCTGCTGAAGCGGCACGAGGACGCGATGGCCATCGGCAAGGGCGGCCACGACGTCTTCAAGCGGCTGGCCGCGCTCGCGGTGCCGACGTTCGCGTACTACAACGGCGCCGCGATGGGCGGTGGCGTCGAGATCGGGCTGCACTGCTCCTACCGCACCGTCTCCGCCGCGCTGCCCGCGTTCTCGCTGCCCGAGGTGTTCCTCGGTCTCGTTCCGGGCTGGGGCGGCTGCACGCTGCTGCCGAACCTGATCGGCGCCGACCGTGCGGTCACGGTGATCATCGAGAACTCGCTCAACCAGAACAAGCAGCTCAAGGGCGCGCAGGTCTATGAACTGGGCATCGCCGACGCCCTGTTCGAGGGTGCGGACTTCCTGGAGCAGTCGCTGCTGTGGACCGCCTCGGTCCTGAGTGGCGCGCTGAAGGTGGACCGTCCCGAGATCGACCGGGGCGCGGCCTGGGACCAGGCCGTCGAGCGCGGCAGGTTCGTCGCCGACTCCAAGGTGCACGGCGCGGCCCCCGCCGCCTACCGGGCGCTGGACATCATCGCCGCCGCCAAGGACGGTGACCTCCAGGCGGGTTACGACGCCGAGGACACCGCGCTCGCCGACCTCATCATGGGCGGTGAACTGCGGTCGGGGATCTACGCGTTCAATCTCGTGCAGCGGCGCGCCAAGCGCCCGGCGGGCGCGCCCGACAAGTCGCTGGCGCGGCCCGTCACCAAGGTCGGCGTGGTCGGGGCGGGTCTGATGGCCTCCCAGCTGGCGCTGCTGTTCCTGCGCCGGCTCGAAGTGCCCGTGGTGCTGACGGACATCGACCAGGAGCGGATCGACAAGGGTGTGGGCTACGTCCACGCCGAGATCGACAAGCTACTCGGCAAGGGCAGGATCAACCAGGACAAGGCCAACCGCTACAAGGGCCTGGTCACGGGGGTCCTGGACAAGGCCGACGGTTTCGCCGACGCCGACTTCGTCATCGAGGCCGTCTTCGAGGAGATGGGCGTCAAGCAGCAGGTGTTCGCGGAGATCGAGGCGGTCGCCCCGGCGCACGCGATCCTCGCCACCAACACCTCGTCGCTGTCGGTGTCGGAGATGGCGTCGAAGCTGAGGAACCCGGAGCGGGTCGTCGGCTTCCACTTCTTCAACCCGGTGGCGATCCTGCCGCTGCTGGAGATCGTGCGCGGCGAGCAGACCGACGACGCGTCGCTGGCGACGGCGTTCGGTGTCGCGAAGAAGCTCAAGAAGAGCGCGGTGCTGGTGAAGGACGCCCCGGCGTTCGTCGTCAACCGCATCCTCACCCGCTTCATGGGCGAGATCCAGAACGTCATCGACGAGGGCACCCCGGTCGCCGTCGCCGAGCGGGCGGTCGAGCCGCTGGGTCTGCCGATGTCGCCGCTGGTCCTGCTCGAACTGGTCGGCCCCGCGATCGGGCTGCATGTCTCCGAGACCCTCAACAGGGCGTTCCCCGACCGCTTCACGGTCTCGCAGAACCTGGCGGCCGTGGTGAAGGCGGGCAAGCGGGGCTTCTACGTGCATGCCGCCGACAACACAGCGAAGCCCGAGCTGGACCCGGAGGTCGTGGCGCTGCTCAAGCAGGGCGACACGGTGCTGACGGAGGAACAGACGCGGGCGCGCGTGCTGGACGCCGTGGCGCAGGAGATCGGTCTGATGCTGGACGAGGGCGTCGTGGCCGAGGCCCAGGACATCGACCTGTGCCTGCTGACCGGGGCGGGCTGGCCGTTCCATCTGGGCGGTATCACGCCGTACTTGGACCGGGAGGGCGTCTCGGAGCGGGTGAACGGGAAGAAGTTCCTGGAGCCGGGGGTTGCGAGCGTCCCCGCGTAGCGGACACGGTTCCGGGCCGGGCGGGAGAGTCATCTCCGGCCCGGCCCGTGACCGTTTTGGCCTCAATCGCCGGCCGGGCTCGGTTGGTGCGGGGTTTCGTTGACCGGGTCCGGCCGGTGGTCGGTTGTGGCCTCAATCGCCGGCCGGGCTCGGTTGGTGCGGGGTTTCGTTGACCGGGTCCGGCCGGTGGTCGGTTGTGGCCTCAATCGCCGGACGGGCTCGGTTGGTGCGGGTCGGGGGCCGGGTGCCGCTCCGGGGTCATGCCCGGACGGCGTGATTTACGGCGCGCGCAAGGCTCGTTGGTGTATCGGGAACCGGGCTTCTCACGCGCCACGAATCAGCCCGAGTGTCCGGACACGACCCCTGCGCGTCCCCCTTCCAACCTGCGGACCGGTGGGGTGAGAACAGCGCCACGTGACGGCGCGAGGGGGCGGGGTCGCAGGAGGGGTGTGTCCGGACACTCAGGCTGATTTGTGGCGCGTGAACACGATGGGTCAGCGGGTCCAACGAGCCCTGCACGCGCCGTGAATCACGCCGTCCGGACATACCCCTCCAAAGACCCCGCACCCCGACCCCGACAATGAAACCGCAACCCACCCAGCCCGTGCGGCGCTTGAGGACGAACCGGCCCGCCGGGCGGACCCGGCAACCGCCTCAGACCCGCGACCACGCCTCCAGCGCCAGGCCCGGCTCCGCCTTCTGGCGGGAGACCCGCAGGCTGCCGTCCTTCGCGATCACCGCCATCACCACCCGGCCACGCCCGTCCAGGGCCAGCGCCGGTGCGCCCACGCACTCCTCGCCCGTCGGGGTCCACGTGACGCCCGCCGCCTCGTCCTCCGTCGGGTACGCGGCCAGCGCGGGGCGGCCGTCGAGGCCGCGCTGGGCCAGGATCGTGCAGTCGTGGCCGTCGACGGGCGTACGCAGCAGGGCTATCGGCCCGGTGCCGGGGCCACCCAGCGGCGCGGTCTCGCCCGATTCGAGGCGCCAGGCGTGCACCGTGCGGTCGTCGGTGTCGCGCCAGTAGTGCGTGAGCCGGTCGCCGCCGGTGCGTTCCGAGGTGAGCGTGCCGGGGGTGACGCGCGCCGCGAAGCTCTTGAGGTCGCGCTCGGCCTTCGCCGCCACCTTCGGCTGCCGCCAGCGCATGACCGCGTTGTCGGTCGGGCCGAGGACCTCGATCAGACCGTCCTCCCCCACGACGGCCGACGCCTCGCCGGTCATCCTGGACCCCTTGAGGTCCGCCCATGTGAGCCACGCTCCGCTGGGCTTCTGGATCCGGGACGACAGACCGCGGCCCGCGTTGCGGGCGAACAGGTGCAGCGAGCCGTTGGGGTCGATCACCGCCGAGGGCAGGCCGAGCAGTCCGCCACGGGCGAGGTCCTTCGGGTACGGCGTACCGAGTGCCTGCCAGTCGCGCAGCGGGCGTCCGGTCTGGAACTGGACGGCGTACACGACGTCCGTGCGGATCTCGCCGCCCTCGGCGGGCTTGCGGCGCAGACCCACCAGGTGGACGTAGCCCTGGGCGCCGCCGGCGATGGAGAGGTAGGGCAACAGGCCGGGGGCCGGGAGCAGTTCGGGGCCCGACCAGCTCGGTCCGCCGAGGCGTTCCTCCGTCCACCGCAGCACGCCGTCCTCGGTGGGGGCGTACGCGGTGAGTCTGCCGTCCTTGCCGCGCAGCAGCCAGCCGGTGGTCGCGGGCAGTGTGTCGTCGACCGACGGGAGGGGCGTGGATTCAGCCGGTCGGCCGCCGATGTCCGGGGCCTCGCCGGGGGCGCGTCCGGATCGTTTCGACGTCCGTGCGGACCGCAGTGCCATGACCCACTGCCACCTTCCCCTGCGCATGAAATTTCCCCGACGATAGCATTCTCGGGCGAACGGGAACCGTACCGCCCCGACCGGTTGTGGCACGCTCCTGAGGTGCGGATTCTACTGATTGTCGACGGGGCCAACGTGGTTGGTTCGGCGCCCGACGGCTGGTGGCGCGACCGGCGTGGAGCTGCCGAGCGGCTGCGGGACCGGCTGGTGCCCCTCGCCGGGGACGGGCTGCCCGGCGCGGGGGTCCCGGGGCCCGTGGAGACGTTGCTGGTGGTGGAGGGCCGGGCGCGGGGCGTGGAGTCGGTGCCCGGGGTACGGGTGGAGTCCGCGCCGGGCAGCGGTGACGATCTGATCGCCGAGCTGGCGCGGGGCGCGGGAGACCGCCCCTGTGTCGTCGTCACCGCCGACCGGGAGCTGCGGCGCCGGGTCGAGGCGTACGGGGCGCGCTGCGTCGGGCCCCGTACGGTGCGTCAACTCCCGGACGAGCGCAGGTAGAAGACCGTGCCCTCGACGGTGCCGGGGAGCGGCTCGTAACCACCGGCCAGCAGCCGTCGCAGGGTCGGGACGCGTTCGGGGGCGTACGGCTTGCCCCGTGAGTCGTCGACGATCAGCGCGGGCGGTCGCGCGCTCATCTCGGCGGCGAAGACGCGCCAGGCGCCCGGCACCGCGTACGCCTCGCCCACCCGTGGGCCGTCCCTGCCCCCGCTGAAGTTGGTGAGCAGCCCGGCGGTCAGATAGCGGCTGGCGGGCGCGCGGTCGGCGAGCCGGTAGATCTCCGGGTGTATCCCCCACACGAGCACGCGGTCGGTGGGGGCGGTGTGTTGGCGCACGGCGGCGGCGACGCGGTCGGAGTGGTCGAGCTCCGAGCGGGGCGCGACGGTGGCCCAGAGGACGAAGAGTCCGCAGACGCAGGCCGGGACCGACAGGACCGATCTGAGCCGCTCGGGGCGCAGCGAGCGCAGGGCGGCGGTCGCCAACAGGGTGATGGGCGGCAGGAGTTGCAGGAAGTAGTGGCCGAAGAAGTGGAAGCCGACGGCGACGGCGACGGCGGACGCGGCGAACCAGACCCAGAGATCGGTGAGCTTCCCGGCAGCGGGCCGGGCGGTCCGCAGGGCCCTGCGGACCGGCGGGAGGATGCCGGCGCAGGCGAGGCAGATCAGCAGGGAGTTGACGAACGCGCGGATGAGTACGTGGAGTTCGGAGCCGGTGAGGGAGAAGGCGTAGGACCCCGATCCGGTGACGGTCCAGAAGAGGAAGCCCGCCGGGTCGGTCACGAGCGCGGCGGCGAGGACGGGTGCGGCGAAGCCGACCGCCGTACGGGGCAGGCCCGTTCGGCGCCCGGCGGGGTCGTGCGCCCGCCAGAGCAGCCACAGGACGGGGACGAGGACCACGCCGCCCGTCTGCTTGGTGAGGAACGCGCCGGCGACCGCCACTCCGGCGGTGCCCCAGCGGCCCCGGTCGGCGCACAGGACGGCCGCCGCGGTCCACGGCAGTATGAAGACCTCGAAGGTGGTGGCCTGGGTGTCCTGCGGGATGAATCCGACGGAGACCAGCAGAAAGAGCACCCCGGCCGTGGCGCCGGACCGGTCGCCCCAGCGGCGCCGGGCGAAGGCGGCGAGCAGGGCGGCGGTGGTGAACTGGGCGGCGATCGCGAGGAGTTTCATCGCGTGCTGCGATCCGTCGCCGAGGACCGTGTACATCGCCTCGTACAGCCACGGCAGCAGGGGCGGCTTGCGGTCGACGACCGTCTCGTACAGCTCTCCGCCGTGCGCCAGTATCCGGGCCTGTACGGCGAGATAGCCCTCGTCCGGGCTCCAGAAGGGGTGCAGGAAGGACGGGAGACGGATGACGAGGGCCAGGGCCGCCAGGAGGGGCAGCAGCCTTCGCCAGTAGCCGTGTGCGGACGCTCCACCGGGCCGGGCGGGCCGCGGTCCGGTGGGGCCCCGTCGGGCGTGCGGGAGGTGTGCTGCGGCGGACGGCGACTCGACGGACATGCGCGCGGACTTTCGTGCGGGTTCTGCTGAGGGAGCGTCAGCCTGACTTGCCCAGGCGGCTGTTGCGTCGGCCGTAGACCAAGTACACGACCACGCCGACGGCCATCCAGATGGCGAAGCGCAGCCAGGTCTCGGCCGGCAGGTTGAGCATCAGCCACAGGGAGGCGAGCACGGACAGGGCCGGCAGCCAGGGCACCAGCGGGGTGCGGAAGGCCCTGGGGAGGTCGGGGCGGGTACGGCGCAGGATGACGACGCCGATCGCGACGACGACGAAGGCGAAGAGCGTGCCGATGTTCACCAGGGAGGCCAGCTCCTCGATACTGGTGAAACCCGCGACGATCGCGATGACCACGCCGAGCAGCACCGTCGAGCGGTAGGGGGTGCGGAACTTGGGGTGGACGCGTGAGAAGAACCGCGGGAGCAGCCCGTCGCGGCTCATCGCGAAGAACACCCGGGTCTGGCCGAGCAGCAGGATCATGCACACGGTGGTGAGGCCGACGGCGGCTCCGAAGCTGATGACGCCCGCGTAGAACGGATGCCCGGTGGCCTTGAAGGCGTCGGCGAGCGGTGCGTCCACGGTGAGTTCGGTGTAGTGCTGCATGCCGGTGACGACGATGGACACGGCGACGTAGAGCACGGTGCAGATGATCAGTGAGCCGAGGATGCCGCGCGGCATGTCACGCTGCGGCTGCTTCGTCTCCTCGGCGGCCGTGGCGACGATGTCGAAGCCGATGAAGGCGAAGAAGACGACGGAGGCGGCGGTGAAGATGCCCATGACGCCGAAGTTGGTGGGCGCGTACCCGAACATCAGCTGGATCAGGGGGGAGTCGAGACCGGCGCCAGCGGGCTGTTCCTGGGCCTCGGGGATGAACGGCGAGTAGTTCTTGGAGTCGATGAAGAACGCGCCCGCGATGATGACGATGAGGACGACGGCCACCTTGATCGCCACGACGACCGCGGTGACACGGGCGGAGAGCTTCATACCGAGGACGAGGATCCCGGTCAGCAGGAGGACCAGCAGGAACGCCAGCAGGTCGAAGCCGAAGCCGGTCTCCTCGTTGGTGCCGGCGAGCGAGTCGGGCATGTGCCAGCCCGCGTTGTCGAGCAGCGACTGCACATAGCCGGACCAGCCGACGGCCACCACGGCGGTGGCCAGGGCGAATTCGAGGACCAGGTCCCAGCCGATGATCCAGGCGGGCAGTTCGCCGAGTGAGGCGTAGCTGAAGGTGTACGCGGACCCGGCCACGGGGACGGTCGACGCGAACTCCGCGTAGCAGACGGCCGCGAGGGCGCAGACGATGCCGGCGGCGACGAAGGCGAGGGCGGTGGCGGGGCCCGCGTTGTCCTTGGCGACGGCGCCGGTGAGGACGAAGATGCCGGTGCCGATGATGACACCGACACCGAAGACCGTCAGATCGAGCGCGGAGAGCGACTTCCTGAGCGCGTGCTCCGGCTCCTCGGTGTCCTGGATGGACTGTTCGACGCTCTTCGTACGGAACATCGAGCGTTTCCTGGGCCCCGTGTCGTGCTGGGTGCTCACCGGTGTACCTCCGAGTGTGGTTGCCGCCATGATCGAGAGGTGGTTGGCGGCCGGGTACCCGGAAGGGCTTTTTTCACACGGATGAGCCGGTCGGACCACCCGTACAGGGAGTCCGGCCGGCTCATCCGCCGTTCTGTTCGGTCGTGTCAGTCGCGGGCGATCTCCTCGGCCGACAGTTCGCCGGACAGGCGGCCGTCGATCTTCGACACGAGTCCGGTGACCTGGCGCGCGATGTCCGGCGCCGTCAGGCCGATCTCGGCGAGGAGTTCCTTGCGTGACGCGTGGTCGAGGAAGCGCGCCGGGATGCCGAAGTCCCGCAGGGGGATGTCGACCCCGGCGTCCCGCAGGGACTGGGCGACGGCCGAACCGACGCCGCCCGCACGGCTGTTGTCCTCGACGGTGACGACGACGCGGTGTCCCTCGGCGAGCGGCGCGAGCGCCTCGTCGACGGGCTTGACCCAGCGCGGGTCGACCACGGTCGTCGAGATGCCCTGCTTGTCGAGGAGATCGGCGATCTCCAGGCACATCGGGGCGAGCGCGCCGACCGATACGAGCAGCACGTCGGCCCCGCCGGTGCCCTCCGCCGGCCTGCGCAGCACGTCCATGCCGCCGATCTTGCCCACGGCGGCGACCGCGGGGCCGACCGCGCCCTTGGAGAAGCGCACCACGGTCGGCGCGTCGTCGACCTGGACGGCCTCCCGGAGTTGGGCCCTGACCTGGTCGGCGTCGCGCGGGGCGGCGATGCGCAGATTGGGCACGCACTGGAGGATCGACATGTCCCACATGCCGTTGTGGGAGGCGCCGTCGGTGCCGGTGATACCGGCGCGGTCGAGGACGAACGTCACACCGCAGTCGTGCAGGGCGACGTCCATCAGGACCTGGTCGAAGGCGCGGTTGAGGAACGTCGCGTAGACGGCGAATACGGGGTGCAGTCCGCCGGTGGCCAGACCGGCCGCCGACACCGCGCCGTGCTGCTCGGCGATCCCCACGTCGTAGACCCGGTCCGGGAACGCCTTGGCGAACTTCTCCAGGCCGACGGGCTGGAGCATCGCGGCCGTGATGGCGACGATGTCGGCGCGCTCGTTGCCGAGTTTGACCATCTCCTCGCCGAACACCGAGGTCCAGTCGACGCCCGAACTGGCGATCGGCAGGCCGGTGTCGGGGTGGATCTTGCCGACGGCGTGGAAGCGGTCGGCCTCGTCCAGGAGCGCGGGCTGGTAGCCGCGGCCCTTCTCGGTGAGGCAGTGGATGATGACGGGGCCGCCGAAGCGCTTGGCGCGCTGGAGGGCCGATTCCAGTGCCTCCAGGTCGTGTCCGTCGATCGGGCCGACGTACTTCAGGCCGAGGTCCTCGAACATGCCCTGGGGGGCGATGAAGTCCTTCAGGCCCTTCTTCGCGCCGTGCAGCGTCTCGTAGAGGGGCCGGCCGACGACCGGGGTGCGCTCCAGGATGTCCTTGCCGCGGGCCAGGAAGCGCTCGTAGCCGTCGGTGGTGCGCAGGGTCGCGAGATGGTTCGCGAGGCCGCCGATGGTGGGCGCGTAGGAGCGCTCGTTGTCGTTGACGACGATGACGAGCGGGCGGTCCTTGGCGGCGGCGATGTTGTTCAGCGCCTCCCAGGCCATGCCGCCGGTGAGCGCGCCGTCGCCGATGACGGCGACCACGTGGTCCTCGCGGCCGAGGACCTGGTTGGCCTTGGCGAGGCCGTCGGCCCAGCCGAGGACGGTGGAGGCGTGCGAGTTCTCGATGACGTCGTGCTCGGACTCGGCCCTGGACGGATAGCCGGACAGGCCGCCCTTGCCCTTGAGTTTGGAGAAGTCCTGACGCCCCGTGAGCAGCTTGTGCACATAGGACTGGTGGCCGGTGTCGAAGAGGACCTTGTCCTTCGGCGAGTCGAAGACCCGGTGCAGGGCGATCGTCAGCTCGACGACTCCGAGGTTGGGACCGAGGTGTCCGCCGGTCTTGGAGACGGCGTCGACGAGGAAGGACCGGATCTCACTCGCGAGCCGGTCCAACTGCTCGGGGCCGAGGCGGTCCAGATCACGCGGGCCCTTGACCCGGGTCAGCAGGTCCCATCCGTCGCCCACCGCCGCCTCGGGCGGTCGTGCTGCGCGCGGCTGTGTCACCGTGCCTCCTTGCGTTGAACGATCTGGCATACCGGTCCGCCGAGTCTAATGTTCCCGCCGGGGCGGGCGTCATCGGGCGGCGCGTCATTCACCGTACGAGCATCTGTACGCATGACGGTCGCACCTGCCCCGAAAGTGCGTCCGGGACACGAACATGCCCGGCACCGGGACTCCGGTGCCGGGCACGACGTGCGACGACGGGTGTCAGGCGCGACCCGCGGTCTTCTGGGTCTTCCGGGTGACGGCGTCGATGACGACGGTGGCGAGAAGCACACCACCGGTGATCATGTACTGGATCGGCGAGGCGATTCCCTGGAGCGCGAGTCCGTACTGGATCGACGTGATGACGAGCACACCGAGCAGCGCGTTCCAGGTGCGGCCCCGGCCACCGAAGAGGCTGGTGCCACCGATGACGGCGGCCGCGATGGCGTTCATCAGCAGCTCACCGGCACCGGCGCCCTGGTTGGCGGAGGTGATCTTCGAGGCGATGAAGAGACCGCCGATCGCGGCGAAGGTGCCCGCGATGGAGAAGACCGCGATCCGGACGCCGACGACGCTGATGCCCGCACGGCGGGACGCCTCGACGCTGCCGCCGAGCGCGAAGACCTTGCGGCCGAAGCTGGTGCGGCGGAGGACGAAGTCCGTCACCACCAGTACGACCAGGAAGATCAGCACGGCCAGGGGCAGGCCCTTGTACTGGTTGAACATGATCGCCACGGCGAAGGCGAGGACGGCCAGCAGCGCCGTACGGACGATGATCTCGCTCAGCGGCCGGGACGGGACACCGGCGGCGGCGCGGCGGCGGTTGTCGAAGAACGACGACAGGAAGAAGCCGGCCACGGCGATCACCGCGAGCGCGTAGGCGGCGGCGACGTCGGTGAAGTAGTAGCCGGTCAGCTTGGCGACCAGGCCCTCGGAGTCCAGGTTGATCGTGCCGTTGTCGCCGAGGATCTGGAGCATGAAGCCGTTCCAGAACAGCAGGCCGGCGAGGGTGACGGCGAACGCGGGCACGCCCACCCGGGCGAAGAAGAAGCCGTGGATGGCGCCCGCGGCGGCGCCGGTCAGGATGGCGAGGATCAGCGCGAGCCACTCCGCCATGCCGTGCGTGACGGCGAGGACCGCGAAGGCGGCGCCCGCCACACCGCTGACGGAGCCGACCGACAGGTCGATCTCGCCGAGCAGCAGGACGAAGACGATGCCGACCGCGATCATGCCGGTGCCGACCATGGCGACGGAGATGTCGGAGAGGTTGCCGGCCGTCAGGAAGTTCGAGTTCAGGCTGGTGAAGATCGCCCAGATGATGATCAGGCCGATGACGACGGGTATCGATCCGAGGTCGCCGCCGCGCATCTTGCGCTTGAACTCCGACAGATAACCGGCGAAGCCCTGCTCGCGTACGAGAAGCCGGGGGTCCACCGCGACGGTGGTGGCGCCGGCCGCGGGGGCGGGCGCGTCGTCGGCGGTGCCGACGGGTGCGGAGGTCTTGTCCAAGCTCACTTCTTAACCTCCACGTTGCGCGCCGCGCGTCGGGTCACGGCGTTGTCCGTGGCACCGGTGATCGCGGAGATGATGTCTTCCTGCGAAGTGCTGGCGACGTCGAAGAAGCCGTTGTTGCGGCCCAGCCTCAGCACGGCGACTTTGTCGGCGACCGCGCGGACGTCCTCCATGTTGTGGCTGACGAGGATCACGGCGTAACCGCGCTCGCGCAGCCGCTCGACCAGGTCGAGGACCTGGGCGGTCTGCTCGACACCGAGGGCCGCGGTGGGCTCGTCGAGGATCACGAGCTTGGGCTCGCCGAGCATGGACCGGGCGATGGCCACGGTCTGGCGCTGGCCGCCGGAGAGCGAGGCGATCGGTATGCGCACGCTGGGGATGCGGATCGACAGAGTGTTGAGGAGCTCGCGGGCGCGGCGCTCCATCTCGACCTCGTTGAGGACACCCCAGGAGCGGAGCTCCCTGCCGAGGTACAGATTGCCCACGACGTCGAGGTTGTCGCAGAGCGCGAGGTCCTGGTACACCGTCGCCACGCCCAACTCCTGGGCGTCGTGCGGCTTGTTGATCGCGACCGGCCTGCCGTCCCACTCGATGACACCGTCATCGATGGGGTGGACTCCGGCGATCGTCTTGACGAGCGTCGATTTGCCGGCGCCGTTGTCGCCCACGAGGGCGACGACCTGTCCGGCGTGGACCTCAAGCTCTACGTCGGTGAGCGCCTGCACGGCACCGAACCGCTTGGAGACCCCTCGCAACGCCAGCACGGGCGTAGCGGTCACGTAAACCATCTCCTTCGCCGCCTGGCCGGCGGGGATACCGCGCCCGGGGGCTGGGTGGGCGCGGGGGTCGAGCAGAAGAGAGAACTGCGGGGGACACGGGAAAAGCCTTGAAGTGGTCCGTCCGGCGCCCCGCCCGGTAGCGGGACAGTTGAGGGCGGGGCGCCGGACAGGCTTCAGGGCGGGTTTCCGCGGTCGGACCGGTCGGCTACTTGAGGCCGATGGCGTCGCACTTGGACTTGAACTTCGCGGTGCAGATCTCGTCGACGGTGTAGATGCCGTCCTTGATCACCGTGTCGTTGATGTTGTCCTGGGTCAGCGAGACGACCGGGACGAGCACCGACGGGATGCCCTTGGTGGTGGCGCTGTCGAGCTCCGTCTTGGCGATCGAGTCCAGCGACTCGCCCTTGGCGACCTTCACGGCCATCTCGGCGGCGATGGCGGCCTCGGCCGGGTACGGCTTGTAGACGCTCATGAACTGCTCACCGGCGACGATGCGCTGCACACCGGCGAGTTCGGCGTCCTGGCCGGTGACCGGCGGGAGCGGGCTGATGCCGGCGCCCTTGAGCGCGGTGATGATGCCGCCCGCCATGCCGTCGTTGGCGGAGTAGACGCCGACGATCTTGTCCTTGCCCAGGGCCGAGATCGCGCCTTCCATGTTGGCGTTGGCGTTCTCCGGCTTCCACTCCTTGGTGTCGTACTCCTTGCCGATCGTCACCTTGCCGTCGAGGACGGACTTGGCGCCCTGCTTGAAGAGCTTGGCGTTCGGGTCGGTGATGGCACCGTTCATCATCACGATGTCACCGTCCTTCGCCTTGGGGCCCAGCTCGTCCAGGAGCGCCTGGCCCTGGACGCGGCCGACCTCTTCGTTGTCGAAGGAGACGTAGCCGTCGATCGGGCCCTCGGCGAGGCGGTCGAAGGCGATGACCGGGATGCCGGCCTCCTTGGCCTTCTTGACCGAGCCCGCGATGGCCTTGGAGTCCACGGCGTCCACGATCAGCGCGTCGACCTTGTTGGTGACCATGGTGTCGGCCTGCTGGTTCTGCGTCGACGCGTCCTGCTTGGCGTTGGCGTAGACGATCTTGCCGGTGCCGTCGGTCAGTTCGCTGACCCGCTTCTCGATCAGCGGCTTGTCGAACTTCTCGTAGCGCGCGGTCTGGTTCTCCGGAAGGAGCAGACCAATGGTGAGCGGGCCGTCCTTCTTCTTCGACGACTCCTTCGCCGAGTCACCGGACTCCTTGGCGCTTCCACAGGCGGCGAGCGAGACGGCCATAGCGGTGGCGGCGGCAGCCACGGCAGCACGTCGGAGATGTGCGTTCACTTCAGAAACCTCCCTGACGAGGCCGCGACGTTGCGGCCGAGGTGGCTGGAAGTCAACTCCGCCTCGGACGCAGCGTCAAGGAGTAAATCCTTAACGAGATGACAACGGTGCCATTCGTTATCTAAGTGAAGACAGGCGAGCCGACGGGCAGCGTGCTCTCAAGTAGGGTCGAATCACCCATTTCGCTCAGCACGAGTGCGAGCGCACCCAGCACCTCGGCGCGTCCGCCGAGGGCCCCCGGAAGCACCGAGAGCTGTCTGGCCGCACTCGGGATCGCGTACCGGGACACCGACTCCCTTATCGGCGCGAGGACCAGCTCCCCAGCCTCCGCCAAATCACCGCCGAGCACCACCCGGCTGGGGTTCAGCAGATTGCAGAGGTTCGCGACGCCGCTGCCGATGTGGCGCCCGACGTCGGCGACCACCCGGCGGCAGCCCGGATCGCCCTCCCTGGCCAGCTGCACGACCCGCTCCATGGTCAGATCGCGGCCGTGGCTGGACCTGAGCAGCGGCAGTACGTAGCGGGCCGCGGTGAAGGTCTCCATGCAGCCCCTGTTGCCGCAGCGGCAGACGGGGCCCGACTCGTCGAGCGTGATGTGCCCGATCTCACCCGCCGTACCGCCCGGGCCGCGGTAGATCTGGCCCTCTATCACCAGGCCGGCGCCGACACCGCTGGCGACCTTGATGTACGCGAGGTCCTTCACACCCCGGCCGCTCCCCCAGACCAGCTCGCCGAGGGCACCCAGATTGGCGTCGTTGTCCACGTACACCGGCACGCCGAGCCGGCCCGCCATCTCCTCGCCCGGATTGATCCCCGTCCAGCCCGGCAGGATCGAGGTGGAGCCGAGCGTGCCCGAGACGACGTCGATCGGGCCAGGCACCCCCAGACCCACCCCGATGACCTTCTGGCGGCCGATCCCGGTGGCCTCGATCAGCCTCTCCACCAGCTCCTCGGCCCGGCCGAAGCCGTGCGCCGAGGAGGCGTCGACGTCGAGCGGTTCGGACTCCTCGGCGAGCACCTGGTGGGCCAGGTTGCCGACGGCCACCCGCAGGTGCGTATGGCCGAAGTCGACGCCGATGACGATGCCCGCGTCACCGCTGAGCGAGACGCTGCGGGCCCGGCGGCCCCCGGCCGAGGTGGGCGTCACCTCGACGGTGCCGCCCTCCCTGAGCTCGCGGACGATGTTGGAGACCGTGGCCGCCGACAGTCCGGTGCTCCGGGCGATCTCCGCCTGGGTGAGCGAGCCGGCCATGCGCACCGCGCGCACGACCCGCTCCAGATTCGCCCGGTGCAGAGACGACTGCGACCCTGGAGTCTCCACAACTGATCCACTCCTGCCCTTGGCAGGCGGCACGACCACCGCCCCCGGCCGGGGTCGCGCCTATGAAACCCCGACGTATCTCCAACTTGTGAACTCTAAGCTCAGCCTTTGGGGCCGCTTCCCGTCAAGACCTTGAGCAGTGCCGGACTCGGATGAGCACCGTTCTTACGCATCTGACCTGCGAACATCACCGATTTGGCGAATTCCACTGGGGTCCGGTGGCGAAAATCAGCTCATCGGCTCGGGATGGATACCGAACGAACCCCCCTCGCGTGGTCCCGGAACACGGCGAACCGCCCCCCGGCGAGAGGCCGGAGGGCGGTTCGGTGAAGCGGCGGAACCCGTCGGGCGGCGCGGCCGCCCGACGGGACGGCGCGGCTACTTGAGCGCTCCCGCCGTCAGACCCGCGACGACCTGACGCTGGAAGATGATGTAGGCGGCCAGCACCGGCAGCATCGCCATCACCAGTCCGGCGAACAGCCCGGAGTAGTCGCCCTTGTAGCCCTGGCTGACCGCGAGCTGCACCAGCCCCTGCGAGAGCACCTTCTTGTCCGGATCGGTGTTGAGCACCGTCGGCAGCATGTACTGGTTCCACTGGCCGAGGAAGTTGAAGATGCCCACGCTGATCAGACCCGGCTTGGCCATCGGCAGCATGATCTGGAAGAACGTCCTGGTGTGCGAGGCGCCGTCGATGATCGCCGCCTCCGCCACCGAGCTCGGCAGCGTCCTGAAGAAGGACGACAGGAAGAACACCGTGAACGGCAGCGAGTAGGCGATGTACACCAGGATCAGACCGTGCGTGGTGTTCAGCAGCCCCATGTTGTTCATGACGAAGAACAGCGGGACCAGCGCCAGGATGATCGGAAAGCTCATCCCTCCGATGAAGAGGAAGTAGATGAAGCGGTTCCCGGGGAAGTCGAAGCGCGCCAGGACGTACGCCGCCATCGAGCCGAGCACCAGGGTGCCGGTCAGCGACCCCCCCACCACCAGGATGGTGTTGAGGAAGTAGTCGCTCATGTGCGCCTGGGTCCAGGCCCGCGACCAGTTCTCGAAGTGGAGCTTGTCCGGCAGCGCCCACGGCGAGCTGAAGATGGAGTTGTCGTCCTTGAAGGAGGACATCACCGCCCACAGCAGCGGCAGGACGACCAGCAGCGCCCAGATGACCAGCACGCCGTGCGAGAAGACGTTGAGGACGGTGCCCTCGCGCTTGTCCTTCTCCGCCGGGACGTTCACCTTGGTCACCGGCGGCCGGTCCCGCGGCTCCCCGTCCTGCGCGGCGGGGGGTGTGTCAGTGGTCTTCATCAGAACTCCAGCCGCTCGCGCCGGCCCAGCTTCGTCACGACTGCCGCGAAGGACAGCGTCACCACGAGCAGAGCGACACCGATCGTTGTGGCATAACCGGCCTGGGCGTCTCTGAAGGCCGTTTGGTAGACGTACAGCGGCAGGACCGTCGTCGAGTAGTCGGGTCCGCCACCGCCCGGCCCCACCGTCATGATCTGTACGACCGCGAACGCCTCGGCGCCGAGCGCCAGGATGCCCATGTAGATCCAGCCCGCCTGCACGGTGTCCCAGAGCAGCGGAAGCGTGATCTTGAAGAAGGTCGTGAACCGGTCCGCGCCGTCGAGCAGCGCCGCCTCGTAGTAGTCCTTCGGAATGGAGGCCATTCCGGCGGAGAAGAGGACGACGAAGAAGCCGACCGTGCTCCAGATCAGCACCGCCATCACGCACCAGAGCGCGAGATCCGGGTCACCCAGCCAGAGCGGCTGGATGTTGTCCAGACCCACCGCGGAGAGTGCCGCGTTGATGGCGCCGCTCTCCGGGTTGTAGGCGAACTGGAAAAGCAGGGCGACGATCGCGATGGACAGAACCTGCGGGAAGAAATACGCGATCTTGTAGAAACCCGAACCGCGTACACCCGTGATCGTCGCGCCCTTTCGCTGCCGCCCGCCGACATTGATCATGAAGGCGAGGAACAGCGCGAGGGCGAGCGTCACCAGCGGCAGCAGCAGCACGAACAGCACGCTGTGCTGCAACGACTTCCAGAAGATGTCGTCATCGAACATCTTCGTGTAGTTGTCGAAGCCCACCATCTTGAAGTCGGAACTCAGCCCCGTCCAGTCCGTGAACGAGTAGTAGATGGACTGGATGAACGGCCATATGACGAAGATCGCGTACAACGTCAAGGGGGCGACCAAGAACCCCACGATGAACCGGTATTTACCGTGCTGCATGGATCCGACCCCGATCTGTGTGCGGATGCCGCCGCTGGTGACGCCTGCTCACTGGTGCTTGTAGTGCTTGATGGACTGGTCCTTCGCGGCGGCATCCGCGTAGCCCTGGATCTTCTTGATGGTCTCGGCGGGGGTGGCGCGCCCGGCCATCATCTCGCCGAGGCCGGCGACACCGATCTGCTCCTTCTGGAGCTTGACGTACCAGTCCTGGATGCGCGGGTTGACGACGTTCTCGCCCGCCTTCTCCAGGGTGGCGACGGCCGACTTGAGGCCCGGCGTCAGCTCGATGCCGTCCGTGCCGCCGTTGAGGGCGGTCAGCGACTTCACCTGCGAGGTGAAGTTCTTCGACGACTCCTCGCTGAGCATGATGCGCAGCAACTCCATGCCGCCCTGCGGGTTCTTGGCCTTCTGCGGGACGATGAAGGGCTCACCGCCGGACGCCCAGAGGGTACCGAACGGCAGCTTGTCGGAGGCGTCCATGCTGGACGGCGCGCCGACGGCGAGGTTGAAGTCGGCGGGCATGGTCTTGGCCGCCTCGTTCTCCACCCACGAACCGTTCGGGATGAAGAGCGCCTTGCCCTTGCTCCACGCGGTCTGCGACTGGATGTGGTCCAGTCCGGGGGTGCCCTGGAGGATGTAGCCCTTCTTGAAGAGCTCGTAGTACGCCTCGAAGGCCGTCTTGACCGCCGGGTCCTTCCAGGCGTTCGGCTCCAGGTTGTCGATCTTGTCGAGGACCTCGACGCCGCCGATCTTGGCGATCAGCGGGTAGAGCGAGAACGGGATGTAGTACGGGTGCTTGCCCGCGTACGTCCAGCCGGCGATGCCCTTCTTCTTCGCCTTGGCACAGAGCGCGAGCATGTCGTCCCACGTCTCGGGGTACGTCGCGTCGAGGTTCTCCAGGGCCTTCTGCGAGTACCAGACGCCGTACACCGTGTAGGCGTAGTACATGATCCAGACGGGGTCGCCGTCGAACTGGCCCATCTCGACGATGCCGGGGCGCAGGGTGTCGCGGACCTTCTTGGCCGGGTCGTCGTACGACGGGGCGTCCATGAGCGCGGTGAGGTCGGTGAGCTGCTTCTTGCCGACCAGGACGCCCATGTCCATCTGCTCGGCGCCGGAGTTGTCGATCAGGTCCGGCGGGGTGCCGCCGTTGAACCTCGGCTGGAGCGTCGACTGGATCTTCTCGGTGGCCGCGTGCTTGACCTTCGGGGCCTTCGGGAAAGCCTCGTTGTACCGCTTCTCCGCGTCGATGGCGTACTGCTCACCGAAACCGCCGTTGAAGATGACGACGTCGAGCTGCGCCGTCTCGTTGGCTCCGAGGGGGTTCTTCGCCGAGGTCTTGCCCTTCTCGACCTTCTCGTCGCCGCCGCTGTCGCTGCTCGCGCAGGACGCCAGGAAACTCATCGTCGGCACCGTGATCAGGCCGACTGCGGCTGAACGCTTGATCAGATCGCGACGGCCAAGGCCCTCATTGCTGTGAGCGGAGGTGGATCCCATGCTCAAGTCCTCGCCTTCTCCAGGACTCAGGCGGTGTACCGGTCGCCCGTCCTTCTCGCCTGAGGCAGAAGGGCCCCGCCACCGCGGTCAAATGAAGCTGGGTCGTGCAGGATTGTGGTGCTGATCGGCGTACGCGTGTCGTTCGTCTTGTCGTACGTGAAGCGTGGTGCGTGATTACAGCAGGGACGGCCTGAATGGTTGTCGGCGGGGTGCGTCACGGCACCCAACCGTCCCCCGTCTCTCGGTCCTTCGCCGTTCGAAACCTGGCGAGGCGGACGCCGACAGGTATAGTCCACTTCAGGTCGACTGAGCAAGATCGAAAGCAGGTTTGGGCGGGAGTCTTTCCCTAGTTGAGACCTGGGACGGGTTTCAGCGGCCCCATGCGGCATCCGTACGGATCTCGCCGTATTTTCCGGATCGCGCGCGCCGCGATATCCGGACCACTCGCACGCTCTCCGCGAGGGCCCTCGCACGCTCTCCGCGTGGCCGGTTGCGTGCACATTCCACGAATCACTTCGGGCAGAATGGCCGGTTCTCGTCATCTCTCTTCGGCAACACCCTTGACACCTTGCACCTCTTGTATCACTACTTAACCCGCGCATCATTTTTGACAACGTTGTCCATCATGCTTCCGGAAGAGGAAGGCTCGGGATGCAGCGCATACATAGACCCCGGCTCACGCAGCGCCGCAACGCCGCTCTGCTGGCTGTGTCTTCACTGCTCGTCGTCACCGCACACTCGGCAGCCGTAGCACAGCCCGCGAAGGCCGACGCCGCCAAGGACTCCTTCGCGTCGTCCTTCGAGGAGGGCGACGCCCAGCCGGACTGGCGCAATACGGTCGATACCGGACCGGACGGCAAGAAGCGGTCCTCCGGCGTGAACGGCGAGTTCAACGCCGGCATCCCGGGCAATGTCACCGACCGGGTCGTGGAGCTGCGCGCCAGCGACGAGAACGCGGACTCCGGCGAGGGCAAGGAGAACCTGGTCGACGTCCAGTCGAGCACGAAGTGGCTGGCCTTCGAGCCGACCGCCTGGATCGAGTTCGACCTGGACACGCCCGTCAAGGTCCTGACCTACGCGCTGACCTCGGCGAACGACCACGCCGAGCGCGACCCGAAGGACTGGACGCTCAAGGGATCGACGGACGGGAAGGACTGGAAGACCCTCGATACCCAAGTGGACCAGACCTTCGGCGAACGATTCCAGACAAAGTCATACGACTTCGACAATTCCACCGAGTACGCGCACTACCGGCTGGAGATCACGAAGAACAACGGCGCCGGCGACGCCACCCAGCTCGCCGACGTCCAGTTCTCCGACGGCGACACCAACACACCGCCGCCCGCCGATATGCGCAGCCAGATCGACGGCGGCCCCGGCGGCTCCCCCACGGCCAAGTCCAACGCCGGATTCACGGGCAAGCGCGCGCTGGAGTACGCCGGTTCGCACAAGCCCGAGGGGCGCGGCTACTCGTACAACAAGGTCTTCGACGTCAACACCCCCGTGCGCGCGAACACGGAGCTGTCGTACAAGATCTATCCCGCCATGCCGGAGACCGACCTGGGCTACCCGGCCACGAACGTCTCGGTGGACCTCGCCTTCACCGACGGCACCTACCTGAGCGACCTGAGGGCCCTCGACTCGCACGGCGGCCTGCTGACCCCGCAGGGCCAGGGCGCCGCGAAGCGGCTGTACGTGAACCAGTGGAACGCCGTCGCCTCCCGGATCGGCTCCGTCGCCGCCGGCAGGACGGTGGACCGGATACTCGTGGCGTACGACTCCCCCAAGGGCCCGGCGAAGTTCCAGGGCTGGGTGGACGACATCGCGCTGGCGGTGAAGGCGCCCGAGAAGCGCCTCGCGCACCTCTCGGACTACGCGTCCACCACGCGCGGCACCAACTCCAGCGGCTCCTTCTCGCGCGGCAACACCTTCCCGGCCACGGCCGTGCCGCACGGCTTCAACTTCTGGACGCCGGTGACGGACGCGGGGTCGACGAGCTGGCTGTACGAGTACGCGCGCGGCAACAACGGTGACAACCTCCCCACCCTGGAGGCGCTGTCGGCCAGCCACGAGCCGAGCCCCTGGATGGGGGACCGGCAGACCTTCCAGCTGATGCCGTCGGCGGCCGGCGGCACGCCGGACGCGTCGCGCTCCGAGCGCGCGCTGCCGTTCCGGCACGAGAACGAGATCGCCAAGCCGCACTACTACGGCGTGACGTTCGAGAACGGTCTCAAGGCGGAGGTCACCCCGACCGACCACGCGGCGGCGATGCGGTTCACCTACCCCGGTGACGACGCGAGCGTCGTCCTCGACAACATCACCAACGCGGGCGGGCTGACACTCGACGCCGGGAACCGGTCCTTCACCGGCTACTCCGACGTCAAGAGCGGCCTTTCGGCGGGCGCCACACGGCTGTTCGTGTACGGCGTCTTCGACGCGGCGGTCACCGACAGCGGCAAGCTGCCGGGCGGTGGCGGCGAGGACGTCACCGGCTATCTGCGCTTCGACGCGGGCCAAGACCGCACGGTCAACCTGCGGATCGCGACCTCGCTGATCAGCGTCGACCAGGCGAAGAAGAACCTGGCGGACGAGCTGCCGGCCGACCTCGGCTTCGAGCGGGTCAAGAAGAACGCGCAGCGGGCCTGGGACGACATCCTGGGGAAGGTGGAGGTCGAGGGAGCGAACAAGGACCAGCTCACGACGCTCTACTCCAGCCTCTACCGGCTCTACCTGTATCCCAACTCCGGTTTCGAGAACACCGGTACGAAGAAGAAGCCGAGGCAGCAGTACGCGAGCCCCTTCGTACCGAAGATGGGGACCGACTCCCCCACGCACACGGGCGCGAAGATCGTCACGGGTGAGGTGTACGTCAACAACGGCTTCTGGGACACCTACCGGACGACGTGGCCGGCGTACTCCTTCCTGACGCCGAAGAAGGCCGGGGAGCTGGTGGACGGCTTCGTCCAGCAGTACAAGGACGGCGGCTGGATCTCCCGCTGGTCCTCCCCCGGCTACGCCGACCTGATGACCGGCACCAGCTCGGACGTGGCCTTCGCCGACGCGTATGTGAAGGGCATCGACTTCGACGCGAAGGCGGCGTACGAGGCGGCCCTGAAGAACGCGACGGTGAAGCCGCCGAGTGCGGGCGTGGGCCGCAAGGGGATGGAGACCTCGCCGTTCCTCGGCTACGCCTCCACGGAGACCCATGAGGGCCTGTCGTGGTCGCTGGAGGGCTACCTCAACGACTACGGCATCGCGAAGATGGGCGAGAAGCTCTACAAGGAGACGGGCAAGAAGCGGTACAAGGAGGAGTCCGAGTACTTCCTCAACCGCGCGCAGAGCTATGTCTCGCTCTTCGACAAGGAGGCGGACTTCTTCCAGGGCCGCAACCTGAAGGGCGACTGGCGGGTCCCGAGCGACAAGTACGACCCGCGGGTGTGGGGTTACGACTACACCGAGACGAACGGCTGGGGCTACGCCTTCACGGCGGCGCAGGACTCCCGCGGCCTCGCCAACCTCTACGGAGGGCGGGCCGGTCTCGGGGAGAAGCTGGACGAGTACTTCGCGACACCCGAGACCGCGGGCGCCGAGTTCGTGGGCTCGTACGGCGGCGTCATCCACGAGATGACGGAGGCGCGGGACGTCCGGATGGGCATGTACGGCCATTCGAACCAGGTCGCGCACCACGCCACGTACATGTACAACGCGGCCTCGCAGCCCTGGAAGACGCAGGAGAAGGTCCGCGAGGTCCTCGGCCGCCTCTACACCGGCAGCGAGATCGGGCAGGGCTACCACGGCGACGAGGACAACGGCGAGCAGTCGGCCTGGTACCTCTTCTCCGCGATGGGCTTCTACCCGCTGGTGATGGGCAGCGGGGAGTACGCGGTGGGCTCGCCGCTCTTCACGAAGACGACGGTGCACCTGGAGAACGGCAAGAAGCTCGTCGTCTCCGCGCCGAAGAACAGCGACAAGAACATCTACGTGCAGGGTCTGAAGGTCAACGGCAAGGCGTGGAATTCCACTGCGCTGCCGCACGACCTGCTCGCCAAGGGCGGCACGCTGGAGTTCGACATGGGCGCGAAGCCGTCCGCGTGGGGCACCGGCAAGGACGCGGCGCCGGTGTCGATCGCGAAGGACGACAAGGTGCCGTCGCCGCGCGGTGACGCCCTGACCGGGTCGGGCGCGCTCTTCGACAACTCGTCGAAGACGGCGGGCCCGGCGGCGGGCGAGGTGGATCTGCCGGTGTCGTCGGCGACGGAGGCGGTCCAGTACACGCTGACGTCGTCCACGGCGGAGAAGTCGCCGGCCGCCTGGGAGTTGCAGGGCTCGGCGGACGGCGAGAGCTGGAAGACGCTCGACAAGCGGTCCGGCCAGTCCTTCGACTGGGACCAGCAGACGCGGGCGTTCACGGTGACGTCGCCGGGGTCGTACGCGAAGTACCGGCTGGTGACGAAGGGTCAGCCGGAGCTGTCGGAGGTGGAGTTGCTGCGGTAGCCGGGTGACCTGGAGGGTTCCCGGCGTACGACGAGGGGCCGTGTCCCGCGCGCTTTCACGCGTGGGACACGGCCCCTCGTCAACTGCCGCCCGAGTCCGCCGGGGTTGCTCGCGGACCGGACCACGCGTGGATCAGGCCTACTTGCGGATCAGGCTGCGGAGCACGTAGTGCATGATCCCGCCGTTGCGGTAGTAGTCCGCCTCGCCCGGGGTGTCGATGCGGACCACCGCGTCGAACTCCACGCCCGTGTCCGTGGTGACCTTGACGGTCGCCGGGGTCGTGCCGTCGTTGAGCGCGGTGACGCCCGTGAAGGTGAACGTCTCCTCGCCGGTCAGGCCGTAGGACAGGGCCGAACCGCCCTCCGGGTACTGGAGCGGGAGCACGCCCATGCCGATCAGGTTCGAGCGGTGGATGCGCTCGTAGGACTCGGCGATGACCGCCTTGACGCCCAGCAGCGCCGTGCCCTTCGCCGCCCAGTCGCGGGACGAGCCCGAGCCGTACTCCTTGCCCGCGAGGACGACCAGCGGGGTGCCGGCCGCCTGGTAGTTCTGCGAGGCGTCGTAGATGAAGGAGACCGGACCGTCCGCGGCCGTGAAGTCGCGGGTGTAGCCGCCCTCCGTGCCGGGCGCGATCTGGTTGCGCAGGCGGATGTTGGCGAACGTGCCGCGGATCATGACTTCGTGGTTGCCCCGGCGCGAGCCGTAGGAGTTGAAGTCACGCCGCCCGACGCCGTGCTCCGTCAAGTACTTGCCCGCCGGGGTGTCCGCCTTGATCGCGCCGGCCGGGGAGATGTGGTCGGTGGTGACCGAGTCGCCCAGCATGGCGAGCACACGGGCGCCGGTGATGTCGGCGACCGGGGTCGTCTCCATCGTCATGCCCTCGAAGTACGGGGGCTTGCGTACGTAGGTCGACTCCGGGTCCCACTCGAAGGTGTTGCCGGTCGGGATCGACAGCGCCTGCCACTGGGCGTCGCCCGCGAAGACGTCCTGGTAGGACTTGTTGAACATGTCCTCGCCGATGGCGGAGGCGACGACCTCGTTGACCTCGGCCTCGGTCGGCCAGATGTCGTCGAGGTGGACGGGCTTGCCCTCCTGGTCGACGCCGATCGCGTCACGCGTGATGTCGACCTTCATGGAGCCGGCGATCGCGTAGGCCACGACCAGCGGCGGGGACGCCAGGTAGTTCATCTTGACGTCGGGGTTGATCCGGCCCTCGAAGTTGCGGTTGCCGGAGAGGACCGCGGCGACGGCCAGGTCGTTGTCGTTGACCGCCTTGGAGATCTCCTCGTCCAGCGGGCCCGAGTTGCCGATGCAGGTCGTGCAGCCGTAACCGACCAGGTTGAAGCCGAGCTTGTCGAGGTACGGCGTGAGGTTGGCCTTGTCGAAGTAATCGGTGACGACCTTCGAGCCCGGCGCCAGGGTCGTCTTGACCCACGGCTTGCGGGTGAGGCCCTTCTCGACGGCCTTCTTGGCGACGAGCGCGGCGGCGACCATCACGTACGGGTTCGAGGTGTTGGTGCAGGACGTGATCGCGGCGACGGTGACGGCGCCGTGGTCGATCTCGTATGTCGATCCGTCGGGCGTGGTGACCGGGGTCGGGCGTGTCGGCACACCGTTGGCGGAGGCCGGCGAGTCGGAGGCCGGGAAGGACTCCTTGCCCGCCTCCTCGTCGTCCGTCACGTAGTTGCGCACGTCGAGCGCGAACTGCCGCTTGGCGTCGGCCAGGACGATGCGGTCCTGCGGGCGCTTCGGCCCGGCGATGGACGGGACGACCGTGGCGAGGTCGAGCTCCAGCTTCTCGGAGAAGTCGGGCTCGGCTGCCGGGTCGAGCCAGAGGCCCTGCTCCTTGGCGTACGCCTCGACCAGCGCGAGCTGCTGCTCGTCGCGGCCGGTCAGCTTCAGGTACTTGATGGTCTCGTCGTCGATCGGGAAGATCGCGGCGGTCGAGCCGAACTCCGGCGACATGTTGCCGATGGTGGCGCGGTTGGCGAGCGACGTGGCGCCGACGCCCTCGCCGTAGAACTCGACGAACTTGCCGACGACACCGTGCCCCCGCAGCATCTCGGTGATCGTGAGGACGAGGTCGGTGGCGGTGGTGCCCGGGGTCAGCTCGCCGGTCAGCTTGAAGCCGACGACGCGCGGGATGAGCATCGAGACGGGCTGTCCGAGCATCGCGGCCTCGGCCTCGATGCCGCCGACGCCCCAGCCGAGCACACCGAGGCCGTTGACCATGGTGGTGTGCGAGTCGGTGCCGACGAGGGTGTCCGGGTACGCCTGGCCGTTACGGACCATGACGGTGCGGGCCAGGTGCTCGATGTTGACCTGGTGGACGATGCCGGTGCCGGGCGGGACGACCTTGAACTCGTCGAACGCGGTCTGGCCCCAGCGCAGGAACTGGTAACGCTCCTTGTTGCGGCCGTACTCCAGCTCCACGTTCTGCGCGAAGGACTCGGGCGTGCCGAACTTGTCGGCGATGACGGAGTGGTCGATGACCAACTCGGCCGGGGCCAGCGGGTTGATCTTCGCGGCGTCACCGCCGAGCTCCTTGACGGCCTCACGCATGGTGGCGAGGTCCACCACGCAGGGCACACCGGTGAAGTCCTGCATGATCACGCGGGCCGGGGTGAACTGGATCTCCTGGCTCGGCTGCGCCTGGGAGTCCCACCCACCGATCGAGCGGATGTGGTCGGCGGTGATGTTCGCGCCGTCCTCGGTGCGGAGCAGGTTCTCCAGCAGCACCTTCAGGCTGTAAGGGAGGCGCGCTGAGCCCTCGACCTTGTCCAGCCTGAAGATCTCGTACGACTCGTCGCCCACGCGCAGCGTGCTGCGGGCGTCGAAGCTGTTCGCCGACACGACAGTCTCCTTCATGAATGTGCGCGTACTACCGCGCCGCGACGCATGTGCGGCTGACGCCGCGCGGTGCCGCCAACGGGCTGCTCGCCGATCCGCTAAGGTAAGGCTAAGTTAGGCTCGCCTTACTGCCTGGCGGCTGCGGTACGCCTTCGGCAGATATCTCGATGTCGAGATAACTCTAGTACATGACCGCTGCGAGGTCATGCCCGGGCGCCGGTTTCCGCCGCCGCCACTTGAGGACGCGGTACTTGACGTGGGTGGCGCCGGGGGTGTCCACCACGCGGACCGGTTCGAGGTCGTGCGTGTCCGTCCCGAGGTTGTCGAAGAGCCGGAGACCGGCGCCGAGCAGCGTGGGGATCACATGCAGTTGGAGTTCGTCGACGAGGCGGGCCCTCAGATACCGCTGGACGGTGTCGGCGCCGCCGGCGATGTCGACGCTACGGCCGCCGGAGACGGCCTTGGCCCGGTCGAGCGCGCTGTGGATGCCGTCGGTGACGAAGGTGAAACTGGTGCCGCCCTCCTTGACGAGGGTGGACCCCGGCCGGTTGGTCAGCACGAAGACCGGGGCGCGGAACGGCGGGTCCTCGCCCCAGAAGTCCGCCCCGGAGTCGTACATGTGCCGTCCCATGACCACCGCGCCGGTCGTCTCGAACCACTCGCGCATGATGTCGGAGTCCTGGTCGGCCTCACCGCCGGTCATTCCCGAGCGCTCGCGCCAGCTGGACTGGGCGTGGATCCAGCCGCCGATCCGGTCGGCGCCGTGGCCCGCCGGGTTGGCGACGCTGTGGCCGGTGCCCGCGATGTAGCCGTCCAGCGACATGACCATGTCGGCGGTGACGGTGACCGTCATGAGAGTGCTCCTGCCTGTCGGTGCCGCGTTCGCGCACGCACGCGTCCGCGCTGTCGAAAGGACGTCGATCGGCCGCCACCGATCTCGACACGGATCGCCCGCCGTTGCGAGCGACGCGCCGTACGGCTCACCGGGCGCGCCGGAATTGGCCCGGTTCGTAACGGTTCATGGGACAGATCGTAGGGGTGGTCACAGGCTCTGCGTCCGGCCCGACACCAGCGCGGCGAGCGCGCGGTCGAGTCTCGCCGCCCTGACCTCGGGGGTGCGGGCGGTCATCAGGCGGAGCAGCACGCGGTACCGGGTCGACCTGTCCAGCCGCTCGAAAGCCTCCCGCGCCCGGCTGTCACCCTCCAGCGCGGCGATCAGGTCGGGCGGCACGGTCGCGTTCTTCTGCGACTCGTACGCCGCGTCCCACCGGCCGTCCGCCTGCGCCGCCCTTACCTGCGCGAGGCCCGGCTCGCGCAGCCGCCCGGCCTCGATGAGCACCTCGGCCCGTCCGACGTTGACCTTCGACCACACGCTCCTCGGCCGGCGGGGTGTGAACCTCTGGAGATAGTGGTCCGTGTCGTAGGACCTGGCCTGGCCGTCGATCCAGCCGTAACAGAGGCCGGCTTCGACGGCCTGAAGGTAACCGACCGCCGGCCGCGGGCAGTTCTTCTTGCCGATCTTCAGCCAGACGCCGGACTGGAGCGTGTGGTGGTCGGCCAGCCACGCCTCCAGCTCGGCGCCGTCCGCGAACGCGAGGATTTCCACTCCGTCGATCGATTCCATACCGCCACGCTAACCATCATTCAGGTCAGATCCTGTCCTGAATGACCGGACGGACCCCGGTCGGAGCGCGGTCGGAGCCCGGTCGGGAAAGCGTGCGGGGCGGCCGTGCCGTCGTCGGCGGCTCGTGACGCTCCGTCAATGTCCGCACCGGCATACATGCATGGGCGACCACGGGAAACCCGTACTCCCAACGGGACTTCATCCGGTCCGACTTGAGGAGACCACCGTGCCGATCACCTTCCGTAAGAGCATCCGCATCCTGCCGGGCGTACGGCTCAACATCAACAAGCGGTCGTGGTCCATCACCAGCGGCGGCGGAAAGGGCCCACGGCACACCACGAGCAGCACCGGCCGGCGGACCACGTCGATGGATCTGCCCGGCCCCTTCGGCTGGCGCAAGACCACAACCAAGCGCCGCAGCCGCTGAACCGGTCGGGTGAACCCGTCCGGCCGCGCCCCGGTCGCCGACCACCGCGGGCCGGGCCAGGATGGAGGGCGTGGCAGGGGCTCCACGAATGGCGCACCCCACAAGCTCACTCATCTCACATATGAGATAACCTGGCGCCATGGCAGACGACTACCTCGTACGCATCGGCAAGCTCATCCGTGACGCCAGGCAGCACCGGGGCTGGACACAGACACAGCTCGCCGAAGCGCTGGCCACCAGCCAGAGCGCCGTGAACCGCATCGAGCGCGGCAACCAGAACATCAGCCTTGAGATGATCGCGCGCATCGGTGAGGCGCTCGACAGTGAGATCGTGTCGCTCGGATACGCCGGTCCGATGCATCTGCGGGTGGTCGGCGGACGTCGGCTCTCCGGCTCCATCGACGTCAAGACGAGCAAGAACGCCTGTGTGGCCCTGCTCTGCGGCTCGCTGCTCAACAAGGGGCGCACCGTCCTGCGTCGGGTGGCGCGTATCGAGGAGGTCTACCGGCTCCTCGAGGTGCTCAACTCCATCGGTGTACGCACCCGTTGGATCAACGACGGCATGGATCTGGAGATCGTGCCGCCGGCGGAGCTGGACATGGCCGCCATGGACGCGGAAGCCGCCCGCCGTACCCGCTCGATCATCATGTTCCTCGGCCCGCTGCTGCACCGCATGGACAACTTCCTGCTGCCGTACGCGGGCGGCTGCGACCTCGGTACGCGCACCATCGAGCCGCACATGATCGCGCTGCGCCGCTTCGGCCTGGACATCACGGCGACCGAGGGGCTGTACCACGCGGTGGTCGACCGCTCGGCGTCACCCGACCGGCCCATCGTGCTGACCGAACGCGGCGACACGGTCACCGAGAACGCGCTGCTGGCCGCCGCCCGGCACGACGGTGTCACCGTCATCCGCAACGCGTCGTCGAACTACATGGTCCAGGACCTGTGCTTCTTCCTGGACGCGCTCGGGGTACGGGTCGACGGCGTCGGCACGACCACGCTCACCGTGCACGGTGTGCCGAGCATCGACACCGATGTGGACTACTCCCCCTCCGAGGACCCGGTCGAGGCCATGAGCCTGATCGCCGCCGCCGTGGTCACCGAGTCCGAGCTGACGATCCGCCGGGTACCGATCGAGTTCCTGGAGATCGAGCTCGCGGTGCTGGAGGAGATGGGCCTGGACCACGACCGTACGCCCGAGTACCCGGCGGACAACGGCCGTACGCGGCTGGTGGACCTGACCGTACGGCCCTCGAAGCTGGAGTCGCCGATCGACAAGATCCACCCGATGCCCTTCCCGGGCCTGAACATCGACAACGTGCCGTTCTTCGCGGCGATCGCGGCCGTCGCGCAGGGCACGACCCTGATCCATGACTGGGTCTACGACAACCGCGCCATCTATCTGACGGACCTCAACCGCCTCGGCGGCCGGCTCCAGCTCCTGGACCCGCACCGGGTCCTGGTGGAGGGCCCGACCCGCTGGCGCGCGGCGGAGATGATGTGCCCGCCGGCGCTGCGTCCCGCCGTGGTCGTGCTGCTGGCGATGATGGCGGCGGAGGGCACGTCGGTGCTGCGCAACGTGTATGTGATCAACCGCGGTTACGAGGACCTGGCGGAGCGGCTGAACTCGGTGGGCGCGCAGATCGAGATCTTCCGGGACATCTGATTGGCGGAGTGTCGTGCCCCTAGGAGATGAGGGGCAAGACACTCCTAAATGCCTGCTGACCTGCTGTTACGCACTTGCGGGACCCTTCATTGATCATCGCTGTTTTCCATCACCTTGTGCAACGCACGTGCAAGATGATCTTAAATTGGTGACGATGCATCAGAGATATCTGAGTATCCGTCAGCCTTCACGGAGAGTGCTCGCCAAAGGGGCCTCGCAATGTCCGCACCGACGGTGCCACTGGCGTTCCTGAGATTCAGAGTTCAGTCCTCGCCGCGCACGCGCATCAAGCGCACTACACCGCTACGGCCAGTTCCAGCCCGGACCTCCACGCGCACCGGCCAGCAGGTCGCCGAGCTCGTTCGCGCTGGAACTGCGGCTCACCACCGGAACACTGCGCGCCAAAATCTTCGTACGGCCCGACATGTACGACAGCGCGCCCAAAGCGTTCGCGGACGCCTCCAAACTCGGCGCGAACGCGACCAACCTCAGCTGGAGCCGCGAGAACCTCTACGGGCTCCTCTTCCACCAGCTCGGCAACTACGACGGTCCCGAGGCGAAGAAGTTCCGCGAGGCGACGGGAGAGTGGCGCGCGGAGGGCGACGGACGGTATCTGCCCCCGGTGGCGCTCCTCGCCGACCAGAAGCGGCAGGAAGAGGTCTTCATCAGCCTTGCGGGGCCGTTCATGGGCAAGGACCGGCGTAAAGGCCACACCTACACCTGGATTCCGAACCATCTGCAGGACGGCAACGCCCAGGTGAGCCCGCGGACCCGGCTGTCCAGCCTGGGCAAGGCGGCGCGGCTGACGGGCGAGCGCTGGGCCGGGCATCCTGTGCCCCTGCACTACGAGGCCATCTCCGAAAGCCTAAGCACTGCCTCCGCTATCCGCGTGGCCGAACTCAAGGACGATCTTGGGTGGGCGGCGCTCGCCGTCGAACAACTCGAAGGCAACCAGTTCCCGATGGAGGCGACCACCGTGCACTACGCCTGGCACGTGGGATCGCTCGCCTCGAAGGTGCGGGCCCTGCTGGAGAGCGAGAAGGGAGGCAGCAGCCCGCACAACATCGACGATCCCGTGGCACTCCTCGAGGAGCTCGACGACCTCGGCATCGTGACCAGGCGGGGCACGGACACCGTCGACCTGCCCGACATCTACCGCCTCGCCTTCGGCATCAGCCGCCGGGGCGGTGTGCCCCGGATGCCCGTGTGACGGCGGGCGGCAGCCGTCCCGTGACGCGGAGCGCGCTCAGCCGGCCGCCGCCACCGTCCTACGGGCCGAGTCACACGCTCAGCGTCCCTCGCGGCGCTGCGCGTTCCGCTGCGCCTGCGGCGGCTCCTCACCGCTGAGCGCCGCGAGCACCAGATTGCGCTGGCCTCGGAAACTCCGGATCACCTGCTGGCGGACGAGATCGGTGCTCGTGCCGGTCGTACCGATCTGGCCCGTTTCCACGAGGCGCGCGAACAGGGTGTTGTCGAGGTAGCCCGGGACGTTCTTGAAGCCGAAGCGCAAAGCGCCGTTGTTGCCGTCCTTCAACCGGGCGTCGTCACTCAGCGACTCGAACTGTCGGCGGGAGAAGTACATCCCGTGGATCATCTCGTTGGTGTGCGGAAGCACGGAACGCGGATGGCAGAGCTTGATCCAACTCGGGCTGGCGTCCAGTCGTTGCTCCCCACCCACACCGGCCTGCGACTCCGCATAGCGGTCCAGGCTCCGCATCCGGAGCAGCTCCTTGGCAAGGTTCCGGTCGCTGTTCGGGTAGTAGAAGCCCCCTCGTTCCGCGTTGAGCTTCTTGTACTGCACGAAGACGAGGCTGTGGCGCGAGACGTTGTAGAAAATGATGTCGCAGCCGAGAAGTCGCTCCGCCGGAGTGCGGTTGGCGTTGACCACCAGGAGGGTCCGGTCGTACTCACGGAACTCGCGCCACGCCACGTGGTTGGTCTCTTCGCTGATCCACCCCAGCATCGTGCGGGTGTCATGGTTGACCAGATGGTCCTCGAGCGCCGGTTGATCGCCCATCATGAGGTCGAGGAACAGAGGCGGCATCCTGTCGTCGTAAAGCTCTTCGGCCGGGGGATCCCATTCGGCGAGGCGAGGGACTCGAAAGCCTGCCATGCGCGTAACGGCGAGGGTGGCGTCGCGTTGCAGCGCCAGCTCTTGCCCCGCGCGCTTGTTTCCGAAGTCCCACGGGGCGGTGGCGTCCTCGATCATGTTGACGACTGCGCCCAGTTCGGGCCGGAGTTCGATCAGCAGGGCCCGTATCGCCTCGCCCGTCCTCTTGGTCTGCTGTCCCTCCTCGACGAGGTGGCGCTGGAGACGCGAGGGCAAGCCGGCAAGGAGTTCACGGAGGGGAAGAGGCCGTGGGAGCTCGCGGACGTAAGTAACACGGAGTTGCTGTTCCTTGTCCGCTGCCTTTTTACCTCTGGAAGACCTCCCCAGGCGAGTGATCATGAACTGTCCGTAGGAGTCGGCAGTTGCTATCAGAAGCAGATGTCTACCCTTGGGCCACAAGTCGCTTGGCCGCGTAACCGTCCACTCCCAGTCGTGTCGCCGAGATTGGTGAAGCTCCTCGAGAGTCTTGAGGTACGGGTACTCGTAATCACGGCACTTGATGATCGCAACCATGGACGCATTTTTACCGGGCCCGCAGACTGACCGCTCCGCTTCCGCCTTCTACGCCGATTCCTGGAGGAACCCCCTCCAGGTAGGCCAGTTCACCATCGTTGCGCAGCGCCTCGACCGGGTTGCCGTCCAGATGCGGGTCCTGGAGGCGGAACTCCGCCGGGCACAGCGGCCACAGGCCGTGCGAGCCCTTGTCCGGACGGCGGGAGGCGGCTTCGAAGAGCCGGCGCACCCCTGACACGACACGACCTGTCGCTTTGCCACCTCAGCCGGTAGAGGCACGGAAGTCCAGCCAGCCTTCCTTGGCCTCGCTCAGCGACTGGCGCAGATCAATCTCCGACTCCTCGGTCGGTCCGACCCCCTTGCCGTCGGCCCTGTACAGCCGGTCGTCGGAAGAGAGGAAATAGGCGTCCTCACCCGCCGGGACGCCGGTGAATGCCGTGTACGCGAGGCAGTCGCCGGCAGCGTCGCCGTACTCGGAGGACAGAATCTCTCCGCCCTGTCCGTGGCCGGTCGCCAGGACTTGCTTGTCCTCTCCGAGCAACTTTTCCGTGACGCCGCACTTTTCGCATGACAGGTTCCGTTGCCCTCGTCCACGAACAAGGGCGGCGCCGAGCACGCTGTAGCTGCGTGCGGTGAAGGGAGTCCTGTCCACCCATGGTTCCCGCACGGCGAGTATCGCGCCGACGCCACCGACGGCCACCAGGGCTGTCAGACCAATCACCATGAACCGTTTCGGTCTCCGGGCCACCTCCGGTTCAGGCACCTTGGAGAAAGGTATCGATCGTTCGACTGACATGATCACTTACCGGCCCCGGTTGCGGGTTCGAGTCTGTCCGGCCAGCCGGTGAGGACTCCGGTGTCCCGCAGCAGGTACAGGTCGGACATCAGTCGGGGAGGGGCGCCGCCCGCGCGCGGCGACCAGCCAAAAAAGCCGGCGGCTGCGGCGACGGCCTGTTCGGCATTGAGCAAACCGGGCCGGTCCTCGACGAGGCCGAGAAGCGCCCTTTGCCGCTCGGCGGGTGAGACGTGTTCGGCCGGGCGTTTGGTGAGGCCAGGAAGCGGCCAACGCGCGTAGGTGCAGGTGCGGTCGGGCAGATCGAAGAAGCCGTTCGTTTCGCTGACACGTTCTTCGGCGACCAGCCGGTCCGCGGCGTCTTCCACCCGCCCCCTGATGCGTGCGGGCTGAGGCTCGTAGAGCAACTCGCCCAGGTGACGCACCAGGACTTCACGGTGGATCGGTCCCTCGGCCTCCACGAGCCGGTGGACGGCATCTTGCATCGGCGGCCTGGGGATCCCGCCGCGTCGGCTCGCGGTCCTCGGGTCTAGGTCTGCGATGTCAGCCGGCTGGTACGGGACCGCCCAGTCGCCGTGTTGGTGGGCGACGGCGGATTTACGGGGTGACACAGGAGATCGGTTCCTTCTTCGCGGTGGAAGCGGTCATGTAGGCGTCGAGTCCCGCCGCCGCCAGCGGGGCCAGCGGGTGGCGCTCGGGCCGGCGGTGAAGGCGGAGCAGGACGTGGTCGTCGTCGACGAGACAGTCCGTGTACGGCAAGGTGCGCGAAAGAAGCTGGGCGAAGTCGTCGCAGGCAACACCCACGTCGATGCCGGGCAGCCCGATCCACAGGTGGAGGGTGCCGTCCTGAACGGTCAGCTCGATGTCGATCCGGGTTCCGGCGGCTGCGGCGGCCTCGCCGCACCAGGTCAGCGTCTCGCGCAGGGCACTCAGGTGGACGGGCAGGGGCAGGAAGCTTTCCAGCCGCATATCGTCGCGGACGGTGACGCCGGTGTGCGGTGCCTGGTCTCGCCACCAGTCCTGGACGACATCGCGTACAGAGGCGGTCCGAGGTCCCGTGGCGAGTGCGCGCCGAACGGCATCGGCGGCATGCCGCCGCACTGCGTCGGCCGTGACGGTGCCCGCGTCCGCCGCCATCCGGCGGAGCAGGGAGCGCGGTCCGCGCCGGGCATCGTCGATGACCTTGCGGTACAACTCCCGTAGTGCCTCGGACACTTCGAGTGCCTTGGTGCCGTCCGTCCCCAGAAGGACCGTGATGCGATCGGACCAGGTGAGGAAGGCTTCGGTGTCACCGGTGACGAGGAGGTCCGTGCCGAGTTCGCCGCGGGACACGATGCGTGTGCGCTGCCGCTCTGTCGTCTGGCCGAGTCCGTCGAGCTGGGCACGGAGGAGGTAGGTCAGCAGACCACGTTCGGGGTCTGTGAGGGCTTCCACGAGGTCGTCGGCCGGAGCGGCGAGGATGTCGAGCACCTCCTGGGCGACTGCCCGGTCGGCGTCGGTCTTGGAGCCCGGTCCCTCAGGAGCCACGGTCCACCGCTGAGTGCGGCCGCGGGCATCGCACAGAACAAGGGTCGAGGTGAAGGACTGCATGTGATCCAGGCCGGTGAGCTGGTGCTCGAACGTATACGTCATCCCAAAGGCGCTCGCGAGGTAGTTAAGGACGGTTGTCGGGTCGTGCCGGTGTTCGAGTTCGGTGAGCCAGTCGTCCAGGACGACCGGGCGGCGACGTAGCAGCCGGGGCCCATGGGCGCGCCATGCCGCCGCGACGACGGCCTGGGCGCCGTCAGCGGCCATGCCGATCCGCTGCTTGTCCGCCCCGTGCCCCGCCAACACACCTTCGGCGATGGCGAGGGCAGCACCGAGGCGTACGGTGTCCTCGTTGGCGGGGGTGTGAATACGGGCCTCGTCCTCGTCCGGCACCAGCCCATGTACGAGGACACGGCGGGTTTTGGTGAGCGTGCTCAAATGGTCTAGGACCACTGAACCGTGATGGGCGAGCAGTTGGTTGTCGCGCTGCCGGGCAGCGGTCGCCGCGGGGGCATTCTCGTAGACGTACGAGGAGTGGGTGAGCGCCTGAGTCAGCAGCCCGCGTGCCTGGTCGCCGCTCAGTTCGAACATGGCGAGCAGGTCGGCGACAGCGTCCTGGTGTGCCGGGTGCGCGGTCCGGTACGAGCGCGGCGGCTCGGTGGGCCCTGCGGTCGCGGCGGCTCCCGGACGGGTGGCAGCGGAGACCTTCGCGTCGGTCGGCGGGTGATCACGCAGCAGGGCACGGGATGCGGCTGCCCGTGCGGTTTTCTTGTTCGCTCCAGTGCCCACCGCCACGCGGCCGGTGCGGGTGCGTGCGGTGGCGAGGAAGGTCTTGCTGTGGTCCGGGCCGTCCTCGTCGTACTCGAACGTCAGGCCTTCCTTGGCGAAGACCTCCTGCGCCTTGGTGGTGGGGTCCGCTCCACCGGCCTCGTCGACTGGCTGGTCGAGGCCGTCACAGACGGCCTCGACCAGCCGCCGGGCGGTCTCGTGAGCGCCGAGCAGGCTGAGGGTGCCGAGGATCTGCCGGGCGACGGTCTCCGCGACGGACGGCGCGGGACGCTGGGCCTCGCCGCTCCCCATGCGGACCAGCCCGCATCCCATGGCCCACTGGCCGAGGGCGCGCGCGCCGACCGTCCAGCGTCGGTTGTGCTCGGCCGACTGCGTCCCCACCTTCTCCGGCCGCTGGGACTTGGTGTACGCGTCGAGCAGGACGACGGCGAGCGTGGTGCGTCCGAGCCGGTCGAGCATGCCTAGCACCAGAGGGCTGACGGCCGCCTCGGACAGTCCGCTCTCATAGAGGTGGCTGCGGTGCGAGGACGCGAGCCCGAGCCAGGCCGTCGTCTCGGAGCCGGCCGCCCAATTCCCGGCCTTCTCCTGTACGACCGCGCGCACGACCTCTCCGAAGGTGCCGACGAGGGCGGCGGGTGGCTCGCACAGCGCGGGACGGTCGATGTCGCGGACCTCCAGTTGCCGTGCGACGCGGGCGTACGGTTCGACCCTCTCGGGCGGCGGGCGGTGGCCGGCCTTGGGCTGTGCGGGCCGGATGTCCCGGACTGCCGGGCGCTTGCTCCGGCGTGGTGGCGGCACTGGTACTCGGTGGCGGTCGGAGCGCTGGGGCTTCCGCGCCGAGAACCGCTTGATCCGCCCGCCGACCGCCCTGCTCGGGGCGTTCCTGCCGTCTAAAACGTCCTGGAGCTCGGCCATGAGCCAGAAGGGCAGCCCGGCCGGTGGTTGTCCTCCGTCGAAGAAGTCTCCCGCCAGTTCGACGCAGTACGTGTACCGCTCCCACTCGTAGTGACGCGCGTGCTCCTGCCCCAGTGTGCGCAGCGCCGCCCGCATCCGCGCGTACGGCACGTCCCTGCTGCCCAGCCGGTAGGACGTGCGTCTGCGCGCGGCCTCGATGGCGAGCGCGATGCGGTGCACAGGCGTCGGCGCTGAGGGCTCCCTCAACGCGACGATGCCGACCCAACGGTTCATAGCCCCTCCCCCCGACCGGGTGGCGCGGCCCGCAGCGACTGCCAAGCGCGGCTGTGCGCTCCCCGGCGGTGTGCGGGCCGACCCTCCCCGGCCTGTCCTTTCCCCTCCTGCCGCCGTGCGCCATCCCTGCGGATGATCACGGCGGGACTCCCCTGATCAGCGTAAGTCGCTGCATATTCGTTTGGCAGGAGTTCGGGTGAGTCTTCCGGATGGGACGAACGACTCGTGCAGTCGGCGGCCCGGGGTGCGGCGTGTGTCCTGACACCGCTGGGTCACCCTCACCACGCTCACCCACGCTTTCCTGACCACGTCCACGCGGACGCGCCGGCCGCCCGTGGCCAAACAAATTGATACCGCTCTCTTGCAACGAGACCAGCATCTGTTCAACACGCTCGTCGTCCGACTCGTCTACGGCACAGCCCACCGGCTCGATTGGTCCCACTGGCGACGTCGTCACCAAGCCCGTGCCCAGCCAGTCACTACCGGTGACAAGCCGCTCATGCATGAAACTCACGCTCTACAACTGGAGTTCTCAACCGTTCCTCGAAGGTGACGATGGGGCTGCGCCGCGGCACTCCGTAAGGAACCCCCCGTCCAGGTAAGCCAGTTCACCATCGTTGCGTAGCGCCTCGACCTGGCTGCCGTCCAGATGCGGGTCCTGGGTGCTGGACTCCACCGGGCACAGCAGCCACAGGCCGTGCGGGCCCTCGTGCGGGCGGCGGGCGGCGGCCTGGAGGGCGACCAGGAACGCACGGCCGCCCTCGTCCCAGTAACGGGAGACCAGGCCCGCATCGTGGAGGAAGAGAACCGTGCGCGGCTCGGAAGCACGGGAGTCGAGGTCCTCTACGACACGCTGCCACACGACACGGACGAAGGTGGCGAGGCCTGGCTTGATGCGGCCTGGGGCGGAGGCGGCATCGGCGCGGAGGACCACCTGCCAGTCCTGGCCCTTCTCCGCCGTGAGCCGCCTGAACTCCCGCAGGAACAAGGCCCCCAAGTCGACCGGAACGACCGGGAAGCGAGCAGCCACCGTCTCGGCCGTGCCCGGCAGGCGGGCCACCTTGACCGTGAGCGCGAGGAAGCCGCCGCGGTGGGCGCTCTCGGCGAGCCGCTCGCGCAGTGCGCCGTGCGGGTCGGCGGGCACGCGGCGAAGGTGCGCACGGACCGGGGGCAGCATGCTCGTGTGCGAGCCGGTGGAGGACCAGGGGCCGGTCGATTTCGGCACCGGGAAATAGAGGCGTCCCGCCTCGTCGTTGTGCCGGAGGTCGAAGCGAGCCGCTTGAAGGGCGTCCTCCAGGACGACGTGCGTGGGCTCCCGGACATCGGCCAGGACGTCCAGATCCGGGAAGCGGGCCCGGACCCGGGCGGCGAGTTCCGTCGCGGTGATGCCACGGTCGGCACGCATCCCAGCCCCCGCCTGCGAGATCCGCAGCGCGCGTTCCAGGCTCAGGTCACGCCGGTACAGCTCGAGACGGGGCTGTACTCGACCTGTGCTGCCACGGCGGCGCGGAGCGCCACCAGTCGGGTGTCGGCGAGCGGCGCGAAGCACTCCGGGGCCGGTACCGCACGCAGTTCCCGCACCACCTCGGCGCGGCCCGGGAGGGGCTCACGGCCGGCGAGCTTCTCCGCGCTCGTTCCGAGGGCCGCGGCGTAGTCCGCCAGTTCGTGGGGGTTCGGGTCGTCGGTGCCGGGCAGGGACCCCGCCGCCAGCAGCACCGTGTCACCGCGCCGGTGCACGGCGAGCCGGGGCTCGTGCCCCTCCTCCTCGCGGGTCTCCGCCTCGACGGCGGCCCGGACGACGGCCAGTGACCTGGCCAGTACACGTTCAGGTGTGTCGTCCTGGGCACCGTGGAGAGCACGCAACTCCTGCGCGGCCTCGGGGGCGGTCATCACGCGGCCGAAGTTCGCGACGATCTCAACCAGTTCGGTGCACACCGGCCGCAACCACTCGGCCTCCGCCCACCGTTTGATCTCGGCTCGATGGTGACGGGAGACCGGCGGCTGCTTGATGTCGAGGTGGTCGGCGATCCGCGCCTGGACGGGCCAGGCACCCAGTGCTGAGAGGCCGCCGTCCTCGGGCGGCAGCCCGAGCGTGAGCCGTACGACGTCGACGCGGTGCGAGCTCTTGCGGCCGGGCGCCGGGGTCAACAGCCCTGCCATGTCGTCGACCGACAGGATGCCGGTGACGCCCGCTTCCGGGCCCCCCTCCTTCACGGAGGCGGCGGACTTGAGCACGGCAGCCGCGGCGGGCTTCCCGCGCAGTGCCGCCGCCCACTGACTGCGACGGCGGTTCAGCTCCTTGCGGACCAGCGGACCGGCGCCGCGGGTCTTGTGGATGACCGACGGCTGGATCTCCAGCAGCTGCCCGACCGTTGTTGCGCCGAGGCCCGCGGCCACCGTGACCGCGCGTGGCGACAGACCGGCGACTTCCAGCTCCGTCTCCGCGCCGGCTGCCAGGGCTGCGCGGTCCCGTGCCTGCTCCGCGTCCTCCCCCTCGGAACCCACGGTGGACGGGGTCGTCGGCGGCAGGTCGCTGTCGGCGTCCCGGAACACCTTCTGCCAGGCGTCCTTCATCTGCCGGAGGGTGTCGAAGCGGTGCTCGATGTCGCGGTGCAGGGCGCGCCGGAAGAAGGCGGTCAGGCCCGACTGCAAGAGGCGGTGGAAGAGTTCACCGGCAATGTGCAGTTCGGCGGACTCGTTGGTGAGCGGGTCGGTGCGCCCGTCGCCCCACAACGGCCGCTCGCCGCTCGCCATCTCGTGCAGGGTGACGGCCGCGGCATAGCGCCCGGCCGTTTGCCTCGGCGGGGCAGGACCTTCACGGACTCGAGGTGGTGCTCCAGCTGGACCGGACGGTGTGAGTCGAGCGGATTCGCGAGGAGGTCAGAGAGCTACTCCGTCCCGCACAGCGGTGAGCGGAAGGTCTCGTCGAGGGAGATGCATCCAGCCCTCGACCGCGGCCATGGCATGCTCCTCCTCAGTGGTCGGCGAATGGGTCATCCCACACGCTGCGGCCCGTGCGACGACCGCCGAGATCAGGGCGTCCAGGTCGTGGTCGCTGGCCACACACCGGACACGAACCCGGTCGGACAGGTCCAGGTCTAGGCCGGCCTCGAGACCGGCAAGAATCCGGGACCGCGCAGCCGTGGCGTCCTTGCCCTTATAGGTCCCCTCCGGGGCGAGTCCCCACTGGATCAGCGCGAACGCCGGGTAGACCTCGACAACTGGACCCGAGCCGTCGCGCGGTATCGCCGGACCGCCCTCGGCCAGCCGAGCCAGCAGGCCGACCGCGCGGATGGCGACGATGCCGAGCTTGTCGGCCGACACCGACAGCGGACGCTGCTTGCCCGCCCCAGTGCGCTTCCACGCCACGTCATCGGTCAGCCGGTGAGTGAAGGTATTGCCGAGTCCGGGGCGACCGTCGGCGCACGCTGCGTGGTTAGCGAGCGCAGGTAGCTCGACACCGGTCCGGTGCGCAGTGAGCAGGGCTGTGAAGGCAACCGGCCAGCCCAGGGGCGAGTCCAGCCCCGTCATGTCCGCGGACCGCATCGCTGCCAACAGGTCGTCGTCGTGTTTCGCGGGAAGCAGTTCAGCCGTAGGTCGCCGACCCCACGTCACGCGGCACACGCCTGTAGTTCCGGTGCGCCCGGCCAGATCAACGCCCACTGTCACCATGGCGCCGTCCTCCACTACATCGTCAGCCTGCGCTATCACGGGCTTCACCTGCATCTGGAACTCCCCTCCGTGTCCTGTCCGGGTTGTGCACGGATCAGTCACAGCGGCGCTGACCCATGGCGGTGGTCGCAGCGGCACAGAGTCCGACTCGGCCTACAACGGCAGGAACGGACTAGACCTGCCGTGCCAGGAGATGCGCAATGCGTCGCGGGCTCGGGTGGTTGCGACGAAGAGCTGATTGCGGCTCTTCTTGAGTTCGCGTTCGTACCGCTTGGGGTCGGTCGTCTCGTACTTCTCGACGACAGCGGTGCGCGGGAGGATGCCGTCGCTCGCGCCGATGATCGCGAGCTTCTGGTACTCAAGTCCCTTGAATCGGTGCATCGTTCCGATGTGGACCTCGCCGCCGCCCTGCGGTCCGTCCTTGGTGAGGGTCGCTGTGGTGATGCCGTGCTTCGTCTCCAGGTCGGCGGCGACGCGGCCGGCCATGTCGCCGTCGGCGACGCAGACGGCCATGGTGCCGCTGGGGTCGCGTACGGTGCCGTCCTCGGTGGGCTGGGTGATGTCGGCGCGCCACTGTTTGAGGGCTTCGGCGAGCTGCGTGATCTCGTCGGTCCAGTCTGCGCAGGCGACGTACTCGGGGGCGGGGCCGTGCAGCAGGGAGTGGTAGCCGTCGAGGGTGTCGGTGCCGTCGTCGAGGTCGTCGTAGGTGCCCCCACGGACGACCTTGGCGGCCTGGTCGAGGATCTCCTGGGTGGTGCGGTAGCTCAGCGTCAGTTTCGAGGAGCGGCCACCGCGGATGTTGATGCCGACGGTGGAAAGGGTGACTTGCCGGTCGTAGATCCGCTGGTGGGTGTCGCTGGCGATGAACAGGTCGTCAGGGCCGGAGGCGACCATGGCGCGCAGCATCTTCCAGTGGGCGGGGCTGAGGTCCTGGGCCTCGTCGACGACGATGTGACGGTAGCGGTGACGCAGGTAGCGCATCGCGGAGCTGTTGTCGTCGAGGTGGGCCAGGTCGCCGCCGCCGATGTCCGCCTTGCGTTCGGCTCTCGTCTGGATCTTGCGGGCGCGTTCCATCTCGTACCGCGCCGCGCGCTCGGCGGCCTGGGCCCAGGTCTCCCGGCCCATGCCGTTGAGGCGCAGGGCGAACTGGTCGAGCAGTTTCCAGACGACGGCGCGTTCGGGGCGGTTGAGGGGGCGGCCCATACCGGCGCGACGGGCCTTGAAGTAGTCCTGACGGGTACCGAGGGACTGGCCGAGGACGATCTGCTCCCATTCATCGAAGAGGAACTCGGCGTCCCAGCGCTGCTCGTCGTGCTCGAAGAGGACCTCGCGCAGCACGTCCAGCGCCCGGTCGTCGGTGATCAGGCTGCGCTGCGCGCCGGGCGCAGTGTTCTCGTTGAGGACACTCTGGGCGAGCTGGTCGATGTGCTTGATGTCGACGCGGCCGAGCAGCGCCGGGTCCATGAGCGAGGTGAGCCGGGAGCGCAGGTCGGCGGTGAGGTTCTTGGTGTACGTGGTCAGCAGGATCGGCTTGCCGTGGCCGGGCGGGAGAGCCGCGGCGAGGCGGGCGACCCGGTGCAGGGCGACGATGGTCTTGCCGGTGCCGGGGCCGCCGCTGACCCGGCCGGGGCCGCTGTAGTTCCGTTCGACGATCTTGCGCTGGGTGGGGTGGAGGTAGACCTTCCAGGCTCGGAAGTCGCCCTCGGCCAGCACATTGCGGATGTCGTCGTCGACCGTGGTGACCGCGGTACGGGTGAGGGCCGCCGCCATGTCGTTCTCGAAGCCCGGTTCGAGCTCGGTGGAGGCAGGCTCGGTGATCTCACGCTCGACCTCGTCGACGGACATGCCGGAGCCGAGGCCGGTGAGGACCTCGGCGGTCAGGCGCGGGGCGCCGGCGATGAGCTGGTCGAATTCCTCGTCGGTCGTGACGGCGAGGGCCGGGCCGATGAGGGCGTCGGCGACACCGAGCCGGCGCAGGTCCTCGGGGGTGCAGCCGGTGAGGAGCGGTTCGGCGGGGGCGGTCGGTTGCGGCGTCACGACGGGGGCGGGCGTGGGCTCGACCGGTGCCGTGTGCTCGTCCTGGGCCGGCGTGAGTTGGAGTCCCGCGCGCTGGAGGACGCTCTGACCGACGACGCCGAGGTCGACGAACTCGATCTCGCCCGTGATCCGGTTGATGGCGACGGTGAGTTCTTCGTAGACGTCCTTGCGGTGGCGGACGGCAACGATCAGCCACTGCTGGACACCGTCGGCGCCGACCCCCGCCCGGGCCAGCAGCGCCCGGTACGAACGGTCGATCTTGGCTCGGAAGATCCGGCCGTCGCCCTTGAGAGGCTTGAGGTCGAGGCTGGGGTGATCCGGGTCGATACGGAACTGGTGGCAGAAGTCGTAGAACTTCGTCTTGACCGACGAGTCCATCTTGTAGAGCTCGTTCTCGGCCTTCTGGTAGAGGCTCAGGCGTGCGGTCATCGTGAGGCACTCTGTTCTTCGGAGTCGGGACGGGCGGCGGCGTCGGGGAGCACGCTCAACAGAGCATCGAGATCGGCGAGCCAGTCGTCGGCCGAGCGGATGGTGAACCCGGCGTCGCGATAAGCACTCCAGGTCTTGTCGCTTTCCTCGTCCTCCTGGTCGTACGGCTCGGCCATGACGGCGATCTGCGGGGTGCCGTGGTCCCAGACGAAGTCGGCGAGCCAGCCGCGTTCGCCGAGCTCGTAGCCGTAAGCGGGGGCCTTCTTGCCGCCGTCGGCCAAGACGTGGGCGAGGCGGGTGAGGGGGGCGTCGGGTTCGTCCTCGTCGAGGTATTCGAGGATCTCCTGGTCCCACAGCAGATCCCGCACCGCTGCTTCGAGGGGAGTCTCGTTGGAGGCCTCTGCGGGTACGGGCTGCGGCGCGGGTGTGCCGGTGCCGTACCGCACGACGAGGGATTCGAGTTCACCAAGGCCGCCAAATGCCTTGAGGACCGAGATGTCGAAGCGCACGGCGGTGGCTGTGGTGAGTTGAATGCCGTCGCCGCCGTCGTGGGCAAGGAATTGCAGGATGTTGGACCACTGAAGCCAGGCGCGCCAGCGCGCCTTGTGTTCGGGCGTGCCGAGCTGGTCGAGCGCGGTGTCGTCGAGGCAGGCCAGGGCGGACCAGTGGCCGGTGGCCGCATCCACGAGGAAGGCGACGGGGAGACCGGACTGGTCGCAGGTCTGGAACAGGTTGAGCGTGCCGGTGCCCTGGACGGGCGCCGGGTCGATGCCGTCGGTGCGGCCCCAGGCGTCGAGGAGCCCGCTGAGCGTCTGGCACGTCTGGTCGGGGGTGCCGTTGCCGACGAGGATCTCCTGGCCGGTCCCGAGGAGCCCGCCGACCATGGCTGATGCCCGCTGGCCCCAGGCCGCGTCGTCCGGGCTGCGGAGGTAGGCGAGGAGCATGGTCATCGGGTCGGTGAAGGCAGTTGCCGCGAGGTCGTCGCCGCCACGGTCGGCGAAGAGCTGCTTGGCGAGGTCCTGGGCACTGCGCGGGTACGGCGGCCACACCGGCTCGGCCGCCTCCCGCCCCGCGCCGGACTCGGCCGTGTTCGTCTGCCGCTCGAAGGCGTCGAGGTCGTCCCAGGTGAGCTGGAAGACGGCACGTCCCTCGGCCCGGAGCCGGTTGCGCTTGTCGGCATCGCCGGCAAGCCGGTTGTGCCGACGGGAGGCGTGGAAGCGGTGTCCGTCGAGATAGACGGTGATCTTCTGCTTGGGGCCGTCGACGCGTTCGAAGGTGAAGTCGGTACGGGTGTAACCCTCGTTGCGCTGGGCGGTCAGACGCCAGCCGTGCACGGTGCCGACTTCGTCGAGACGCAGATAGGCGCTGTTGTCGCCGCTCTCCTCCAGCACGGCGTCGCCGCGCTGTCCGACCCACCCGCGCAGGGCCTTGAGGAAGCGTGCCTCCAGATCGGACTCGACCTGTCCGTCCAGACCGATCTGATCGGTGTTGCCGACCTTCTTGGTGTCCCAGGCGTCGGTGTCGGTGCCGAGGAGTTCGTCGAGGATCTCCAAGGCGGCCTGGCGGGACACGCGCTCGATGTACTGCTCGTCGGCGTAGAGGTACAGGCAGCGGTGGCAGGCCGGTCCGCCCTCCTCGTTGCAGGGGCACTCCACGAGCAGCCGGCGCGCGCCCTCCAGCACCTGACGGAAGGCCGCGGGGTCGGTGAGCCGGTCGAGGTAGCCGGTGCCGTGCGGGAGGCGGTCGTACAGGACCAGGAAGTGTCGTGTCTCCGCGGTGTCACGGTCCGGCATGGTGGCGAGGGTGGTGGCGAGGTGCTGCGGGTCGCCGCCGAAGGCGCCGTCCACGCCCAGGCGCAGGGCCGCCTGGAAGGAGTGGACCTTCTCCTCGACGAGGACGGTCGCGGCCGGCAACAGGATGCGCAGCGCCTCGGTCTCCAACTCGTGGGCGAGCAGGACCGGTTCCTGGGGTACGCCCTTCTTGCCGCGCCGCAGCGGGCACCAGGGGGTGTGGTGCTTGAGTTCGCGCTGACGGTTGGCGGAGTTGTCGACGGCGTCCCGGTCGTCGTCGAAGACGGGTCGCCCGTCTGCGCTCGCTGCTCCGCAGGCGGTGCACACGTGGAAGGGGGCGATGCGCACCGGCTTTCCGGCGAGCTGGTCGTTCTCTTGGGCGCCGATGCTGAGCGGTCCGGTGTTGATACGGCGGATGACGGCACGGCGGGTGTAGTCGACGCCGAAGATCTCTTTGGTGTGCCGCCAGGACTTGCCCTTGGCGAAGTGGTCGGGGTGGATGTCGACCATGTCGACGACGGTGTAGAAGCGGCGGTCACGGTCGTCGCTCTCGTCGCCGATCCTGGCGTCCTCCCGCTTGTCGCGGGCCGTCACCACGCTGGGCTGGACGATCTGCCACAGGCTGCCGGAGTCGGCGATGCCCGCCTCCCCGCAGCGCGGGCAGGGCGTGATGTCGTTCTCGGCGTTCTCGGTGCGGACGTAGCCGCACGAGGGGCAGAAGCGCCAGTGGCGCCAGTCCTGGTCCCGGCCGGTGACGATGTCGATGCCGGTGATCCGGTGCTTGTAGCCCTCGGCGTAGAAGGTGTTGCCGGGGGCGAGTTCGGACAGGGCGAAGCCGCGCGGTCGCCCGTAGGAGAACGACTTCGACTTGTAGCGGGGCCGGCCTTCCGGTGTGGTGCCCTCGGGCCAGAAGACGGTGGCTTCGAGGGTGGTCGTGGCGTCGATGAGGGCGTAGTTGGGCAGCAGGCCGAGGTCGCACAGCACGGTCTGCGAGGGCTGGCGCTGGCGCGTGGCACCCTGCTTGGAGAGGGCGCCGAGTTCGGCCTCCAACTCCGCCTTCGTGTCCGCCTGTTCGTCGTCGCCGTCCTTGAGCTCGTCGATCGCGGAACGGATCGTACGGATACGGGTGCGCAGCTTCTGGTTCTCACGCTCCCACTCCCGCTCGGCCTTCTCAATCGCGCTGCGGATGCCGCGGACCGCGTACTTCTCCAACTCCTCCTTGGCGGTGTCGCTCACACCGGTCGGGAACAGGGCGAGGAAGCCCGCGACGAGTTGCTCGCCGTGGGCGAGGGCGGCGTCCGTGAAGTCGGCGAGGTAGCCGGAGGGGCCGAAGAGTTCGTCAACCCGCCGCGACAGCGCGGCCAGCGGCCTGCCGTCCTCGCGCAGCAGCCGTCCGCGCGCGGCGAGATCGAGGAGGTGGGCGGTGTACTGCCGGCGCAGGATCTCGATGGCCGACAGATACGAGCCCGGCGGCACGATCCGTCCGTCGATCATGTCCCGTGGCCGGTCGAGGAAGTACAGGTCGCGGCGCTTGCGGTCGGGGATGGTCAGCAGGAAGGCGTTACCGGTACGGCGTCCGGCCCGGCCCGCCTGCTGGGCGTAGTTGGCCGGGCGGCGTGGCAGGGCACCGAGGACGACGGCGGACAGGTCGCCGATGTCGATGCCCATCTCCAGGGTGGGCGTGCAGGACAGCACGTTGGGATCGTTGAACCCCTCGCCGTTGCGGAAGGCGTCCTCGACGCGTTCACGCTTGCCGCGGGAGAGCAGACCGGTGTGCTCGGCAGTGATGACCTGATAGGTACCCGCTCGCCGATACAGGCTGCGGTAGTAGTCGTCGCGGTAGTCGCGGTCCCGGTCGTGCCGGTCCACGGTCTCCAGCCACCGGTCCCCCGCGACCAGCCGCCCGGTCGTGCAGCGATACGCCTGGCAGGGCTGCCCGTGGTACTGCGCCAGCAGCGAGGGGTGGACGGTCTGCTCCCAGAAGCACTTCGGGCAGCGCACATACGCCTCGTTGACCTGCGCGTCGGTCAGCAACTGCAGCCGGATGGCGCCCGGTTGAAGGCCGTACAGACGGGCGGCCGTGTCGCTCGGGGTGCGCGCAGCGAGCAGCCCAGCGTCAGTGAGCCGGGGCAGCAGCCGCACCCAGAACTCGTCGGCCTGCTCACGGGTCATGTCGAGGCAACGCTGGGCCCAGGTCTGGTACCAGGACAGACGTCCGGCGGCGAAGTCGAACTCGCTGCTCGGCTTGGGCCGCGCGAGCAGGAAGCTCGGTGCGGAGACCCCCTTGGGGAAGGCTTTCATGCCGCGCGGGCGGCCTCCCCAGATGAAGTAACGGCTGGTGCCCGCCTCGTCGAGGAACTTCTCCAGCCACTGGTGCCCAACCGCCCCACGCGTACGCAGCCGCTCCAACAGGCCGCGCAGAAAAGCCAGATAGCGGGCGTCATCGTGCTCGGTAAGCGTCAACCCGCGGTGGGCGGCCTCCTCATGAGCGGCGCGCACGAGCGCCACGGCCGCCTGCTCGTCGGGGACGTCCACCCAGGCGGCTGAGGTACGGGTCAGTTCGAGGGTACGGCCGTTGCGGGAGCGGTGCCCGAACTCCATCACGGCCTCGAACGCGAACCGTTCACCAATCAGGTCCCAGGTCTTCTTGTCCCCGCCGCGTCCTTGGCCGGACAGCAGGCGCGCCACACCCGTGTCGTCGTGCAGGTCCGGCGGGACAACGGCGGCGAGCGTCTCACGGTCGGTCGTGGCCGCGACGACATCGGCGACGAGGTCGTTGAGCGCGCTGGGCCGCTGCTCGCTCAGGTGCTTGGTGAACACAGCCCGCAGAGAGAAGGTGTACGAGCGGGAGGCGACGAACCCGGCCCGGTGCGCAGCGTCCTGCACCGAGTCGTTGAACATCAGTGTCTTCGTCTCACGCTGCTCCTTGTCCATCTCCCCGCCGGTGAACAGCTGGGTGACGGACGCGGCGGCCAGCGCGGCGGCACCCGTACCGACGAAGCGGATCGCGTTGTGCGTACCGCAGGCCGGGCACCAGTCGTCCTTGGCGGCCCGTTCCGCGGTGTCGCCGAGCTGGACGAGGACGAAGGCGGAGTCGGTGCCGCCGGGCGCCGGGTTGCCCTCGTCGTCGTAGTCGCCCTGGGGGTCGGGCAGTCGCAGGCGCTGGCACAGGCCGTCGAGCACCATGAGCACGCCCGCGCCGCCGGTGGTCAGCGACTTCTGCGCCGCCGGATCCATGGCGGTACGGCCGTTGCCCTCGCGGGCCTCGTTGTCGGTGGCCGCCACCAGGGTGCGCACCTTCGCCTTCTCCGCGGTGACGGTGGCCCGACGGATCTTGTGGGCCTCGAAGTTCAGCTCCTCGAAGTCCGACTCGGGGGCGAGGACCGACCAACCGGAACGCCCGCACTCACGGCAGTACACCGCGGGCAGGAAGATCTTGGTGTCGCGGGAGGTGGTGGTGTCCGGCGTCGTACGCGACTGGCTCTGCGCCCCCGCTGTGTCCCACGCGAACTCGGCCTTCGGCCACGGCAGTACGCCACGCAGCATGCGGGTGACGGACCGCGCCCACTGGTGCACCTCGATCTGGACGAAGGGGCGGCTGAGCGCGGCCGGCGCGTCCGGGTCGCGCGCCACGGACAGCAGGGCCACGAAGCGGGCGAGGGCCAGCGCGGCGATCTGCGGCCGCGTCGTGATCGCCTCGTCCCAGCTCTTCGCACCACTGCGGCGCATCACGTCGAGCACCTCGTCGTACGTGCGCACCGTGCCGTCGAAGGCGTTCAGGACCGCGTACGTGAGCCGGTTGCGCTTGAGCGCGGCACCGAGGGCGACCGGGTCGGTGACACGGCTTCCGGTGACAGCCTCGGCGAGGTCCGCGAGCTCTTCGGGGCCGGATGCCGGGTCTGGCAGAGCGGTCAGGGTCTCGGGGGGCGTGGCCTGGCCGGGAAGGAATCTCGCGTCCGGGATCGACTCGTCCTCACCCAGGATGAACTCGTCGACCGTCAGCCGGTCCTCGCCGACGATCGCGTCCTCGGTGAACTCTGTGCCGAAGACGTTGGTGGCCACGGAGAGGAGTTGCTGTACCCCGTCCTCATCGGTGCCGGAGGCGAGGGTCGCGGAGGTGGCGACAGGGGTGATCAAGCCGAGCGGCGTGCCGGGCCGGTTGGCATCGACGGCGATGGCGAGACGGCGCAGCAGCATGGCGACGTCGGTGCCCTGCGCGCCGTCGTACGTGTGGAACTCGTCGACAACCACGTAGCGGATGTCGCTGCCGTCCCACAGCGGTGCGTCGGCCGCGCGCTGGAGCAGCAGGTCGAGCATCTTGTAGTTGGTAATCAGGATGTCCGGCGGGGACAGCTGCATGTCCTGGCGGCGGGTGTAGACCCGGTCATAGTGCGTCGCCGCCTTCTCCCCGATGTACAGGCCGGCGCGAACACCGCTCAACTCGTCGTAATCGGTGAGCAGATCGTTGATACGGGCCGCCTGGTCGGTGGCCAGGGCGTTCATCGGGTAGAGGAAGACCGCCTTGACCCCGTTGTTCCCGGCCGCGCGCTCGCGGGCGCAGTGATCGAGTACGGGGTAGAGGAACGACTCGGTCTTGCCGGAACCGGTGCCTGTGGTGACGAGCGTGGGCTGGGGTGTGTGGCCGTCCTTGGAGGTGAGCCGGGCGAAGGCGCGGGCCTGGTGGGCGTACGGCGTCCAACCGTCGGTACGTACCCAGTCCAGGTGCTGCTGCCAGCCGTCGTCGGCCGGGGTGAACGGGGTACGCAGGCGGAGGTACGGGCCGCGGAACATGCCCGTCGTCTCGTCCCCGAGGAAGGCGTTCAGGGCCTTTCGGGCACCCTCGTCCGCCAGACCGTACGTCGTGGACAGGTACTGGAGCAGGCTCTCCTTGAGTCCCTGTGCTTCGAGGGTCGGCCTCACGGGGTCGGGACCTCCATCTTCTCCGGGTCCCACAGACCCTTGGCTACGGCTTCATCGAGGCGCTGCTTGAAGTAGGCGTGGGCTTGGCGCATTTCGCGTTCTCGGTTGGCCTTGTAGAAGGGGGCGGTGTAGCCATCGGGGACGGGAGTGTCGGTGTGCGGGTCCTTGTCGTAGGCCTCGCGGTATTCCTCGAACTGGGTCCAGTGGTCCTTGGTCTGGTCGAAGCCGTATGTGTACCGGTCTCCGGCGATCTTCCGCTCCTCGGCGTCGAACCAGGTCACCCGGTCGAAGTCCTGCATGATCGGGAAACGGGCCCGGTACATGGCGATGAGCGTGTTCGCATCGATGCCGAGCCATACGGCGACGAGGGCATCGATCTCGACGAGGGCGGCGCGGCGGGCGTACTCGGTACGGAGAGGGGTGTCGCGCTGCCAGGTGGGGGTGACGTTGCGCAGCTCGGTCTTGAGGTTGGGCCAGTTGATCGCCCAAGGCTCGTAGCCGGGCCACTTGGGGTCGTAGAGCTCTGCCCAGAGGTCGGCGTAGGCGGCGGTGAGGACGTTCAGACGGAGGGTACGGAGGAGGAGGGCGGGGGCTAGGGGGTGGTCAACATGTGCTGCAGGCATGCCTGCAGCCCGAGCGGGATTGAGGTGACTGTCACCACTTGTACGTAGCAAGTAATCGCTTGGGATTCCCGCCCACAGACCAGCGTTCAAGACATCTTTACGACGGTCACTAACCGAAGCACTACACATACCGTCGATGTGCGTTACCCCAGGTGGCAGCAACGCGACGTAGAGACTGCGTTCGGTATCAGGCGCGATCATCCTTCGCCAAGCGATTCGGTAGTAATGGGTGTATGGCCTACTGGCCTTGGCCAGCAGGAGCTTCTTGACCTGCTCGTCCTCGATCTCCTCCGGCTGCACCTCACGCCTCTCCGCGAGCTGCAGCCGGGCCTGTGCCCACTCCTCCGGCGACGCGAGCAGCGCCTCGTACTTCTCCCAGTCGGTCCACCTGTCCTGTTCGCCCACGAACACGGCGTGCGGTGCCACGCGCCGGTACTCGGACTCGGGTACCGCGTCGTCCACGAGCGCCTTCGGGTCGAGGCCGCATACCTCTCCGCTGCCCTGGCTGGGCTGCTTGTACATCGGGTTCGCAACGCCGATTTGCGGCCCCTTGAGAATGACGTCGCTCCAAGCTGTCGCCTGGTAGTCGTCCTGGCCGTTGATTCCCGTGTTGTAGTCGATGAGTCGCTGGTCTTTCTCCGGGCCGAACTGCGCCTTCTTAGAAGCACCTTCATCGAATCCGACGGAAACTCTGAGCTTCGGCATGCCGAGGCGCAGGGGATAGGCCCCCAGCGCGTCGATCGCCGTGTCCTCCGCTGTGCTCACCGGTGTGAGCAGGCGTGTGTGCTCCAGGGGCCCTTCATCACCGGCGAGTTTCTGCCAACGCTTGAGGGTGCCGGGGGTCACACGGACGACCCGCTTCGGGTGGGGGCGTTCGTCCCAGTCTCCGTTGTACTTGACGCCGGGGTCGGTGCCGACGTTCTCGGCAGAGGCGGACAACCGAAGCGCGTCGACCGTGAAGAGCCATGACAACGAGTCGAAGGAGATCTCCCCTTGGGCCCCGTAGATGTGCACGCCGAAGTGACTGGACCGCCCCACCGGCGGCGGGAAGAAGCGGTTGCCTGCATTGACGAAGTCACCGTGCACGCGTAGCCGCCGGTACGCCGCTGCCCGCAGCGAGGCCTCCTTGTCCCCCGCGAAGTGGGTGTCAGGGTGCACCATCCCAGCCGTCCCGCCACGCCCAGCGTGGTCCCAAATCTCACACATGAACGCCCGATACAGATCGGGCCGAGTGCCTGCCACGAGTGGGTACACCGGTGACGCCGCCAGGTACGACGCCGTCGTCACCGTGTTTGTCATCTCGCCGAGCAGGTACTCCTGTACCTCGTCGCGCGCGAGTTCGGCCTCCCGCCGCCGGTTCTTGTCCTCCGCCTTGGGCTTCTCCGTGAGCATGAACCACGGCTCGTACTCCGCGAGTACTGGATTCTCTTTCCATTCCGGCCGCACCCACGGTGGGTTACCCACCTGAAGGTCGAAGCCTCCCGCCTTACCGGTGAAGACACCAGCGAAGTCCAACTCCCAGTGAAGGAAACCCTGTTCCTCGGCGATGTCGCGGACAACTCGCATCCACGGATACCGCGTCTCCACCGCCTTGCGGGCGTCGTCCATGCCCATCTCTGCCTGGATCAGGTCTTCGAGCTTCTTCAGCTCGTCCAGGGAGTCGACCGTCGTGGCGAAGGTTTCCTCCGGCACCGGTCCCGTGCCAAGCATGGACTCCAGGAAGGCAATCCAGTCGTCCACGTCCGCCAGCGGAATGACATCGCGGCGGCGTGCCGATCCACTGGGCTTCTTGGGAGCGGAGGAGGCGCGCTTCTTCTTGGCCTCCTTCTTCCCGGCCTCGTCGTCGTTCTCAGCCTCACCCAGGGAAATCTGGTCGCCGTCCATGGTGAACAGCAGGCCAGGCTCAAGGAACTGCGGCACAGGCGATGGCTCGGGCGTGCGCTCCGCGACCTCCACCGTCGACCCGGCCACCGACGACAGCAACATGTCCAGGTCGGCCCCTGCCTGCGCCGTCACCACCGCGGCCGTGTCGTACTCCGCATCGGACCCATCGAGCAGCCCCACCTTCTCCAGCGGCCAGAACCACAGCGCGCACCACGCGTCCATGACCTGCTTGAGCCGCCAGTATGGGGAGCCCTCCGCCGTGAAGAGGTCCTTGAAAACCTGCTCCTTGCTCAGCGGCAGGCCCTGGTCAGGGGTCTGCTTGTCGCGGCGGAGGAAGGCGTACTCCTCCGTGTCGTCCTCGCGATCCGTCCCCCACACATCGATGGTGCGGGCGATCTCTCGCTCGCTCAGCTCCATGCGCTTGGCGACCAGCTTCCACAGGAACTCGACGCGAGTTGCCGCTGCCTGCAACCGGGCGAGCTGGCTGCCCTTGCCACCTGTCGCCTTGGGCTTTGCCTTGATGCTGTTCTTCCACGCCTTCAGCTGCTCCACCTGCGTCCCGGCAAGCTGCTCTACCAACTTCTTCGCGTCCCCGCTCGCCCCGACGATGGCACCCCACCCAGGCGTCGGCACAAGGAACTGATGCACAGCCCCATCCGGCAACAACTGCTCCGCGCCATCCTCAGCCGCCCTGAACGGCAGCTTGGTCGGCGTCTGAGCGCCGATCGTCCGCTCCTTCTTGATGCGCTCGGCCTCATACACCCAACGCCGCGCACCGATAAGCGAGTTGCCCCGCCTCAGATGCAGTCCGAACCATGGCGCACGCATGCCGGGGTGCATGGTGTTTAGCCACAGCGAGACCTCCGCAAGCTCCACGCCCGTCGCGTTGAGGTCGATGCCGAACGCGTTGTGAAGGGCGATGTACGCCTTCACCTTCTGCTCGGCATCGAGCGTCTTCGATGTATCCAAGCTGACGCCCAGTTCATCCTGACGGCGCTTCAGGTACTCCTTGGCGACCTGGTTGATCGCCTCATTGAGGAACGCACCAGATCCCAGGGCCGGTTCGCAGATCGTGTAGCGCAGTAGCTCGCTCGCGCGAGTCTGGACGGTGTTGCCGTCGGCGTCCTTTTCCTGGTCGAGGCGGTGCTTGAGGGCCAGCTCGACGGTGACCTTCGTAAGAGACTCAGGGGTGTAGTACGAGGCGGACGTCTCGCGGTCACGGCCAGCCAGCCGGTACACAAACGTGCCCTTGGCGTACTTCTTGGGGCCGCGCAGACCGTACTGTTCGGCGTCCTGGGCGGAGTACACGACGTACGTGTTCTCCTCGTAGAGCTTCAGCCGGTCGGCGGGGATGAGCCAGGACCCCTTCTCCGGGTCACCGTACTGCTTGCCGCCCTTCTTCGCGCCGGGCTTGGCGACCTCGGCCAGCTCGTCCTTGGCAATGATGCCGGTGTAGGACATCAGGCCCTCGTAGACGGCGCCGAGCTGGTTGATGCCGAGGTTGCGATAGGAGATGAAGCCGCCCTGTCGGCCCTTCTGGCCAGCCTCCTTCATGGTCAGCAGACGTAGCACCTGGTGCAACGCGTCGTTGCGCAGCCGCAGGTCCAGCCACCGCGGCGGCTCGTCCCCGTCCTCGTCCCAGTGGGGGTGGAGGATGCGGCGGCCAATGAGGGTGATCGCCTTGGGGTTGAACAGTTCGCTGCGGAGCGGCTCAAAGCGCAGGCCGCGTAGTTCGCTGCGTTCCTCGGCGGGCTTGTCGTCGTCTGTTTCGGTGCCGTGCGGGCGGTGGCCGTAGTTGACCTTGTTGAAGAGGACGTCGAGGGAGGCGTAGAGGTGGAAGCCGATCCGGCTGTCCTCCTCGACCAGCTTTCGCTCGCGCGCCACCAGTTCGCGCAACCGGGCGATCGAGTACCCGGTCTGGTACGTCGAGTCGTCGGCGGGCAGGATGCCCAGCTCGGGGCGCGCTTCGGCGTACAGGAGGAAGAGGATGCGGTAGAGGTAGCGCAGCGACTCGCGGGTGAGCTGCTTGGCGAACGGGCCCTTCTTGAGGTCCTCGATCTCCCGCGGCTCGACCTCCGCCTCACGCAGGCGGGCGAGCACCTCGTTCGCGATGATCTCGACCGAGTGCTGGAGCCCCTTGCGCAGCTCGGAGTTGACGCCGACGGCGTTGTCACGGGACGCCTTCAGCAGGTCGTCAATTCGGCGACCCTTGCCGTCGGGGCGGGGCGCGAGCATGTCATGGGAGTAGAGGGCGGCGAGGAGGGCGAGTTCGCCGGCCTTCGCCGTGTCGTTGCGGGCGAGGGCCGCATCCAGGCTGGCAGCAAGATAGCGGCCTTCGGCCCAGGAGTTGCGGTCGGCGAGGACGAGTACGCCGCCGCAGAGCAGCAGGACGAATCGGGGCGTGTCGCCGCCGGGCTCGTGCAGTTCGCTCTGGAAGAGCCAGCCCGCCAGCTTCTCGCCGACTTCGAGGACGCCGTCGGCGGTCTTGAGGGGGTGGAGGAGCTGTCCGGCCTCGTCGGGGTCGAGGGCGTCGTCAAGCTTGGCGGTCCAGCCGCAGTCGACGGCGAGGATGCCGTCTCCGTGCCAGGCGACCCGGAGTTCGTACTCCTTGCCCGCGTTGTGCACGGTGATCGGCTCGGGCCGGTCACCGTCGTAACCGAGGGCCTTGAGGACGGCGGTGTGCCAGGTGGTGATGCGCTCGGGCCACTCGCCCGTGGGGTCGTCGTAGGTGCTGCCGAGTTCTTCCTGCTGGGCGCGGGCGGCCAAGAAGGGGCGCACGGTGGACAGGTACTCACCGCGGAGCCGGGGGAGGACTTCGCGCGGGGTGGGCTGCGGGTCGTGAGGGTCGGTCTCACGGCTGGTCCACAGGGTGAACAGGCCCTCGTCGCCGGCCTTGCTCTTCTTGAGGGTGTTCTCCAGCTCCTCACTGAAGTAGTGGGCAGAAAGGTATTCGCCGCGGTTGGCGAAGGAGTCGTAGGTGTAGCTCATCGCGCGGACTCCTCGGCGTGTGCGGCGGTGACGGTGGTGGGGTGGAGGGGTTCGAGGACGCCGAGGACCCGCAGCATCGGGTCCCCGTCGGTCCGCAGACGGCGTACGAGGTCGCGGCGGCGCTTGGCAGTGTCGGACACCTGCTTGCGGCGGCGCTCCTGGTTGCCGACGGCGATCAGGGCGCCCTGCTCCCAGACCTGTACCCGGTCCTCGTACGGGGCCAGGTAGGAGTCGACCTGCTTGTCGTAGTCGGCACGGCGTTCACGCAGGTGGGTCTCGGCGGCGTCGACGGCCGCGGGGACGAGTTCCTGGAGGAGGTCGCGGTCGATGGGCTGGGCGCGGCCGGGCATGTCGGGGCCCACGCCGCAGGCGGCGAGGAACGCCGAGTCCATGCGCCACACGCGAGGAGCGGCCTCGGCGAGACCGGTGACAGCCATCCACTCCACAACCGTTGGCTTGCCCGCCACGTTGGAGTAGACGCCCTGGAGCAGATAGACCGGGCCGGTCAGGGCCGCGGGCAGAGCGGCGTCGATCCGTTTGGCCTTGGCGGTGTCTGGCTGGTAGGCGAGGACGAACGCCTCGTCGTACTTGAGCTTGGCAAGGACCTTGTCCGTCACCCAGTCAAGCACCGGGTGGATGTCTGAGACATAAGAGACATTGGGCCACTGGGACGTGGGCTCGTCGGTCTTGCCCTGCTTGGCGTTGCGGGCGGCCTCCAGGCGGTCGGCGGCGTACTGCTTGTCGAAGGTGAGACGCAGCGTGCCGTCGTACTTGGGCGTCGTGAGGATCTTCTCCTGCTCCAGGTACGACTTCGGCAGCTCCCGGAAGCGGTACTGCAGGTCGTCGGGCGGAGTGAACTCGATGCGGCCGCCCGCCGTCTCGGGCTTCCAGGCGAGGGCCTCGCGCTCGGCCTGTGGGTAGATAAGGTCCACGGCTGTGTGGAAGTACGCCTTGGTATCGGCGAACACGTGGGGAACGTCGGCCTCTGGCACCGCGGCCGTGCCGAGGGTGGCCGGAGTGGCCGTCGGGTCGGCGAGCCGTGCGTTGGCGCCGGCGAGCAACCCCGCGAGGACCCCGCCGGACTCCTGCTGGGACTGCTTGATGGAGCGTTCGACGGTGCCTCCCTTGATGAGGTCGTAGGTGAGGCGGTCTTCTTCCTTCTTGTCGTTGTAGAGGCCGGTAACGGCCTCGGCACTGCCCTCGCCGGTCTCGATCTCGTGTGCCTGGGCCTCGCGGCGCAACAGACGGGTGCCGACGAGCCGGTCGTCGAGCGTGAGCATCTCGCCGCTCTCCTCGTCGCGCCGCCAGGGCACGTCGGCGGTGAGGGTGAGCGCTCGGAACTCGGGGCTGACCGCCTGCCCGTAACGGTCGATACGTCCGTTGCGCTGCTCGATGCGGATGAGGGACCAGGGCAGGTCGTAGTGGATGAGGTCGTGGCACTGGTGGTGCAGGTTGACGCCCTCGGAGGCGATGTCACCGGTGAACAGCAACCGCACCGGCTCCTCGCGCCTGCCGAAGCGGTCGACGATCTCCCGCTGTTGCTGGTCGTTGGTGGTGTCGCCGTGCATGACCTCGACGACGCCGTCGTACGCCTTCCAGGGACGCGTCGCGTCGGGCTTGGCCAGGTTCTTCTTCTTGAAGCCGAGGCGGGCCGGCACCTCCCGGGCCAGCCAGTCCAAGGTGTGGACCCGCTCGGAGAAGATCACGACGCGGCGCTCTGAGTGCGGGCCGACGCCGAGGTCGTCCTTCAGCGTGCGAACGAGTGCGTCGAGCTTGGCGGAGTCCTGGTCGGTAAAGTCCGCGACCAGTGACTCCAACTCTGCGAGGGCCCTGCCCTCGGCCGCCAGGGCGGCGCGACGCTCAGGGGAGTCCGCCTTCTTGCCGTCCTTGCCCTTCACCATGCCGCTCTTGGGGTTGTCCAGGTAGGTGCGGCGAGCGGTGAGGGACTTCCGCAGGGCGACGTGGGACGAGAGGAAGGCCTTCAGGAAGTTGTAGCCGACCAGCGGATCGGCGCAGACCGACGAACGGTTCGGGTCTCCCGGGGTCCACTCGCTCGCGAGTTTCTCCAGGACGACGATCTCCTTCGCCGTCGCCGGAGCCTGTACCGGCAAGGAGGGGCCGCGCTCGGCCCAGGGCTTGCCCTTGAGGCCGTCGCGTACCTCGCGGTCGGTCTTGGTACGCCTGATGTAGAGGTGATCGAGGTCGGCGACCTTGTAGTTCTTGGCGTCGGCGATCGCCGACGGATCGAGCATCCCGATCAGCTCGGCGAAGGATTCGGCGTCACCGTTGTGCGGAGTTGCGGAGGCCAGGATCAGCGCATCGGTCTGCTCGGCGAGGCGTCGGGCCAGGCGGTTGTTGCGGGTGCCCTTGTTCACGAGGTTGTGCGACTCGTCGATGACCACCGCATCCCAGGTGATGTTCTCCAGGTGGTGGGAGTACGTCGCCGACTTGAGGGTGTCGACGGACACGATGACGCGCTTGAAGTGAGCGAACGGGTTCCGGCCCGCCGGGATCTCCTGCTGGATGCGCTGAATGCCGGTGGAGTCCAGGCGCACCAGCGGCAAGGCGAAACGGGTCCACAGCTCGCGCTGGAACTGCTCCAACACATGGGCGGGCGTGACCACGAGGATGCGCTCGCCGCGCCCGCGCCGGATCAGCTCCGAGAGTGTGATGCCGATCTCCAGCGTCTTGCCCAGCCCGACCACGTCGGCGATCAGCAGCCGGGGCTGCGGGTTGCGCATGGACAGCGCCAGCTCGGCGGGGCGCAGCTGGTGCTCCTGCCGATCCATGAGGAAGGAGTCGGCGAGCGCGATGCCGTGCTCAGTCTGAGGCAGCGCAGTCTTGCGGATGACCGCCTCCAGATACAGGCGGGCCTTGGCGTGCCTGGAGGTGTCGTCGGGCATGAGCCGGGTCTTGCGCGGATCGAGTACGTCGATCTGGTCAAGGCCGGAGTAGAACACCGCGTCCGTGCCACGGACGAACGAGGACACCCCGCTGACCTCGACCATCAGTCCATCGAGGGACTCGTCGACGGACTTCACGAGCCACTGCTCGTGGCGGATGCGCACCTGGGCGCCGGGAGCGAAGGTCGGCTTCGTACCGGCCGGAAATGCCGACCGCGCCGCATCGGCGTCGCGCGCCTCAGGAACCTCGGGCTGCATCGCCGTGGTCACGTGGTGCTCCTCTGTGGACTGTGTGCTCGTGATGTGCGGTGTGCTGCTGCCCACCCTTTGTATCGCCCTGGACCGGCCCCGTCGGCGAAAGGTGAGGAAGAGCGGTTCAGCGCTTCGACCAGGCGAGTGCCGGTCCCATCGCGTAGCGCTTGCGCAGCTCGTCAGCGACCCGCCGGGAAGCAGGGGGACGGCCCTTCTTCGGCGCGGGTTCGGCCGGGCGTTCGCTGGGGGGCTCCTGCACGGACACGAGCGAGCTTGCGACGTCGCTCTCGGCCGAAGCGTCCGGGCTGGATTCACGGTCGGACGACGAGGCGGGGACGTTCTCCGCCGGGGACGACGACTCCTCGCGCAGCAGCCTCTCCAGCGAGTCGAGCCGGTCCAGCATGGGCGTGTCAGGCTGAGGCAGCACCATCGTGGGATGGTCCTTCGGCGTCGTCTCCTGAATCAGAGCGCGCCGTGCCCGGGCCGGACTCGTACCCAGTAGACGCAGCAGATCGGCACACTGCCGGGTCACCTCCTCCAGAGAGGGGCGGTCCTCCGCCCTGTGCGCCAGCATGGCCGATACGACGGGGGTCAGTTCGGCAGGCAGTCCAGACAGGTCGGGGCCGATCTCTGCGTTGACCACTTGAGCGGCCACCGCCTCCCACCGGGCGCCGTCGTACGGATAGTGCCCGGTCGCCGCGTACAGAAGGACCGTGCCCAGGCCGTACACGTCAGCGGCCTGCGTCACGTCCAGCTCACCCAGGGCCTGCTCGGGCGGCATGCAACGCACCGTGCCGATGACCATGCCGGCCTGCGTGAGCGACCCATTGGACGCCCCTACAAAGGCGCCCAGACCGAAGTCGATGATCACCGGACCGAAGTCACCGAGGACGACGTTCTGCGCCTTCAGGTCGCGGTGCACCAGACCCGCGGCGTGAACAGCGGCCAGCCCCTCGGCCAGCAGCGCGCCGAGGCTCGCCACGAGTGGCGTAGACAGCGGACCCTGGTCCTTCACGACATCGGAGAGCGGACGGCCCGGAACGTAGTCCATGGCCAGCCAAGGCTGCTCGGCGAACGGATCCGCCTCAATGAAACGGGCCACACGGCCCGTTCCCGAGATCGTGCGCGCCATGGTCGCCTCACGTTCGAAGCGGGCGCGAGTATGCGGATCCGTGCGGTCGGGCCGGATCACCTTCACGGCGACCGGTTCCCCCGCGACCGAGTAGGCGAGGTATACCTCCCCCATCCCGCCCGCGCCGAGCTGCCGCTCGACCAGGTACGGACCGATACGCGATGGCATAGACGCGCCGCTCACCGCTCACCCCCGACTCCCCCAGTTAAAGACCAGCTTCGCACGGCGCGTGCCCCCACTCTGCCGTGGAAGAAGCAAAGCACCATGGGCCAGGAAACCGACGAATGACCGCTACAGCCTACTGATCGGCTCGCATGGGAGGAACTGATCGCATCGGCCGGAACCAGCTCCCGGGCTCGAATCCGAAAGCTGGCCATGGATGCAGGGAGTTTCGCCCCGCTCCGCCCCATATCGCATGTCAGGGCCAACAGGACTGCACGGTCTCTCCCGAGGGGCGACGGCGGAAGAGGTTCAAAAGCCTAGCCGGAATAGTCACGTGCCCGGTTTCACTTGCTCCTCCTGTAGAGATCGCGCAGAGGGGGACGCTGGTGATCGACCTGAAGCTGTTCCGGCTCGATGCCGACGGCCGGGACGTCGAGCTGGCCGGTTCGACGGTGGCGCTGGAGGTGGAGCTGCAGCGGCGGGTCGAGGCCGGCCTGGAGCAGATGCTGGGCGTCCGTTTCCTGGCATCGGAGTATCCGACTGGCCCCTGGCACCGGGGGCGGATCGACACCCTGGGGCTCGATGAGAACGGCAGCCCGGTGGTGATCGAGTTCAAGAAGGGCTCGGACAGCGGGGTGATGTCCCAGGCGGTCTCCTACCTGTCCTGGCTGGAGTCGGCGCACCACGAGTTCGAGGCGCTTGTGCGGAAGGTGCTGGGGGCGGAGGCCGCCGAGTCCGTCGACTGGCGTCGTCCGCGGATGATCTGCATCGCGGCGGGCTTCTCGCACCACGACCGGGTGGCGGTGCAGCGGTTGCCCGAGCGGATCGACCTGGTGCGCTACCGGATCTTCGACGGTGGCCTGCTGGGGCTGCTGCTCGTGGACTCCGCGACCGGCTTCCCGAGCGCTGCCTCGTCTCGCCGGGGCCGGGAGCGGGCACCCGTGGCGGACAGCGTGCCGACGGCTCCGACGGTCTCTCCGCCTGCGGGTGGAGGAGTGGTGCCGGAGTGCCTGCGGGACCTGTACGCGGAACTGGACGAGGCGCTCACGGCATGGGGCGAGGTGGAGGTGGCGTCCCTGCGGCACTACATCGCCTACCGGCGGTTGGCGAACGTGGCGTCGGTGATCTTCCGTCCGAAGCACGAGGCGATCCTGGTGTACCTCAGACTCGACCCGGACACGGTCAAGTTGGAGGAGGGCTTCACCCGGGACATGCGCGGTATCGGACACCTCGGGACCGGCGACCTGGAGGCCCGCGTCGTCTCGGCAGCCGACTTGGAGAAGGCGGCGCCGCTGATCCGGCGGGCGTTCGAGGCGGCCTGACGTAACAGGAGGGGCGGCTGGTGCATCGGTTAGTCGATGCATCAGCCGCCCTCTGGCGTCTGTGGGCCGCCGGCCCTGGCCTCTCTCCGCTCTCACGCTCATGCCTCCGGTCCGGCCAGCTCGAAGTCGCCCTTCGTCAGTTCGGCCCGCAGCCGCTCCTCGGCGACGTCCGCGTAGTGCGCGGACAGCTCGACGCCCACGAAGCGGCGCCCCTCGCGCAGGGCCGCGACCCCGGTGGAGCCGCTGCCGGTGAACGGGTCAAGGACGGTGCCACCCTCGGGGCAGACCTGGACGAGCTGCTGCATGACCTCGACCGGCTTCTGGGTGATGTGAACCCGGCCCTTGCGGGGCTGGGAGGCGATGTAGTGCCCCGGCAGGTAGAGATCGCGGGTGTTGTCGAGGGAGCCCTTGACGCCCCAGATGATGAACTCCGAGTCCTGCTTGGGCCCGCCCTTGCGGGGCCGGCTGGACGGCTTGATCCACGGAATTGTGCCGCTCCAGGTCCACCCCGCCATCTGGAGGGCGTCTGAGGTGGTCGGCTCCTGTCGCCAGTCGGTGAAGACCATCGCGACCGCGTGCTCGGTCGAGGCCCGGTACGCCTCGGTGAGCAGCTCGGTGAGCCAGGAGCGGTAGGAGCGCTGGTCGCGGTTCTCGCCGGGGAAGTTGGCGAGGTCGTGCGCCGAGTTGCTCGTGACGTACTTGGCGCGAGCGGTGCGGCCGGTTCGATCGGAGCTGGTGCGGCCTCCGGAGTTGTACGGCGGGTCGGTGATCACCGCCTGGACGCTCTCGTCCGGGAGGGACTTCAGGACGGTCAGGGCGTCGCCTCGGTGCAGCGTGTAGCTCATGGGGAGGGCCTCTCTTCGGGCGCGGCGGAGTCTGGACCTGCTCCGGGCAGCGCTCAACGGCGCGCATCCGGTGCGAGGTTGCAGCGGATGTTAACGGCGAATTCCGGCCGCGCCTAACGAGGTGGTTCCCAGCTTCGAGCCCCTGGAGGGCAGTCGTTTGGTGCGGCCGGAATCCCGGTCTACTGTCTCGCCGTGCCACCGGGAAGGAGCCTTGCTCCACCCCCGTTGAGCTGTGCTTATCCGTGCTGTCTCGTCCAATCGGGCAGCGTCGGAGGCATGTTGCCCATCCGCCCGCGAGCGCCATGAGGAGGCCCACGTGCATTGCCTGAGATTACGAGCGCGGCTGGCTGCCGCGCGTGACCTGAAACCGGCGTCCTGGAGCTACCAACTCTTCTGACCCGGGCCCGCCGAGAGGCGGATGCACATCGGCGCGGTGCCGACGGCTTTGCACGAGAAGTCGGCACCGCGCCTCCTACGAACACCAAGGAGCCGCTGCGATGCAGCATGCCCTGACACACCCGCGCCCCGGCCCACCTCCGTCGACTGGTCCGCACCGCCGTCGTGCTGAACGGCGGCGGTCGTGAAGAAGACGACGGGAGCCCTCGTCGGTCTGTGCGCCACCGGACCACTCCTGCTGGCACTGCCGATTCTCGGCATCGGCGCCGGGACCGCCTCGGCCTCGTGCTCGACCGGCGGTGCACAAGGTGTGGACACCTCCGCCGTCGCCAAGCAGGTGAAGGCCATCCTGGACGGCGGCGACAAGGGCTCGGTCTCCGTGCCGGGCCTGGGCGCTCCTGCCGACCAGGTGCCCAACGCCAAGACGATCCAGGCCACGGGCGTCGCGATGAACATCCCCGCCCGAGGGCAGGTCGTCGCCCTGGCGACCGCTCTGCAGGAGAGCGGCCTGCGAAACCTGACCTACGGCGACCGCGATTCGCTGGGTCTCTTCCAGCAGCGGCCGTCGATGGGCTGGGGCACGGCCCGCCAGATCCTTGACCCGGTGCACGCCTCGACGAAGTTCTACGAGCGGCTCAAGAAGGTCTCCGGCTGGCAGTCCCTCTCTGTCACCCAGGCCGCCCAGGCGGTGCAGAAGTCGGGCTTCCCCGAGGCGTACGCCAAGTGGGAGCCGCTGGCCACCGCGCTGCAGAAGGCCATCGAGCCCTTGCTGCGGGAGGCCGGCGGTGCATCGCCGAGCCCGTCGCCGTCCGGTTCTGCCGACACCGGCAGCCCTTCTCTCGATTCCGCGGGGGGTTGTTGGGCGGACGGTGACGGGACGGACTTCGGCACCATCCCGGCGGGCGCGTTGCCGGACGAGTACAAGATCCCCGCCTCCGCGCCGCCGAAGGTGCAGACGGCGATCCGGTGGGCGCTCGGTCAGCTCGGCACGCCGTATCAGTGGGGCGGCACGTGCGCCGACTCCCACGGCAAGAACCCGATGGGCCGCTGCGACTGCTCCTCCCTGATGCAGGGCGCGTACAAGGCAGCCGGGGTCACCCTGACGCGGACCACGTACACGCAGGTCAAGGACGGCAAGGCCGTCTCGGTCGATGCCCTCAAGCCGGGCGACCTCCTCTTCACCGAGGGGACGGCCGCCGTACCGGAACACGTCGGGATGGCGATCGGCCAGGGCCTGATCGTCCACGCCCCGCACACGGGCGACGTCGTACGGATCACCACCGTCGCGTCCTGGAAATCGCGGATTCTCGCGGCCCGCCGAGTCGTCTGACCGGCGCTCCTCCCCCTCCTCACCTCCCCTCGCACCGCTGGTTCGCCCCGCCGGGCTTTGGCGTGCGCTTATTCGAACTGGAGTTCCCATATATCTCGCTGACCAGGTCATACAGCTCGCCTACGACCCCGGAATCAAGCCGAACGAGGGCGGGCTTCCGGGCCTCAACGTCCTCAAGCAGGTGATGGGCTCGATCAACCTCTTCGGGCTCATCGCCGTGGTCGGCGCCCTCGCCGTCAGCGCGGGCGTGTGGGCCTGGGGTCACCACTCGGGCGGTCACCAGGCCGAGGCGAACGGGAAGAAGGGCGTGCTGGTGAGCGCGGGCGCGGCCCTTCTGCTCGGCGCGGCCAACGGCGTGGTGGCCTTCTTCTCGACGCTCGGGACGCAGGTCCACTGATGGCTCAGCACTCCACCCACCCCGGCGGCGCATCTCGCGTGCGCCGCCGGGCGCTGCTCGGCACTGCCGTCCTGGCGGTCCTCGTCGCCCTCGCCGGCCTGGCCGCTTACCTCACCCGCGAGGGCCGAAGCCCCTCCGACACTGCGGCGCCACCGCCGAGTTCGCCCACGGCGTCCCCGCCGTCCGCGGCACCGTCTGGGCCGCACGCTCGGCCCCGCGCTCTCCCCGTTCCGCCGAAAACCCACGACCCGATCACGTACGGCAAGGCCGCCGCAGCAGCGCTGTGGTCGTACGACACCCGCGCGTACTCGCAGCCCGAACTGCGCAAGGCGCTGCGCGACTGGCTGACCACGGAGTCGAAGTACGCCGACCCGGCCTCCGTCGACCAGGCGGTCCCCTCGGCCGTGCTGTGGAAGGAGATGGCCGCCAACAAGCAGGTCGCCACCGCCAAGATCAACGAGGGCCACTTCCCGCACGCCTTCACCCAGGCCCTCCAGGACGACCCCGGGGCGATCACCCAGGCGTACGTCTACGCCGTCACGGTCTCCGGCAAGCAGTCGATTCGCTGGAAGGGCTCGGCCGCCGGCGGCGCGGAGAGCCGTTCCACCACCCTCGCGGTCCAGTGCCGGCCCGACCACCCATGCGCCCTGGTCGGCGTCATGCCGTCCGTCGCCCCCTGACCCTCGCCCCAGAACGGAGGTACGACCCATGGGAGTCTGCGACTTCCCGCTGATGGACAAGGTGTGCGGTGCTGTCGACTTCGCCACCAACCCCGCCGGCACCGTCACCGACGGCCTCGGCGCGTGGATCGCGAAGTCGGCGGGCGAGCTGGCGTCCAGCGCGGCCGACCTGGCCGCCAAGGCCGTCAACAAGACGACGGCCATCGACCTCAACGCCGGATGGTTCCGCGACAACTACGAGCTGCTGCTGCCCATCGGCCTCGCCCTGACCGTCGGCATCTTCTGCATCCAGCTCATGACCGCAGCCTGGCGCCGAGACGAACGCGCACTCGCCAAGGCGGCGTTCGGCACCATGACCGGAGTCCTGTTCAGCTTCTCCGCCATCGCCTTCACCACCGTCGCCATCACTGTGGTCGACGCGCTGTCCGACGGCCTCTTCAAAGCCGCCAACACCTCGATCGACGACGCGATCCGCCGTGTGATCAAGGTCGATCAGATGGGGGCCATGTACGGCCTCGGCTGGGGTGTGCCCGCGCTGGTCGCCTTCGGGTGCGCGATCGGCGCCTTCCTCTACTGGGGCGTCATGGTCGCCCGCAAGGTCGGCGTCCTGATCATGGTCGCGCTCGCGGTGTTCGCGGGTGCCGGCGGCGGCTGGGAGGTCGCGAAGCGGTGGCGGCGCGGCTGGATCGAGGCCACCGGCACCCTCATCGTCTCCAAGCTCCTGATGACCGTTGTCTTCCTGATCGGCGTCTCCGCCATGGGCAAGACCGACGCCAGCGACGGAATGGCGGCCCTGTCCGACGCGATGGCCGGCATCGTCGTGATGGTCCTGGTGCTGCTCTGCCCCTACGCGACGTACAAGTTCGTGCACTGGGCCAGCGACGGCGGTGGACACGACGACATGCACCGTACCGGCGTCGCCGGCATGGCAGTCGCTGCCGGAGCCGCGAAGACCGCGGGCAGTCTCGCGATGCGGGCCAGCACCGGAACCCCCGCTCCGCAGGGGCCGAACCAGGTCCCCGGTGCAGGGACCGATGGCGTCGCCTCCGGTATCAACCCCTCGGGCACCAACCTCAGCAAGGAGGGCATCGACGCCGGCCCGCCCAAGCAGCAGACCCGCTTCCGGTACGGCGAGGACCCCAACGCCTCCGGCGACAAGGGCCGTGCCCTGATCCAGCGCCCCGGGATCCCGCCGCTGATCACCCGGCCCGGCGAGGACGAACCGGAAGGGTCCGACTCGACTGCCCAAGGCGTCGCGGGCAGCTCCGGTCACCTCACAGGCGCATCGGCTCCGGGCGCCGACATGACCTCCATGCCGCCCGCCGACCCCGGACCTTCGGCCTCGGGCACTCCGGCGTCCGGGCCATCGGCCACCGGCTCCGCGACGCCGCCGAACTGGGTGTATCCCACCCAGCCGCCGTCGGGTTCCTGACCCACACCCCAGGGGGCGGGCCGCACTCTACGGCCCGCCCCCGCCTCCCCACCAGCAGGAAGGTTTCGCCATGACGTCCAGAAGAGCGCCGCGCGCCCCGTCCTCCGCCCGCTCCCACCGTCTGGAACCACCATGTCCGGCAAGCACCAGTCCTCCACGCCCACCGTGAAGTTTCCCCACCGCAGCAGGCGCGGCGTCCTGCTCGGCCTGACCGTCCCGCAGTTGGCCGTCGCCGGACTCACCGGCCTTCTCCTTCTCGCCGTCATCCTCACCCGAGGCGTGGTCGGCGCTCTCCAGCTCATACCGCTGTGGGCGGTCATCGCCCTGCTCGTCTTCGTCCGCCACCGAGGCCGCGCGCTGGCGGACTGGGCCCCGATCGTCGTCCGCTACGCGCTGCGCCGGATGCGAGGCCAGCTCGTCTGGCTCACCCGGCCCTCCCGCCGGCCGACCCGCGAGGGACTGCTCCACCTTCCCGGCACCGCTGCCAGCCTGCGCGTGACCACCGCCCCCGACGGCAAGTACGGCGCCGTCCACAACCCGCACACCGGGACGCTGACCGCGGTGGTCAAGGTCTCCTCCCGCGCCTATGCCCTGCTCGACCCGGGCACCCAGCAGGCCAACGTCGGCGGCTGGGGACGCGCGCTGGCGGCCCTCGCCCGTACCGGACAGATCGCCCGCATCCAGGTGATCGAGCGCACCATCCCCGACTCCGGCGACGCGCTGCGCCGCTACTGGGAAGAGCACGGCCGACCCGACACCCCGATGGCCGGCGCGATCTACAGTGAGCTGATCCAGAGCGCCGGCCCCGCAGCCGCCCCGCACGAGGCGTACGTCGCGGTGTCCTTGGACACCAAGGCGGCCCGTCGGCTGATCAACCAGGCCGGTGGTGGTCTGACCGGTGCCTTCAGTGTCCTCGCCCAGCTCACCTCCACGTTCGACCAGGCGGCGCGAACCGCCGGTCTCACCCCGACGGGCTGGCTCACCGCCCGCGAGATCGCCGCCGTGGTGCGTACCTCCTACGACCCGAAGGCGCTGGCGACACTCGACCGCTGGTCCACGGCCGGTCGCCCCGAGGCCGAGCCCGCCGCCGCCGGCCCCGTCGTGGTCGTCGAAAAGGCGGACCACATCGCCACCGACTCCGCCGTGCACGCCACCTACTGGGTGGAGAACTGGCCGCGCACCGAGACGTCGGCCGGGTTCCTGCACCAGCTCCTGTTCACCGGTGGCGTCCGGCGCACGCTGTCGCTCTCCTATGAGCCGAAGAACCTCGACGCCGCCCTGCGCGACGTGCAGCGCAAGAAGTCCAGCGTGATCGCGGATGCCGCCGAACGGGCCCGGCGCGGTCAGGTCGACTCCGAGGCGGACTCGATCGAGTACCAGGACATCAAGTCCCGCGAACGCCAGCTCATCGCCGGGCACGCCGATGTCGCCCTGACCGGTCTGCTGACCGTCTCGGCCGACACCGTGGACGAGCTGCGCACCGCCTGCGCCGTCGTGGAGACCGCCGCTGTCGGCGCCCAGCTCGATCTCCGGCCCCTGACCTGGCAGCAGGCCGAAGCATTCACCGCCGCCGCCCTGCCGCTCGCGCTCGCTGCCTGACCCTTCCTTTCGAAAGAGCACCCTCATGTCCCGCACCGCCAGCACGACCGCGCAGGACTTCGTGCCCTTCGCCACCGCCGCGCTCGACTTCCACCGGGCGCTCAACATCCCGGGCGGCCCGCTGGTCACCACCCGGGCCGAGCTGGACGCCCTGCACGCCCACCTCGTTTCGCTGTACGGGCTGCTCGACGCCCACGCCGGTCGCACCGGGCAGCTCGTGGCGGTCGAGGGCGACCAGCTCCGTACCGCCCGCATTCGCATCTGGCAGGCCGCCGAGCACCTCCACGCCGCCTACCACGCGGCGCCCCGGCCGGATTCCGGCGAGGTCCCCGAACCGGAGGAGTGCCAGGCCGGCCTTCCAGAGGGCGCACCGGAACTGACCATCTGCCAGCGCCACCAGCGCACCGCGCATCTCGTGCGGCGGCGCACCACCCCGGCCGACCTGCACGCCCCGTTCACCGGCCTCGTCCGCCGCTGATCCACCCCTCACCTGGAGAAACGTCATGCCCCGTACTCGCGCCAGTGCCTCCCCTCTGTTCGTGCCCCGTAAGACGACACGCGCCGAGCAGCGGGCCGCCCGAGCCGGTTTGACCGAGGCCCGCCGCCAGGCACGCCTCGCCGGAAGCCCGCCCAAGCACAGCGCCGAGCAGACCCTCGACCCGGAACTGCGGCCCACCTACCCGCTCTCCGGTCGCCCCGGTCCGGCCTCCGCCCGCGGCGGCAAGCTCGACCTGCCCGCCCACCGGATGACCACCGCGACAGCCAGCGGCGCGTACCCGTTCGTGGCCGAGGGCGGCTTGGGCGCCGAAGGGGTGTTCATCGGCCGCGATGTGCACGCGGAGGCGGCTTTCTGCTTCGACCCGTTCTCGCTCTACAACAGCGGCAGGGTGGAGGGCTTCACGAACCCCAACGCGGTCCTGGCCGGGATCATCGGCATGGGGAAGTCGGCGTTGGCGAAGTCGATCGCCACCCGGTCGATCGCCCACGGCTACCGGATCTACATCCCCTGCGATCCCAAGGGGGAGTGGACCGCTGTCTCGCAGGCCCTCGGCGGCTACAGCATCGCCCTGGGTCCGGGGCTCCCCGGCCGGTTGAACCCGCTGGACGCCCCGGCCCGGCCCGCCTCCGTGAGCGAAGAGGACTGGTTCACGGAGGTTCGCAAGCGCCGTCTGCTGCTGCTGGCCAGCCTCGCCCGCACCGTGTTGAAGCGCGACCTGCTGCCGATGGAGCACACCGCCCTCGACCTGGCCCTGGATCTGGTCGTCGCTGACTCCGCCGCCCGAGACACCGTGCCGCTGCTCGGCGAGATCGCACACGTACTCGGCTCCCCCGAACGCCTCGACCAGGCCCTCGGCCATCAGGCGGGGCACCTCGGGTCAGCCGCCCAGGACCTCGCCCACGCCTTGCGGCGTCTCGTGCACGGCGACTTGAGCGGCATGTTCGATGCTCCGTCGACGGTGTCGTTCGATCCAACGACGCCGATGCTGTCCATCGACCTCTCCCGTCTCGGCGGATCCGGTGACGACACGGCACTGGTGCTCGCGATGACCTGCGCGAGTGCATGGATGGAGTCCGCCCTCAGCGCTCCCGATGGCGGTCGGCGCTGGGTGATCTACGACGAAGCCTGGAGGCTCATGAGGCACGTCGGGCTGTTGGAGCGGATGCAGAGCCAGTGGAAGCTCTCCCGAGGTCTGGGCATCGCGAATCTGATGGTGATCCACCGCCTGAGCGATCTGCTCTCGGCGGGCGATGCCGGCTCGCGCGGCCGTGTTCTGGCTGAGGGCCTGCTGGCCGACTGCTCCACCCGGATCATCTACCGCCAGGAGCCCGACCAGCTCGCCGCCGCTGCATCTCTGCTCGGCCTGACCGGCGTCGAGACCCAGGCGGTGTCCGCCCTGACCAAGGGCCGAGGCCTGTGGAAGGTCGCCGGCCGCTCGTTCATCACCCAGCACATCCTCCACCCGGCTGAGCGGGAGCTGTTCGACACAGACGCCCGCATGGCGGCCTAGCCCAACGACCAGCACAGCAACGGGAATCGATCATGTCTGCTTCTTCCACTCCTTCTTCCGGTGACAACCAGCCGTCGCAGGCCACCGACCCTTTGGCGTGGCGACGACACCTCCCGGCACTGGCCTCGGCCGCCGCCGGGATCAACGAGGCGGGCGACGCCTGGGACGCGGTTTCGGACTCGCTCTGTGACGCGGACGGCTGGCCGCTGGACGACAAGGTCTACGGGGACGGCAAGGTCAAGCGGGACGCCGAAGCGTGGAAGCACGCCGAGGTGTTCCTCGACCACGGACCCGAGGTGCTGACCGGGGTCCGCGCTGCCGCCGACGGCCCCGATTACGTCGAGGGGCCGATCAGTGACGACCTCCGTCGGCTGCGCGGGATCGACACCATCCTGCTCCGGGCGCAGGAGCTGCGGCACGAATGGGACGGTGTCATGGCGCTTATGGATGGTTCGCAGCCGAGCGTGCTCCACCTCTACCAGGAGCGTGCCGAGGAGCACCGCAACACCGAAGGCTGGCACTACTCACACGAACTGGGTTCCAAGGGACCGGCGTTGGTGCGCGTCGGTGAATACCTCGCTCACCGGGCGGATACCGAACGGCCGGCGCAGACCGAGCGGGCTCGCGTCGCCCTGACCCGGTCGACGCACAACACCCCTGCCGTGTCACCTGCTTCGCCCCAGGCCCCACCGGCAGCGCATCCGCCGGCTCCCGGTCGCTCGCGGTGATCCCTAGCACGCAGTCACGGCAGCGCCAAACTGCCCGATCACCGGATCCTCGTGGACCACCGCACTCCTTCAAGCTCCACGCCCCGGCGGCTCCCGCCGTGCGACGGGGCGTTCGCAACGGAGAACTCCATGCACCACGAAACCCCGCCCCCGACCGCCGCGTCCGATCCGCGTCACCTTCAGGCCGCCCTCTGTTCCGCGCTCGGGCAGCGCGGCCTGGAGTGCACCGTCGAGTACGGCCTCAGCGACTACATCGTCCACGCCGAGCTTCCTGGCGGCAGTTCGCTGATCATCTCGCCCCCACAGGAGCCGCCCTCCGAGCGCCCCGAGTCCCCGGAAAGCTGGATGGTCACCCGCCACCGGTCCGTCGAGCCTGCCGTCTACGAAGTGGTCTACGACTCCGAGCCGGACGGCCCGCATGCGCGCCACGGCGGCAGCGTGCCGGATCTCCTCGCCGCCGTCGACGCCCGCCTGGACCAGCTTGGCGTACCGCCACGCCAGGAGCAGGAACGATCTGGCAAGGAGCGCGCCGCCACCGTGCTCCCGCCCGGCTCCACTCCGTCCCGGGCGAGTGTCGCTCTCGCCCCTTCACCGTCGATCGGCCAACGCGTGCTCCCGACTGGTCCGCCGACGGAGTCCTCCGCGCGGGCCGCGCCGTCACCGGCTCGTCCCTCATCCGCTTCCCGGCTCTGACCGACCGCGACCCAGGAGTCCTCCGTGCACCGCACCCCCAGAACCGATCCGCCCGCCGCCCGCACCTGTACCCGCACCCGCCTCGGATGGATCTGCCATGCCCAGCCACTACGACGTGCTGCCCGACCTGGCCTTCGGCCACCACCCCGTCCACGGCATCGTTGCCGCGAACCCGAAGAACCTCGCGGCCAGCACCTGGATGCTCAAGGGATTCGACTTCCATCCCGTCCCCGACCAGCCGACGTTGTACGCGCTGGCCGACCAGAACCGTGACGGACACGGCCGTACGAGCCGGGCCATCGAGCTGCTGCGCAAGGCCGGCTACCAGGTCGATGTCGACGCCGCACTTGACCCGGCACTGGTGCCCGACACGGCACAGGTACGCGACCGCGGTCCGCTTGGCGAACCAGACGTTGCCTTCGCCTATCACCCGCAGCTCGGCATCGTCGCAGCCCTCGAAGACCGTGTCTCCGGCCTCAGCGGGCTCGCGCTGGTGGAGGACGGCTGGCAGCACAACTCGAGCCTGGACATCTACATGCTCCCCGCGACCACCGATCGCGTCGAGGCGCTGGGGAAAGTCGCCGACGCCACGGTGGCCCTGCACCGTTCGGGGCTGCAAGTCGCGGTGCAGCCCCGCCGCGCTCAAGAGGTGACGGCCCGGCCCCGCCCTGCCGCGACGCCGACCGCCGCGCGGGCGCGAGGCCATGGTCCGGCTCGCGCGTCTCCGTTGAGCGCCACGGCGCTCGCCGCCAGCCCGGCCCGCGCCGGTATCCCCGGCAGGGCGCCGGTCCCCGCCGCCGTCACCACAGCGGCGGTCCGGCCGGTTGACCCCCGCATCGCGTACTCCCGCAACCGCTGATCCAACAAGGAGGCCCCCCATGGCCGTGAAGACGATCTGGCCTATCGACCACACCTGCGGTCACCATGCCGACCGCGACTTGTCCGACCGGCCGGCCTACCGCCGCGCCGGCTTCGCCGAATGGCTCTCCAGGCAGGAATGCACCGACTGCTGGCGCGCCTCGAACGAGGGCGACGAGCAGGACAAGGCCGCCTGGCTCAAGGCGAAGCGCGCCGAGGAGCAGACTGCATCCGAAGCCTGGTCCGAGCAGTACCGCATGCCTCCCCTGGAGGGGACCGAGCGGGCCGTGCCCTGGGGCGTGCGCTGTCGTCACCAGATCCTTGCCGACGCCTACACCGCACTGGTCACCGAAGGCACGACCAGCGAAGCGGAGTGGGCGGAGATCGAGGAGAGCGCTCGTACGGTGACCCGCGCCGGATGGTGGATAGACCAGAGGTCGTCCGAGCCGGAGGACCTCGCCGAACTGCTCCGAGCCGCCACCGGGGCCGACCGGCCGACAGAGAATCCCTTCTTCTGACCGACCGGGCGCCCGGCTGACCGCCACCGTGCGGCCTCTACCAGCGATTCCCGGCCGGACCAAACCCCGGATTTACCGGACGCTCTGCCCACCGGCCCACCTCCAACGGGTCCTTCGCCCCCCTCTACACCGGAGAGTTTCGTGCCCACCTCGATCACCATCTCGTTTGAGTTCAGCGGCAGCGTCGTCGCCAAGGGCGCTTCCGATGACCTCTCCGCGCAGCTCCTCCGCCACGCCGGTTTCAAGCAGATCGACGACTGGCACGGCCGACGCCATCGTCTTCCCACCACCGCACCGCTCGCCGACCGGATCGCCATCTCCACCCATGCGGCCGAGATGCTCCGAGCCGCTCGCTATGACGTCACCCTTCCGCCCAGTCTCGAAACGCCACGGAAGACGCTCGGGCCCTACACCGCCGGAGCCGAACTTCTCAGCATCACGGACCAGATTCGTGCGGCCGAGGACGGGGCCAGCCTTCAGCGCGCAGTCGACCACCTCCTTCACCCCGAGCACGGTGCCCTGGAGCGTGTCCGGGAGGCTCTGGAAGCGGCGGGAGAACAGGTCAACGACCTGGACGACGACGCGTATGCGCTCGCTGACCGGTTCGGCTTCGCCGCGGAGTTCGTCAGCTCGGCCCAGTCTGAACTTGTCGATTCCGAGGCCGAACTACGCCGCGTCGGCACCGCTTCGACGAGTTACTCCGCAGCACGGACCGTGCGTGATCACCGTGGTGCCGCTCTGGCCACTTCTCCTGCGGCGGACCAGGCCAAGGTCTCCTCGGCGTCCACATCTCCGACGGTGCCGCTCACTACGTCGGGTCACCCGCCGCGCGCCTCAGCCCCCCGACGGTGACCCGGCCGCTCTCTTCGCCGTCGGCCACCAGTACGTCGCGCACCCCCGCTCGACTCACCCGTCAAAGACCGCTCACCCGAAGAGGCAAACGTGCCCGAGTATTACTCCAGCATCGGCGAGGCCGTCGGTGCGGCCATGCAGCACAACGTCCGGCTCGCCCACCGCAGCGCGGCACCGGGCTCTGACAAGCCGCTGCAGGTCAGGCACCTGCCCAGCGCTTCCGCCGACCCGTACTCGGTCCGCGGGATGATTTCCCGCCTCCACGAGGATGCCTCGCCCGATGAGGTGGCGGGCATCATCGAGGAGGTCAACGGCGCACTGGTCGGGGCTCTGCCCGAGCTGACCGAACTCGTCGCCTCTGCCGCCGACTGGACTCGCGCCCGTCTCGACTTCGACGACCCGCAGCACAATCCGACGTTCGAGACGTGGACCCGACTGGCAGCCGCGTACGGGATGCTTCAGGACGTCCGTGAGCAGTTGGAAGTCGCCGAGGACGGTCTGGCCGCCTGTCCCGCAGAGCGCACGGACCCCCGGCACCACCAGATGGTCAACGTCCTGCGCAGCCGGGAGTTGCTCGACGACGTCCTCGGTGCCGAGGCTGCCCCGGCGCCGTCCGCTGCCCGAAACGCTGATTCAGACCGGCAGCGGGCTGCCCGCGCCTCCTCGCCGCACGCCGGAACATCGGCGTCGGCCGGCAGTCCACCAGCTACCGCAGCACCTCCACCCACGCCTCGTTCTGCCGGCCGACCCCGCTGAAACGTTCCGCTTCAGACCTCCAGGAGTACCCCCATGAGCTGCACGAGAGCCGAGCGCGCCCCGCCCCCGCCCGCTCGCACACCCAAGGAACCGCCGTGCCTTCTCCGCGCACCAGCGCGCCCTCGACCACCACCGGGTCGGACGCGCTCCTCTACCTGCTGTTCGGCGTCCTCGGCGCCGTCATGGCTTTCGGCTCTGTCGCCTGGCTGACCGGAAATCTCACCAATACCTTTGTCGGGAGCGGGACATGGGCCCCCTTCCGCGTCACGGACGCACTGCTGCACCCGGAGGTGCTGTGGCCGGCCTTGAGCACCAGCATGCTGATGGTCGGTGCCCGCGTCGTCCCCGGCCTGTTCACCGTGGCCCTGGTCGTCACCACTGCGGTGCTGTGGATGCGCTGGCGTGCCGGATCCAAGTCCGGCCTCGCCCGCAAGGCGGACCTGGCGCCGCTGCTGGACAAGGAGATCGTCGCCAAGGCGAAGAGCCTGCGCCCGAGCCTGGGCGGCCGGGAGAGTAAAAGAGGTCCCGCCCGCTGACCGCGGCATCCTGCTCGGCACCCTCGATCCCGGTCGGGCGGAGGTCCGCGCGTCCTGGGAGGACGTGATCGTCGCGATCATGGCCCCGCGTTCCGGCAAGACGTCCGGGCTGGCGATCCCCGCGATCCTCTCGGCACCGGGTCCAGTCCTGCTCACCAGTAACAAGGCCGCGAACGACGCCTTCACCGCGACGGTGGACGCCCGCGCCAAGGTCGGCACGGTCTGGACCCTCGATCCGCAACAGATCGCCCACCACCCGCGCGAGATGTGGTGGGACATCCTCGCTGACGCCCGTGATCTCACCGGGGCGAAGAGGCTGGCGGGGCACTTCGTGACAGCGAGCGTGGACGAGTCCAGCGGCTCCGACTTCTGGTCGACCGCCGCGAGCAACACCCTCGGCGCCCTCTTCCTCGCCGCCGCTTCCCACCGACGGCCGATCACCGATGTCCTGGCCTGGCTCGCGATGCCGGCCGACCGCACCCCGGTGGACCTGCTCACCGACGCCGGCCACCATGCCGTCGCCGCCCAGCTCCAGGGCACCGTCTCCGGCGCGACCGAAACCCGCGACGGAATCTATGAGACCGCGAGGCAGTACGCGAGCTGCCTGCTCGACCCGGACGTCGCCGCCTGGGTCACCCCGAACGATGACCTCCCCGAGTTCCAGCCGTTCACCTTCGCCACGTCCCGCGACACCCTGTACCTGCTGAGCAAGGACGGCGGCGGCAGTGCGTCCGCGATCATCGCGGCGGCGGCCGACGCCGTGATGCGCGCGGCCGTGATCGTCGCCGAGCGCTCCGGCGGACGGCTCGACCCGCCCGCCCTGTGCGTCCTCGACGAGGCCGCGAACGTCTGCCGCATCAGCGACCTCCCCGACCTGTACTCGCACCTGGGCAGCCGAGGCGTCATCCCGATGACGATCCTGCAGTCCTACCGTCAGGGCCAGCGGTGCTGGGGCGAGGCCGGTATGGACGCCCTGTACTCCGCCGCCACCATCAAGATCATCGGATCGGGCATCGATGATGCGGACTTCGCCGACCGGCTCAGCCGTCAGGTGGGCGACCACGACGTCCAGACCACCTCGGTGTCGACGAGCGAGGGCGGCAAGTCCATTTCGGTGAGCATGCGCACCGAGCGGATCCTGCCGCCGGACGCCATCCGCGCCCTGCCCAAGGGCAAGGTGCTGCTGCTGGCCACCGGTATCCGGGTCGCCATGCTCAACCTCAAGCCCTGGTACAAGGAGCCTTTCGCCAAGGTCGTCGGGCCTGCCTCCGCACGTGCCACGAAGGCGATCACCGAGCGTGCCCTCGCGAAGAGCATCGGCCAGGACGATCTTGGACTGTCGGCATGAGCGCGCCCACACCACAGCAGGGGCGGTTGGCCCACGCTCCCGTCGTTCTGCGCGGTGGCCGGTGGTGGTTTGACGGCGGTGCCGGCTCGATCCCCGCCTCCGACCCTGCCTTCACCGCCGCCTTGGACGACTTCGCCCTGTCGATGGCCGCTGCCGACCGGGCAGTCGCCAACCTCCATATCCGGCAGGACGTGACGCCCTCCGTTGATCCCGGCGGCATGCGGTGAACCCGCTGATGAGTGCCGAGCAGGCGGTCCTCGGAGCCGTGCTCCTCGACCCCGAGCAGCTCACGCACCTGGAGTGGCTCGCTGCGGGCCATTTCTACCGGCCCGTCCATCAAGCGCTGTTCGACGCTCTCCGCAAGCTGCGCGACGAGGGGCACCCCGCGCTCTCGGCCGACGGTCCGTTGCCGCTGTCGTGGGTGACCGACGCGGTCGGGGAGGCCGGACAGCACGTGCGCGGGCTGACCGCGGCGTACGCCCACACCCTGATCCAGGCGTGTCCCCGAACCGAGCACGCCCCGGTGTACGGCCGCATGGTGCTGGAGGGGGCGATTCACCGGACCGTCGCCCAGCATGCGATCCGTCTCCACCAGGCGGCTCGGGCCGACGCCGTCCAGGGTGAGGTCGAGGGAGCGTTGCGTACGGCGGACGCCCTGGCCGGCGTACTCACCGATCTTGCGCGTCGCTGGGGAACCGATCCTCGACCGGTCCCACCCACCGCTGAGCCCTCCGCCGCTTCGGACACCCTGCCTCCAGCACGGAGCGGCCAGGTCGCCGAGGACGAGCGGTTCCTCCTGGCCGTACTCGCCGAACAGCCGGGGGCCATGGGCGAGGTGGTGGCCTGGCTGCGTCCGGGAGACTTCGCCGACCCGGCCCACGGGCAGCTCTACCGGTGCCTGGGCGCGCTGCACCACCGGGGTGAATCCATCGACCGGATCACCCTGCTCTGGGAGGCCCAGCGACGCGGTCTGCTGGCCGACGGCACTGTGTCGAGCGAGCAGTTGGCCTCCGTGTGCGAAGGCATGGTCCCCGGCAGCGCTGACTGGTTCGGGCAGCGGGTAATGCGCTCCTCCGTCACCCGCACCGCCGCCGCCTCCGCGCGAGCCATCCGGACCCTGGCTCAGGACGAGGTTCTGGGGCCCGGCCGGCTGATCAACCACGCCCTGCATGCGCTCGGTCCTCTCGACGAGGTCCGCACCCGCTGGGCTACCGCGAACGGCGGTCCGGCTCCGAAGGCCACGGCACCCGCTGCGTCGGCGGGCGATCCGCCGCCCGACCGAGTCAAGGCCGCCCGCGCCCGCAGCACACCCCGCCCAGCCGCGTCACCCTCAGCCCCGGCCAGCCGTCTCCCCACGCTGTCAGCAGGCCGACCACCCTCGCGCGGCCACCCCTGAGACGCCCTCCCCACCAGCCCACTTCTGCCCCTGGAACTCGCCTTGATCTACCCCGTCTCCACAGCCGCGCCGTACCTACGCGCCTTGGACCCGAGCCTCGCCGCCCCGTTGCGCTCTCCGTTGATCGGGTCTCTCTGCTCGGGGTACGGCGGCCTCGACCTGGGCGTGCAGGCCGCTCTCGGCGGCACCCTGGCCTGGCACGCCGAGGTGGACCCGAACGCCTCACGCATCCTGGCCCGCCACTGGCCCGGCGTCCCCAACCTGGGCGATATCACCGCCGTCGACTAGTCCACCGCCTGTCGGGTGTGCGTCCTGACGGCCGGCTTCCCCTGTCAAAGACGTCTCCGTTGCCGGCCGCCGGGCCGGACTCAACGCCCAGACCCGCTCCGGGCTCTGGCTGCACGTCGCCCGTGCGGTCGAGGCCCTCCGGCCCTGCCTGGTTGTGATCGAGAATGTGCGCGGCCTCCTCACCTCCCCCGCCGGTTCCCCTGGCGACGTGGAATTCTGCCCGTGGTGTCTGGGAGACACCGCAGGTCAGCCTGCTCTGCGGGCACTCGGTGCCGTACTCGGATCCCTGGCCGACATCGGGTACGACGCGAAGTGGCTCGTGCTTCGCGCCTCCGACGTCGGGGCCCCGCACCGCCGCGAGCGGACCTTCCTCGCCGCCTGGCCCGCCGGGCACCCTGCTGAAGACGCCGACCAGCAACATCGGGAAGAACGGCGGCTCGCAGCATCCGTCGAAGAGGAAGAGCGGGGGGCACGGTCCGAACCTGGCCGACGAGGTCGAGTGGCTGCTGCTGCCGACCCCGAAGGCGTCGGACGGAATCAAGGGCTCGCCTAACCAGCGGCACGGCAACGGCGACATGACACTGCCCAGCGCGGCGGCGTCGCTGCTGCCCACGCCGAGGGCCAGCGACACGGGCACCCCGGGCCGCCGCCCCGGGAAGGGATGGCGACCTCCCTTGTCAGCGGTGGTCCTGCCCCTCTGGGCTGAGGAGGCGCCGGAGGCAGGGGCGCGGACCGGCGATGGGGAGCGTACGGATCCGCCATCACCCGATGGGAGAGGCTCACCCGTCTTGCTCCGGCTCCCACGGACGCGGCCGGTCGGCTCCGCTCGGACTTCGTGGAGTGGATGCAGGGCCTCGACGCCGGCTGGGTCACCGCGACTCCGGGGCTCGGCCGCCCCGCGCAGCTCACCGCACTCGGCAACGGCGTCGTCCCGCAACAGGCGGCGCGTGCCTTGCAGTTGCTGGCACCGCCCTTCCCTCGCTGTCACCGCTGCGCCAGCCGATAGCGCTCTACTACCGCGTTCTTCCGGCCGGACCAAACCGCTGATTCTCCGGATCCTCTCGGGCATGTCGCCGTCTCACAGATGGAGCACACCCTCATGGCCGACACCAGCCCGACCGCCCCCGGCCCCGAGCCGTACCGCGTCCCGGACGCAGACCTCGACGACCTCGCCAGCACCCTCGCCAAGACCATGGCCGAGGTCAGGCAGCACGGCGTCATCCTCGACCGCCTCGGCTCCGAACCCGAATTCACCGGCAGCCAGCCGATGGACGGCGTTCCGGAAACCGAGGCGGCCAACAGCAAGAAAGCCGACGGCCCCGCCTCGGTGTTCATCCTCGCTCTGGGCGGCGAGGCGTACGCCGTCGAACTCGCCGCCCTCAGCGACTGGGTGAACTACCTCTTCCTGCCGGTGTACGGCCGGGAGATCAGCACGAGCCGACCCTGGTGCGCGCACTGGCATGACCATCCCGAAGCCGTCGCTCGGCTGCACGCGCTTTGGCTCGCCTGGCAGCAGTTCACCGACACGGAGGCCGGCCTGTCCGGCCCGTCGACCTGGCACCGCGACCACCTGGACCAGACCCTGGCGCACCTGCGTGCACCCGACGGACCCTTCGCGGCCTGTACGACCAGCGCAACTCGCCCCAACCACCGGGTGCTGGCCACCCCGGCGCCCGAGCAGTCGGGGGTGGCGGCGTGAACAGCGTCCTCGACTTCGACCTCGACGATCTCGCGCCGGTCGACGACGACTCCGAAGAGGCGATGGAGGCCCTCTGGTCTGGCGACTTGACGGTGCTGTCCCAGCACCACACCAAGCCCAACGGTTCACACAGCTTCGTCCTCGCCCACGACCGATCGGTCACCTGGGGGATACCCGGCGAGCCACAGCTCGTTGCGATCGCTGTCGCTCGGGATCTGCGGCAGTCCACGTTCACCTTCGAGACGAGTCACCACGCCACGGCGTCCTTCGCCCAGAACTGGCTGGCAGAACGCGGCTGCCCTCTCGACCGGATCGCCCTGCGCGGTGGCGACTACATCGAGCCCGCCGACGACCTCACCGTCCAGGTGGAACAGCAGATCCAGAAGTCGGGCACCCGTTACGAGGTCCTCGACACCTACACCTCCGACGACCGTCCCAGCGAGGCGTGGACACTCGTCAACGACTCCCAGGCCACCCAGGCACCGGTTCGCCTCTTCTTCGAGGAGTGGAACCACGGTGCCGGCACGTACACGATGCGCGAGGGCGCATTCCCCGACGTCGGCGTCGCCCAGTCCTGGCTGGACGAGCGCAGCGAACCGCTGCCCGAGCCTCCTGAGTACAGCGACCACAACGGTGCTGTCGTCCGGGCCCGCATCGCCCGCATCGCCCTCTCCCGGTCCGCCGGTACCTCTCCGACACCGCAGACCGGTCTCGACGCGCCCCGCGCGACCGCGGCGGTGCCGGTTCAGCGCGCGGTCCAGGGGAGGCTGCTGTGAGCCGCGCCCGCTTCGCCTTCGCCGCGCACCCTGACGCCATCACCGACCTGCGCGAACTCCCTGCTGGGATACGCGATTTGGCCTTGCTGGAGCTACAGAACCTGGTCTACGGAAGCGACGACTGCTTGCCCTTGAAGGGTCGACTCGCCGGCTTCCACAAGGTGTACGTCGACCCGGAGGTCGCCTACCGGCTGGTCATCCAGTTCCGTCAGGCCCCACCGACCTCGACTCACAAGCGCGAGATCTACCTCGTAGCCGCTGGCAGCCGGAAGGACTACGCGGTCTACCGCACGGCCCACCTGCGGACCGGCCCCCAGCAAGAGGTCGGCCCGGACTCCGCCACGGAGGCCCGCGTGCAGGCCGCCCGGTCCCACTCCACGCTCACCGCCGAACGGCCGACAGCAGGCCGCGCGACTACCCCGTCAACAGCACCGCCCTCGGCCACTGCCCCTCGAAAGGCCGCCCAGCGATGACCAACGACCGTACTGCGCTGACCCGTTCAGAGCTGGCGAATCTCCTCACCGAGGCCGCACAGAACGTCAGCGGCATCCCTGCCGCCGAGTACCCGACGGCCGCCGCCCGCTCCTACCTGCATCCCGTCTTGGGGCCGCTGGCCGCTGGGCCCCGTGTGATCACCGGGCTGAACGACCGGTTCGAGGGCTTCCTGGCCGCCGAGCCACGCCCCGCTGGTTCGGCGGGCCTGTTCGCTCTGGCCTCATACGCCTCCGCGCTGGGGTGGCTCACCGAGTCGTTCGCCGAGCTGACCTCCTCGGTCGACGAGATCTGCACCCGCGTGGGCATCCCTGCGGAGCCCTGCGCAACGATCGGCGCCCCGACTGGCCGAACCGATCAGGACGACGAGTTGGACTTCGCCTTCAGCGCGCTTGAGTTGGAGGCGGTCCGCAACGCAGCCGAGGCCGCCGGCCTCGCGCCGGACGACTACGTCGAAGTTCTCTCCCAGTCGCTGCTCGCCGCCGCCCGGATCACCGACGCCTGCATGGAGATCTCCAGCGGCCTGCTCGATGACGCCGATCTGCTCCGCGAATCGAGCGACCGCCCTCGGCTCGGTGACGATCCCGGGAGCCTGCCCGCTCTGGTCCGCTCCCTGCTCGCCCGGATGGAGGCGACGGAGTGAACCCGTACGACGCAGACACACACCCTGGTCCCTATCTCGTCGTCGAAGTGCTCGGTGTCGGGGACGTCAGCGTGCCCGCCCTCGCGCCTGGTCCGGGGGAGCCGCTGCACCAGGCCGCTACGCGCGTCATCGAAGCCGCGGCGGCGTTGGACGAGCGACACGAGAGCGTGCTCGACGCGGTCCGGCGGTCGCAGCGGCTGCTCGAAGGTGCTGGTCGCGGTGAAGTCGGCCGCGCCCAGGTCTCGTACGCGCTGCTGCGGACCGCACTCCCCGAACTCGGAGACGTTCTGGCGCGGCAAGACCGGGCGTACAGCCAGCTCGTCGAGTCCCTGTCCGCCTACCGTCGGCTGCCTTCCTCGTCCGAGCCTGCACAACGCGCGACCAACAGGGGCCACTGGCAGGGCCAGAAGACGAGGCCCGACCGGGACGACGACTGGGCCGTCGCCGGGCAGCGCGGGCTGGTGGCCCTCGAAGCCGTTGCGGCCGGAGGCGTTCGCTTTCGTCGCAACGCGATCGGCGAGGACCCGTACGTCTCACGCAAGAAGGCCCAGCGGCAGGACCCAGCGGGCTTCCCGCAGACCGTGCAGCGGCTGGTCGCCGACGGGCTACTGCATCAGGACACCACCGAGAGCGTGTACCGGCCCGGCCAGCTCCTCTTGCTCACTTCGCAGGGTGAAGCCGCCTTGCGTGATGGTCGCGCGACGACCTCACGGGTGTCCGCCGCCCTCGGCCGCACCACCGCGCAGGCCACGTCAGGCACGCTCGCCGACTCGGTCGCCGCGCCCGCCGCCAGGACCTCCCTCGCGGCCCCCCGCTCACGCTGGCCTCATCCCGAAAAGGACCCCACCATGCCTACCGCCGGCCTGCCTCCCACCTTCTCCATCGCTTCCATCGACGCCCAGCGCGTCGAGGAGGCTCTCGCCCGGATCGGACCCAAGTGGACCGCTTGGACCGCGATGACCCTGGCCCAGGTGAACGGGCCTATGCGCGTCCGCGATGTTGCTGCCCAGCTCCCCTTCGTCAGCGAGCAGTTCATCGGCAAACGGCTGGCCACGATGCACGCCGACGGACTGGTGGTCCGTGGCTACGACCGACGGGCGGCGCCGTACCGGCTCAGCGGACTCGGCGCGTCTTTGGCCCCCGTGCTCCGCACGGTGTCGGACTGGTCCCATACCCACGTGACACAGGAGCCGATGGCCGAAGCCGAGCGGGTCGAGGATGCGCTGCGCCGCCTGCACCTTCGGCACTCGACCGGCGTGATTCAGGTACTCGACTCCGCTGAAGGCCTTATGCGGTTCGTTCACATCGCCGAGGCGGCCGGACTGGACAACGGCACCGCGCGGCAGCGACTTCTGCGGCTTCAGGCCGACGGCCTGGTCGCACGGACGGGCTCCCGGCACGGAGACCCCTATGCGCTCACGGATGCCGGCCAGGCGTTGGGGGCCGTCTACGCGAGTGTCGAGCACTGGAGCCGGCCGTTCGCGCTGCGAAGTGAAGCAGCGGCGTCGCGTCCGATAGAGGCAGCTACGCGCACCCACGTCGGCATTCCGCTGGGGGCGGGGGCCGACGGCGCCCGGACCGCGGCTGCCCTGCGGCGGAGCGCCGCCGCGTCCAACGTCATGTTCAGCCACGCGCCTCAGCCGCAACCGCGGGTGCCGGCGGCCGTGACCGCTCAGTCGGCACCGGGCCGGGGCCAGTGACGGGCGTGAGAACCAGAGGCCACTCGGCGCCGCCACGGCATACGCGTTCACTCCAGCGACTCCCGCCGCTGCACACGCGGATCCGCTCCCCTCCTTCGCTTCCGGAGACTCGACCATGCACGCCCCTGATGACTCATACCAGTACCAAGAGGTGCTGGTCAGCCCCATGTATCTGGCTGGTTCCAACGGGACCGGCGAAGCTGGCTTCGCACCCGTCGCCCAGTGGCCTCACCAGTACCTCGATGAGGGCCCCTGCCAGCTCCTCGTAACCTCTCCCGACCAACGGATTCGGATCGGCTGGTTCGGCGACGACTTCGAGCTGTGGAAGATCAGCGCAGCCGAGGACGCCTTTTCCGCGCCTCGCTGGACGGCAACGTTCAACCACGTCACCCCGGCCGAGATGGTCGCCGGCCTCACCACCGCACTGGTCCAGGACTACGACGAAGCCATCGCTTCCGACACCCTCGGCCGCTTCTTGACGGGGCCCACCGTCCCCTGGAGGGACACCGTCCGGCCGCTGACCGATGCCGGCTGGGCCCTTGACGGAGGTGCTGAACTCGGCACCGTCGAGATCATCGCTCCTGACGACCAAGCGGGCATCCTTATCGATCGGCGGGGCTACGGCTCCGACCGCACGACCGTCGAGCTGTGGGCGGGCCCACCGGGCTGGGGCACTCGTGCCGAAGCGACCTTCACGGCCCGCACCCCGTCCCATTTGATCGCCGCGACCGCCGCTGTGATGGCGAAGTCGACCCCGGTGGTCCGCGAACGCCACCAAATCGACCGGCGTATGCAGCACCTGGTCACGATGACCCCTGTCGCTTCGGTCACGCCGATCCCCGAGGCTCAGGTCTCGCGCGCTCCGACTCCGCTGGACGTACGCCGCACCGCGGTCACCCAGGCCGTACACCGTGCCGCGCGGGCACCACGCACAGCAGCCGACCTACGGGTGATGGCCGCCCAGAGCCGCTCCACGGGTGCGGCGCAGAAACGGACGGGTCACCCCGCCCCCGCGACCTCTGCCCGGCTGCCGGCCAGCTCGCCGGTGCCACGGCGCGGGCGCTGACGCCCATCCCAAGCCGCCCTCCACCCTCGACCGTCCCTGCACAACAGGAGTTCACCGTGCTCACCACGACCATGCTCGACCAGGCCACGGCCATGATCGAGAACGCCTGGGGCCAGCCCATCGAAGCTCTTGAGGTTCTTGGGGTCCGCCGCCCCAGCGACGACCCGCTCCTGCGCTGCGCCATGCACACCCGAACGGCATTGGCCATTACGGACAACGCGGTAACCGTTCACCAGGACCGTCTTCACGCCCTGTCCCGGCATGGGTACGTGCCTGACTTCTACGAACTCGACCGGATCACCGAAACGGCGGTCAGCCTCCGCGTCGCCGACGCGGAGAGCCGTGCGTACCTCCAGGCGATCCGACGCGTGGTGGAGGCTCGGGAGGCCGCCGCACCCGAGGTTGAGGCACCGGCGGTTCGGCTGGCACAGGCCGCTGTCGCCCGCTCCGGGCAGACTCCGCATGACCCGGGGGCCACGCCCGATCCGTCCTCTCCGACGGCCGTCGTCGGGCCGTCGGCCCCCACAGCGGGGCCCCGACGTTGAACGCTTAGCTCCGATTCTCGTCGCGGTGGTCCCCTTCGGCCCGGGGGCCCACCGCGCGGGCCAGCTCCTCCATCGTCAGCTCCACTCGCCGGCCTTCGGCGACCCAGTGCTCCACCGTCTCCTCGTCCGGCCAGGGGTCGCGCTGTGCGCCGACTTCCCACTGGCCGTCCGCGACCATCGCGATGTCGCCCACGGTCCAGGGCCGTCCGGCGGCGCGGATCTTGCGTTCCAGTCCGGCGCCGTCCCAGTGTCTGCTCGCCTCGGCCATCCCCTGCTCCCCCTTCGCCGTCGTGCGGTCCGTCGCCGCAACCCACGTACGACAACTGCGGACGCCGATCCATTCCCGTCCCGCCGACGGTTGCTGGTGGCCTCCAGTTCGCCCACGGCAGACGGCGTCCTCGGAGAAACGACTACGCACTTCGGCATGCCGCATGCCAACGTACGGGTGCCGGGAAAACCGCAGGTCAACGAAGGGATCGTCCAACCTTGAACGCCTCTGCCACCCTCCTGCCCGCCGTCGTCCGCCCCGCCGTGGAAGACCTCCACTGGCTCTCCTCCGACCACTGCGCCGCTCCAGTGCTCGACCTCCTGGACGGTCTGGGCTGGGCGATCACCGAGACCCCGGAGGCCAACATCCACATGACCAGCCCGGAAGGCGGCGTCTACGTCGGCTGGCTTCCCGAAGACCCCTCCGCCTGGGCGCGCGAGATCGTCTGGCGCGTCCAGGTGCTGCCCGCCGACGGCGAGGTGTGGGTCCAGGAGTTCGGTGTCCATACCCCTTCCGAGGCCGTCGCCGGATTCCTCGCCGCCCTCGTCACCCACTCCTCGCGCTGACCACCGGTGCACGGGGCGGGCCGACGACGGCCCGCCCCGTGCACCGCGCTCGTTCCGGCCCCGTCCCCCACACTGCTCTCGGAGTTTCCCTTGCCTCAGTATCTGACCGTCGGCCACCTGCTCCGCCAGCTCCAGGAACTCGACCCCAACCTGCCGGTCCGTCTCGCCATCAACCCCGACTTCTCCTTCGCCCACTTCGTCGGAGCCGAAGTCGTCGTCCGCGACGGCAAGGCGTACATCGCGGACGACGGCCAGGAGGACTACCTCCCGGTGGGGGCGCGCGACGCCCTCACCTGGGCTTGATCGCTTCCCTACCACCACGGAGGCTTCCATCTCGTCCCTATCGCGCCCCGCGCCTCGTCTCGCGCTGCACGATGTCGCCGCGCGCCCCATGCCGGACGGCGTGCACAGCGCGCTTCTCCAGCGCATCTCCGCCCGCCCCGACGGCCCCCTCGACATCACCTGGCTCGCTGCCGAGACCCCTCAACTTCCCCTCGGGCGCATCCGACTGCGCTGGGAGCCTGCCTCGTGCAGCGGCTGGGACGTCACGACATACCTGGGGCTGACCACGGCCGAGGTGCTCCTCGGCTCATGGCCCGCCGCCCCGGACGACTGGCCGCGCCTAGTCCGGCCGACCCTGTACGAGGTGACCGGCCTGTGCGCCGCCCTCTCTGTCGCGACCGACGCCCTCGACATCTCCAACCGGCTCTCCGGAGTCTGACCGAGGACCGCCGAAGGCCGCCCCACGCCGCTCAGGCAGGGGCGGCCTCGTCGTGCGTGTACCCGTTCGTTCCGTACGCTCGGCCCGACGAAGGAGGACACCATGGCCGACGACCAGAGGCTCTGGGGATACCCGGAGGTCGCCGCCCACCTGGGTATCAGCGTCGGCGCGACCCGCAGCCGCAAGAGCCGGGTAAGCCTGCCCTCGCCCGACGACGACAGCGTGCCGGACCGTCCCCGCTGGAAGCCGTCCACATTCCATAACTGGAGTCCGGTCGGCCGGGGGTTTCGCAGCGACCTGCACCGCGCCGCCCGACCGGAGGACACACCCGCCATCTGACCGGTTCCCTAGTCGCCGTGGGGTGCGCGTACGACGCCCGATTGGCAGATCCTCTCCCTACCGTTCCGTTCGACCGACACCGCGACGCTCGGCCAGCAACGCCACGAGTCGGTCCGAAGCGGTGAAGCCATCGCAGAGGAGGGCATCCAGCACGGTCTCAAGCCTATGCAGCGGACGGATCCGACATTTGACCTCTCTGGCAGTCCACTACCACAGCCGGAAGAAACCGCCACACCACGTCACTGCTTGCGGCTACGGTGAGCTGGTCGTTCCAAAGGAGGGTCAGTGCCAGAGCTACGGTGGCGTGTCGTGGCCGAGAGTCTCGAACGCAAGTGCAAGGCGCCAACGGCCGAACAAATAGACATCGCCCGCGCCTTGGCCCTACCCGTAGGTCAGGCCACGCCCTCGCTGGTCGCTGCCGCTGAGCTGCGAGTCCTGCTTCGAGGGCCTCTGGACCTGACGCTCGCCGGGGACTTCGGCGACGACGAGTACGACGTCCTCGTCGATCTCGCGCGCCGCACCGATCTGGCAGTTCCCGACATGGACAAACTCGGGAGCCGAGAGGTGCTCAACGCCTGGTTGCGCGTCGCGCGTGACCGCGAGTCCGCCGCCGCCCTACGTCGGCTGGAGCCTGCGGTCGATGACGTTGTCACCGCTCGCGACCGGCGCAAGGGGCCGGATGTACACGGCGAGATTTCATCAGTCGGCTCCAATGGCCGACTGTACTTCCGGGGCGGCCACGGGCTCGGCACTGCCCCGCACAGGGTCACCCGCCTCACCCGCCCCGGTGAGGATGACTATCTCGATCAGCTCCGTCTGGCCCGCGAATACGCCGCTGCTATTCAGAGCAACCCGGCTCGGATCACCCGAGCCCAGGAAGCGCAGCTGGAACGCTGGCGGATCAACTTTCCGGCGACCCCAGCGGCGATCGAGGCGCTGCGCGACGCACTGGAGACAGCTGACGACGAAGCCGCGATGCAACGGCTCTTGGAGAAGCACCCAGCACTGCTGGCCGGTACCGTGGTAGGCACCCACGACACCTGGATCCGGCCACAGGTCCAGCTCGGGAACCACTACATGGCCGACTTTATGATCGCCGGGCAGACCTCGCTCGGAGTTCGGTGGACGCTGGTCGAACTTGAGAGCCCAGTCAGTCGCCTGACTAACCCCGGCAACAAGCGGGCGACAGCCACCCTGCGGCACGCGGTCGACCAGATCGAGGACTGGCGCAGGTGGCTGTCCACCAATCTGCACTACGCTCGCTCCGCACGCGACGCCGACGGACTGGGCCTGCCAGGCATCACGGCCGAAGTCCCAGGTTTGATCATCATGGCTCGCGAGACCGCTGACGACGCAGCCTCCGAGATCCGGGAGTTGCAGGCCCGACGCTCCCACATCCAGGTACGCACCTATGACTGGCTGATGCGCATCAACGAATCCCCCGACCCTCTGCGTCGAGACGCCCCCGACCAGCGCCTCCGTCTCGCGTGACACCAGCCGCCACACTCTCTTTAGGCTTCGTGGATGCGGGGGCGCCCCCGAAAGGTGGAGCCGTACCTCGCCTCAACAGCGCGGGCGGCAAGCAGATCCTGCCGCTGTGTGCGCTGCAGCAGCGCTCGCTACTCCAGGTAGATGCCGGCGAATACGCCGTCGAACCCAAGCGCGGCCAAGCCCGCCTCGACACTTGGGTAGGTCGTCCCGTGCGGGCCGCCGACCAGGGTGTCGAAGTCGGCGCGGCTGATCTCGGGCTCGAGCCGCTGGTTGCCGCACCGGCAGTGGACCCAGACGTAGCGCCCGTGGTTGATGAGCAGCCAGTCGCGTCGGGCACGGCAGGCGGAGCACATCACGGGGATTCCCCTGAGAGCGAGTTCGCGTGAGTGGCCGACGCAGCGAATCGCCCCGGGTCCGTCGGCGGGCCGGGTCTCGGCCTGGAGCTGCAGCAGGGGGTCGGTACCAGTGGGGAGGACGGGCAGCGCGGGTGCCGACTCCGTGGTGCGGGTGGTGGTTCTGAGCACGAGCGTCATCTCCCGGTTTTCGGTCCTGTCTTCATCCGTAACAGCCGGTAGACCGGCTGTCCATACATTCGCGGCGTCCGCTCGGTCGGTGATCGGCTACCGGTTCGACCTGGTCAGCGACCCGGCGAGCGGCGGTTGGGGTCTTGAACAGTCCCGAGCGGTACGGCTGCCGTCGCGTTCCCTTCGCTCGTGCGGCTGCTCGGCGTGGTGGCCTGGCGAGTGGCGACCTGCGGACGACGGGCGCCTTCGCCCGGGTGTGCCGGGAGCTGGGCGATGCGCCGCAGGCGCCAGACCAGGACGTCGCTCACGTCATCGGCGCTTTCGAGTTCGCGCATGTCGATGGCCTGGCGCAGGAGGGCTTCGGAGTCGTGGCCCGCTCGCTCGGTCTGGGCGAGGGTGGCGACCAAGGCGTCGGTCCTCGCTTCCATGCCCCCCGCCCGTACGACCTTCTCTGGCAGGACGGCGCGAAGGGTGGCTTCGTGCGTGCGGCGCTGAGCTTCTGGAAGGGCCCGACCTTGGTCGTGCAGCACTCGCATCGGCGTGGCGGCGGCCTGTCGGTAGGCGGTGCGCAGGTGCGTGGCGGCTTGGCGGGAGGCGTGGGCCTGCTGGGCGTGTCCGCGCGCGGAGTGCCAGCGGGCGGCGGCGAGGGTGACCAGGACGAGGGTGGATACGAGCATGGCGGTGGTGCCGCCGTCCTCGCCTCGGCCGAGCGCCCCGCCGGCCTGGACAATGCCCCGGGCGGCTGAGCGGAGCGCCCGGGTGTCGGCGCGTTCGGGGCGGACATGACTGCGGGTCGCCCGCTCGAAGGCGCGAGCTGCGGCGGCCAGCTCGGCGCGGGTGGTGGCTGGTGAGGTCTGGGCCACCGCGTCGAGGAGTTCTCCAACGCCGACGAGCTGGGCGGCGACCTCGTCGTCCTCATCGCGTTCCAGGAGCGTGGCCGAGTGCTCGGCGATGACGACTGCGTTGCGTCGTTGACGGGCGGGCGGTGACCAGTTCGTCCGGTCAGCGGCGACCGCGGGCGCGCTCGGCTCGGCGGCCCCGTCGGTGAGGCGTAGGCGGATCTTCGGAAGGGAGAGGTCGGGGGCCAGTTTGGAGCCGGGGTACCAGACCGGGTCTCCGTCGCGGTTGCGGTCGCCGGGCAGGGCCACGTTGTAGCCGAGCGCGTCACCGGACGGAGCGTGCCGCAGCTTCACGCGCACCCCCGCCGCGCGGAGCCGCGTGAGGAACTCCTCCTCCGAATCCGCTCCCGCCACGGCTCGACGGACGGCCTCCCGGAGCGTCTCGCGCGAGGTCTCCGGGCGGCCGGTGCGCTCGGCCTTGAACTTCTCGGCGCTGCTGGGGTTCTTCGCTGCGGTGCCGTCGCCGGCGTTCAGGCGCCGCAGGCCCATCTCCTTCTCGATGCGGCGGCATTCGGCCTGGGCCTTGTTGAAGTCGTAGTTCAGGCGTGGGTTGCGCAGGTCGCCGCGTACGAGGGTGGCGACGATGTGGATGTGGTCCTCCGCGTGGCGGACGGCGATCCACCGGCAGCCGTCGGGATCACCGTCCGGGGCGATGCCGGTGGCGTGGACGATGCGCTGGGCGACGGCGTTCCACTCCTCGTCGTCCAGCCGCCGGTCCCCGGGGGCGGTGCGGACCGAGCAGTGCCAGACGTGCTTGGCGGGCGCGCGGTCGCCGGCCTGCTTGACTCGCAGGTCCAGGGCGGCGGTGAGCCGGGCGAGGGTGACCTTCGGGTCGGGGTCGAGGCCGGTGTCGCGGCCGGGGTCGGGGGCGAAGCCGTCCCAGGAGCCGACGAGGTGTGCGTCGGTGTGCTCCTCGCGCCGTCCGGGGCCGTACAGGTAGACGAGGAGGCCGTGGGTGCGGGAGCCGCGTCCGATGTCGGGAACCATCACAGCCGCCTGGTCACCAGGTCGTTCGCTGCGTCATCGACTCGGGCGAGAAGTCCGGTCAGCGTGCCCAGCGCGTGTTCGAGTTCACCGGCGCGCGGATGGCCACCGCTGTTGAGGACGAAGGCGATCTGGTTGATGTTGTTGCCGATCCGGGCCAGCGCGGTGCGCAGTGCGGCGAGTTCGTCGATGGCGGCGTCGAGCTGGTCGTTGCTGTGCACGGCGGCGTGTCCGCGGGCGGCGCTCAGGCCGGCGGTGGCGAGGAAGCGGGCGACGGTGACGCCGCGCTGGGTGGCGGCGTCGGTGATCTCGGATTTCTCGGTGTCGGAGAGGCGGGTGGTCGTCTTGCGGGCGCGCTCGCTCGGGTTGCGGCTGCGGCGGCGCGGGGTGCGGTCGGGGAAGGCGGGCGTGCTCGGGCTCGTCTGCTCGGGGTCGGCAGGGTCGTCTGCTTCTCCCCCGGTGACCGGCGCCCCCTGGTGCCGGTTGCCTGGCTGGTCCCCGCGCGCCCTCGCGCGGGGACCCGCCGGGCTTCCCCCGCCCTCCTGGGCGGGGGCAAGTGCGTACGTCGGGCCGTAGGACCGTCGTACGCGATAGCTTGCTCCGCCAGGAGCCGTGGTGGGGGCACGCTGCTGTCCAGCGGAGGTGGCCACCGGGTCGTTGGTGTTCACCGGCTCGTCTCCGGGTCCTGCTGCTGGATTTCGCGGACGAGTTCCTCGATCCAGTCCATGGCCAGGACGGGGTGGTGCAGGGTCCAGGGCCGGTCGTGCTGCTCGCGTTGCACGATCCAGGTGGTGTCGGGGCCGGACTGGGCGCGGTGGAGGTGTCCGTGCTGGTGCAGGACGGTCAGCCAGGAGTCGACTTCGGCGGGCGTGGCCGGGTGAGCGCGCATCGGATGCTCTCCGCTTCTGCTGTGGCGGGATGTCTCGGAGACATGCGGAGTGGGTGACCGGCCGGGGTGACCGACTCGGTCACCCACTCCGTGGAGGTTCGGTCAGGGCCGGGAGGAAGTGACCGGCTGGCGGTGCTGCTCGCGCAGCTGGGCCATCAGCGCGGTCAGGGTGTCGCTGGACAGCGGGATCTGCTGACCTCGGATCGCCTGGGCGACCACCTTGCGGGTGAGTTTGTCCTCGGCCCTGACCGCCGACCGGGCGATCTTCAGCAGTTCCTCGGTGTCCGGGTCAGGTCGCCGGTCATCAGTCGGCTGAGCAGCCCGGTCAGTGACCGGCGGCGAGGTGACCGGCGGGGCACTGACCGCCGCCGGGCTGCCCTGGCCATCACCGACCGGGGCAGCGCTGTCGGGGCGGTCAGCGCCCGTCCGCCCCTTGTCCACCTGTCCCGGCAGGTCAGGGGCACCGTGCCTCCGGTTGTGGTGGTCGGTGACCGACTGGCCGTTGGCCGCCGGGGTCGAGTCCCCGGTCACTGACCGGGTGGCGGTGTCCTCGTTGGTCGGGGACAGCGGCAACCGGTCGGTCAGAGCAGTGACCGACTGACCGGGCTCGACCTGACCGACCGCTGACCGCTGCTGACCGGCCCGGTCGGTCCGGGTGACCTCGATGGCCTCGCCCCGGTCAGTCTGACCGAGGTGACCGGGCTCACCGAGGTTCTGTCGGTCAGCGTCCGTGACCGGGCCCCGGGCGATGAGGATGTAGAGGTGGACCGCTCCGGCCAAGGCCAGCGGGGCGATGGTGGAGAGCACCGCGACCACCGCGTCGCCGAGCCGGAGGCTGGTGCCGGCGACCGTGTCCTGGTTGATGCGGACCGCGTGGAGGGCATTGGCCCAGATGCTGGCGGCGGTGGCCGTGCCGAAGAGGGCCCAGACGTAGAGCCGGGCGCGCAAGGGCGCGTTGCGCAGGACTAGGAGGGCTCGGATGCCGTACGCGATGAACCCGTCGATCACCAGGGGGAACAGGTAGGTAAGGAAGCCTCGGATGTGGATGGCGACGGCCATCTGCTGCAGGGCGTCATACGACAGCGCGCATCCCGCGCTCCCGAGGGCCACGACAGCCGCGCGGTCCCACCCGGATATGTGCGCCGTCTTCGGCGCGCTTGCGGTGTTCATGCCGCCGTCCCGAAGTCGTCGCGGATCAGGCGCTCGCCGCTGGTCTCGGGGGGTGGGGTGTTCGTAGTGGGCTGGTTCAGGGTTCGATTGCGCTCGGCCCGGCGGATCTCGCGGTATCGCTTCTTGGCGTGCTCCTCGGTGACCTTCAGAAGCCAGGCCAGGCGCTGCTCGCTCACCCCGTGGCGGTAGGCCGCGTACTCGACCGCACGGCGCTCCGCGTGGGTGAGGTGCACGTCGCGCCCGGCGATGGTGGCGTTGACGCGGCTGTAGTCGAGGCGGCTGGCGAGCTTGTCGTGCAGCGGCCCGCGCTCCTCCTCCGTCAGGCCGCCACGGATCCCGTCGGTGTCACCCCCTTCGAGAGCGGCGTCCAGGCAGGTACGGCGGACCGGGCACTGGCCGCACAGCGCCTTGGCCGTGGCGATCTTGGCGGTCTCGTCGGGTTCGGGGAAGAAGACTTCGGGGTCCACCGGGTGGTACTCGGTGCTCTGGCAGATGGCTTCGGCCTGCCAGGTCTGGTCGCCGAGCTGACGGTGGTGGGCGGGGCCGTTCATCGTGCTGGTCATGCGGGGTGCTCCGATCGCTCTCCGCGCGCAGGGGCGTCGGCGGAGAGGTGCGCTGGCGGTAGGCCCCCTCGGACGGCGCTGCGGGGGCGCGGTCCGGCGGGGTGGCCTGTGGGGGTCAGGCGGCGGCGCTGTGGCGTCTGCGGTCGACGGCCTCGAACTCGGCCCGGTCGGTCATCTCCGCGAGTCGGGAGGCGACGCGGTCACCGAGGTACGAGCGCAGGTCCTTGATCGCCAGGTTGGTCGTGATCAGCGTGGGGAGTTCGTAGTTGTACCGCCGGTTGATCAGCCGGTACGTCACTTCCTCGACCCACTCGCTGGCCTTGGCCGCGCCGAGGTCGTCGATGATCAGGAGCGGGCAGCGGCAGACGGCCGCCAGCTCCCGCTCGCTGTCGACCCCGGGCCGGGGGCGGAGATCGGCGTAGAGGTCGGCGGCGGTGGTCGCGCGCCAGCGCACGCCGACCCCGCTCTCCACGAGCGCTCGGACCGCGCCGTACGCCTGGTGCGTCTTGCCCGCGCCGACGACTCCGGCCATCAGGAGGCTGGGCCCGGTGGTGACCTGCCGCCGGGCTCCCCGGCTGGGGGCGACGGCCGCCTCGGTGACCTCCGCGACCCAGTCCAGGACCCTCGGGTGGTCGGCGACGGCCGCCTGGTAGCGCGGGGGCATCCCGGCCAGGAGGGCGTCGAGCGGGGAGAACGGCTCGGGGTCGTCGGGGAGCGCGGCGGCGTCGGCCGGGTCGATGTTGCGGGCGGCCAGGATCCGGGCCATGCGCTCCAGGGTGCCTTCGTTGCCGAGGAGCTGCGGTTCGCGGTGACGGGTGTGCATCACAGCTCCTCGGCGTAGGCGGCGGAAGCGTTGGCCGGGTTGGTCCACGCCTGGTGGGCGGGCACGTTAGGCCGGATTCCCGGCCGCGCCAAACCGCCGGGGCGAGCGTTCATCGCCTCGTTGACCATGCTGGTCAGGACGCTCGGGTGCTTGGGGTTGGCGGTGAAATTCGCCAGCCCGGCTCGGATGTGCACCGGAGCGATGCCCTCGTCTAGGAGCTTCTTGATGATCCGTCCGAGGTGCCCGATCACGTCGCTCGGGGGGCGCTGGTCGCACCCGGCCACGTACTCGCCGACGAGGTCCTTGGCGGAGATGCCGGCTGCGGGCGCTATGCGCCCCGTAGGGACAAGAGATCCAGGATCCAAGATCCTAGATCCAGGCGCCGAGGCTTCGGGGAGGCTTCGGGGAGCCTTCGGATACAACCCTCTGACCTGGACTTTTAACCTTGTCCGGCCCGGGTGCGCTGATGGCTTCGGCGGCGGCCTCCGGCCGGTCGGCGGCTGGCCCATCTGACTGGTCCGGCACCGTCGAGGCGGGTACGGCAGGCAGATCGGGGGCTCGGGGTGCCCTCGCCGAGGTCTCGGCGAATCCTCGGGGAGTAGTGGGCGAGCCCTCCGCCCTCCGGGTGCAGGAGCCCTTGCACGGTGCGCACCGGTCGGCAGCCTGGTGCTGCGGGCACGAGGGCAGGCGGGACTGGCTCGGCTTGTCGATCTTCTGGTGCTCGGACCAGGTCACGACATGGAGGTAGAGGCGGCCGTCGCATCCGCGGTACCGGCAGATCAGTTCGGCGTTCGCTAGCTGGTGGAGGTCGTCCTCGACGTGGACCGAGGTGTGCTCGGCGCGCAGCGGCCAGAGCAGCCCAGCGATGATCGCGGCGTTGTCCCGGTGGCGACCGTGGTCGTCGGACTGGGTGAGCAGGCCGAAGAAGGTGCGCTCTGCCTCGACGCTCACTTCGGCGAGCGACTCGGAGACGAACGCCTCCGGCTTGATGGTTCGTATCCGCGCCATGTCAGCAGCCCTGACCGGCGGCGACCAGGTCGCTGCGGGTGAGGGTCGCGGCGGCGACGTCGAAGGTGTGCGGCCTAGTCCAGTCCGCCTCCGGCCAGGCTCGCAGGATCCAGCGGGCTGCGACCCTTGCGGTCGTCGGCCCCAGCTCCAGGGGCTCGTCCTTGACGATGGCGTGCGGGTGGGGCCACGCCTCCTTCGGGTCGTTGAGGCTGACCCGGACAGTGGCCGCGCCCGGGATCATGTCTGCGAGCTGGGCGGCGAGGCGGCGCTGGCGGTCGGTATCCGGGCAGGCCGGGGTTCCACTCGGCATGGCGAGCATGCGATACTCCGTTGTTCGTAGGAGTGCGGTGCGGCGGTTCTCGTGCAAAAGCCCCGCCGCCCGCGAGATGTGAATCGGCACTCTTCGGGGTGCCGGCCCGGCGCTTGGGAGTTGGTAGCTCCCGGGCGCCGCTCTCATCCACCCCGGTGGGCGTCATGGCCCCTGTGGGTACATCGCCCCTCCCCTCCTGGCCGGTCCCCGGCCGGTGATCCGCTTGTGCAGGGACCAGAACCGTATGGCGACCGCTGGCACAAGTCCAGCTTCTCCACACCTGCTCCGAACAGGCACGGAACACTGAACTGGACGAACTACTGGGTCAACGTACACCGCAGTGGCGCCCTTGCGTCAACTGCAATGTCGGCGTGCGAGACGACGCTAGCCATGATCACCACTGGGGTGGATAGGATGGTCGCCATGACGAAGGGTTGGGGATGACCGAGAAGAACGAGCGCACCTTCGCGGAGCTGCTCGACTACCTGTTTCGGGAGGTGCATCCGAAGGGGCGCGGTCCGTACACGTACGCGGAGGTGTCACAGGGGATCCGCGACACCTCGGGCGTGACCATCTCCGCAAGCGCCATCCAGCAGCTCCGCACCGGAACCAACACGAACCCGAAGATGCAGACCATCCGGGCGTTGGCCGGATTCTTCGGGGTGAACCCGGGCTACTTCTTCGACGGGGAAGAAGCCGAACGGCAGCGTGCAGAGATCCAGGTGATTGCCGCCATGCGCGACCAGGGGGTGCGCCGGGTCGCCTTGCGCGCCAACGGGCTCAGCACGTCGAGCCTGCACATGCTGAACACCGTGATCGACCAGGCTCGCCGACTGGAGGGAATGCCGGAGGAGTCGGACGACTCCGGGCTGCTCGACGACGAATGAGTTCAGTGCCGCCCGAACCGCGACATGCGGCCCTCCGTCGCGGTCAGACGGCATCGCTTCCGTGGCGGCCTTCCAGCAGCACGATCACTCGGAGGAGGTCGCTGCGCATCGGTCGCAGGGCGACGATGCGGACAGCAACTTCCCGTCCTTGGTGATACGGAATCCTGAGCCGGCGCAGAGCACCGTGGGAGTGCTCGACCATCTCGCGACGATCCCACATCTGTCGCGCGGCTGGCGATCCCGCGAGGATGTCGCGCTCCAGTTGCCGCAGGGCCTCGCTCTTCGGGTGGTGAGCCCGCTCATAGCGGATCTGCCCGAGAAATGGGCGGGCCCAGTCCTGTTCCCAGTTCACGAGATGCTCACGAGCCTCCGGCTCCAGAAAAGCCCATCGCATCTGATTGGCCTGATAGGCAGCCCACGGAAACCAATCAAGCAGCGGCTCGTTGTAGCTGATCACGTTCCATGCGAGATCCGTGGCGAAGGCGGGAGCGGGGGACTGATTGTCCAGGAACTGCTGGAGCAGCACCTCGTCCACATCTGTTGCCGCGTCCACATCCGGCGTTGAGGCAAGTGCCGGCGGACGACCGACCGCCCTCAGGTACAACGCGCGACGCTCTGCCGGGCTCAGCCTCAGCGCCGACGAGAGCCGATCGAGGAAGTCGGCCGAGTACTTGGCCTCGTTGCCGCGCTCCAGTGCGCCGTACCAACGTTCGCTCACTCCGGTCAGACGAGCCACGTCACGCTGCGTCAACCCTTTACTCCTGCGCCCCGAGGCCGCCAGGCCCATAATCTCGCGGGGATCCGTGCGGCTCCGCCATGATCGCAGCAGCTCAGGCAGGGACTCACCGTCAGGTTCGTCGCCCTCGACCTGCCCGCCCCGAGAGTCCATGACCCGAGATTAGATCCCATGATGAAGTGACATGCATCACAACACGCCCGAAAACAACATCAAGAGATCATGAAATGGTCATCCAGCGTAGTCAGACATAACGGATAGTCGACCGTTCAATCATCTGCGTCGTGAGCCACAGCGGCCCGCGATCACGGGCTTCACCCACTGTCGATCAAGGTCGAAGGAATCCCCCAGCCTGGCACTCATCCATCCTCCTCACAGGGATCAAGTCACCATCCGTAACCGGAACTGACGCTTCCGGGAAGCGTGAGTTCCCCCTTCTTCTTGGCATCCTCTTGGCTGTCGCTCAGTAGCAAGTTGGCGCACAGCCGAGGCCGAGGGGGGCTTTCCATGCCCTTTCCAGAAATCGACGAGAGTCGACTGCGCAAATCATGTGAGGAGCAGGTAGATCTCCTGCACCTACCGCATCGCTTCAGCACGCGCGAACTGCGCGAGGCGATAGCCGCCCTTCGCGGAAAACCGATCATCCTGAAACCGTTGAGCACGCTCGACGCTGTCGAAGCGCCCTGTGGCATAAGGGTCGAGACGCCGTCCGCCGACCTCCTCTATTACGAGGAAGGCACGTCCGTTCACCACCAGCGACACATTCTCACGCACGAACTGTGCCACGTGTTCTGCGACCACCCCGGAAGCCTGCAGGTCGACGCGGATACGGCACAGGCCCTCGGGGTGAACCCCACGCTTACGAGCTCGTGCATGGTTGGCGGTGAGACGCCGAGTCCTTGATCGTTGATCATGGTTGCGTGGTGGGGAACTCGGCTCGTGCACTGGTCATCAGCAACCGGCGGATCACGGGCCTGACGGCCGATGTGATCGCTGAACTCGTCGCCGAAGTGGGTCCGTTGTGGCACGAGCGCCACCAGGCCAGGCTTGCCTCCCGGCCGCGCAAGCGGGCCATGGGCGCCGGCGCGAAGCACCGGCTGGTGTTTGTCGACCGGCTGCTGGCCACTCTCGTCCATCTCCGTCACGGGACTACCCACGACGTGCTGGCCTGCTGGTTTGGCGTGGACCGCTCCACCATCACCCGGGCCATCAACGAGGTGCGGCCCCTGCTCGCCGAGCGAGGGTGCACCATCAGCCCCGACGTACGGCTGCGGACTCTGGCCGAAGTCGTCGACCATCTCGGCGCGACAGGGAAGACCGGCATCATCGACGGCACCGAGATCCGGGTCCGGCGGCCGGCCCAAGGACGCAAGGACCGGGACAAGTTCATCTCCGGCAAGAACAAGCAGAACGCCGTCAAATCCATGGTGGTCACGGACGGCGAAGGACGCATGCTGTGGTGCAGCCCGACCAAGCCCGGGAGTTGCGCGGACATCACCCACGCACGCCAGTTGGGGCTGGTGGAGCTCCTGGCCGGTGGGCCTGCGGTCGAGATCCTCGCCGATGCCGGCTACCAGGGGCTCGGCGCACAGACCGGCGGACGCGTGGTGACGCCACCGCACCGCAAGTTCAAGAAGAACGCCCCGGACTGGTACGAGGATATGTACGAGCGCCAGCGCAAGGCGCACTCCTCACGCCGTATCCGGGTCGAGCACGGCATCGCACATCTCAAGAACTGGCGGGCACTCGCACGCCACCTCGGCCGCCGCGAGCACATGAGCGACACGGTCCAGGCCATCGCCGGCCTGCTGTCTCATCAGCAGGGCGCAGACCTGACATCGGCACGGCAGATGTGACCCCCGGGCCCCACCGAAGTCCTCGACGTCTCACCGCCAACCATGCACGAGCTCGTTAGTGATGCGCATGTCGGGACGCACGAGTTATTCGACGGCCGACGAACGCGAAGCGGAAATGATGGCGACGGTTATCCGCCAGCGCATCTACCGTGAACGCGAATCCCCTTCTCATCAGCCGACGAGGGGATCGGACAGCTGGGACGCGCTTTTCTCCCAGCCCATTAAGAAAGCTCGGTTCCGCTCACGATGAACTCCGTCTTCCTTGGCATGGCCTGCCTGCTCGCAGCGGCTGCCGCCTACTGGGTCCTCGGTCGAGGGACGCCCCGTCCGACCGGCACATGGGCCATGGGCGCGCTCCTCGGCTCGTTCGCCCTGGCCTTCGCCACCTACGCCCCGCTGTTCGAGAACGCCGTTGAGGGCGTCGTGCCGCACGTCGCCCGGCTGCTGAGCAACTGTGCTTCACTGGCCGCCGCCACAGCGGTCCTGGCTGTTTCCTTCCAGCTCAACCTGGAACCCGCGGAAGCGCAACGGCGAGTCCGGCTGCGTCTCGTCCTCTTCGCCACGTCTGCCCTCGGCATGACCGTGCTGTTCACGTACGAGCAGATGACGCATCGCTCTCCGCAGGTGTATGCGCTCTATCTGCTGCTTTTCATCTCCTACCTCGGTTTCGGCATCGTCGACTTCCTGGTGCAGGCCGTAAGCCAGTCGAGGTCGACCCGCCGCAGCAGCGTCCGGATAGGTCTGCGCATGGCGGCAGCAGGGTGCGTCTTCGCACTGGTCTACGCGGTGTACAAGCTGACGGTCCTCATCTCCCTGGGCCTGGGCTTCCACCTGGTGTCCGACCATTCGGAGTGTTCGTCGCTCGTGTCTAGGCCGTGCGTCTTCAGCGTGACGTCTCCGGCGCTCGCCGTCCTGCTGATCTGCGTCGGTCTCACCCTGCCGGCTGTCGTCTACCCGGTCAGCCAGGCCCGACGTCGCCGCTGGGAGGCACAATCCTTCGAAGCCCTCAGTTCTCTCTGGCAGGACCTATCCGCCGCGATGCCGAATATCGACCCGGCCTTCGACGAGGCCGCCTCGAACGACTCGGACTTCCTGCTCCAACGTAGGGTCATCGAGATCAACGACGGCATCCTCGCCCTTCGTCCGTACCGGTCCCGCAGGGTGCAGGAGGTGGCCCAGGGCACGTTCGACGCTGGAACAGAGGCGGGAGCCGCAGCGGTCGAGGCGGCTGTCGTGAAGGCAGCGCTGGCCGCTTCGAAGGCCGGCCGGTACGCCGACAAGGTTGCCCTGCCGTCGGCGGAGGCCGCCTCGCGCAAGGACCTCCGTGCGGACACGGAGTGGCTCCTCCTGGTGGCCGACGCCTACGCGCACCGAGTTGGGCGTGTCGCCGATGACAGTCAGCCAGAGCCGGTTGGAGCCTGATGGCATGACCGACCCGACTCAAGACCCCCGCTTTCTCCAGGACCCCTACCCCACCTATGCGGCCATGCGGTCCAGGTGCCCGGTACAGTCCGTGCCCACTGGGTCCGGTGGGCACATCAGCTACCTGGTCACCGGCTACGCGGAAGCGAGGGAAGCTCTCCGCGACGCACGGCTCTCGAAGGACACTGCCGCCTTCTTCGCGGGCAACGGGTCACGGCGTCGACTACACCCTGCGGTGGCGCACACAATGTTGGCCAGCGACCCGCCCGAGCACACCCGCCTCCGCAGGCTGGTGACCAAAGCGTTCACGACTGGGGCAGTCACGGACATGCGTCCGTTCATTGCCCGGGTCACCGACGAGCTGCTGGATCAGTGGCCCGTCGGAGAGCGGTTCGACTTCGTGGCCAGTCTGGCGGTACCGCTGCCGGTCATCGTGATCTGCGAGCTACTCGGAGTTCCGAAGGAGGACCGACCCGACGTCCAACGCTGGTCAGGAGAGCTGTTCGCGGCAGGCAAGTCCGACGTCATCGACGCGGCCTCGCATTCCATGGCCGACTACATGACGACCCTCATCGCCGCCAAGCGCCTGGCCCCCGGCGCTTCTCTTCTCGACCGGCTCATCTCGGAGCGCGACGGAGACGACCATCTGAGCGAGGAGGAGCTGGTCTCGCTGGCGGTGCTGTTGCTTGTGGCCGGGCACGAGACCACCACCAACTTCCTCGGAAACGCCACCCTGGCGCTGCTCCAGCACCGTGCCGAGCTGGATCGCCTTCGGCAGAATCCGGACGATGTCCCAGCCGTGCTGGACGAGCTGCTTCGGTTCGATTCTCCCGTCAGTACAGCAACCTTTCGGTTCACCACGGAGGCCGTCACGCTCGGCTGTACCGATATCCCTGCCGGTGTCCCGGTACTAGTCGCTCTTGGAGCCGCCAACCGCGACCCAGAGCGGTTCCCGTCGCCGGACCTGCTCGACTTGGACCGAGACGCCGCCGCTCATCTCAGCTTCGGCCATGGCATCCACCGCTGTGTCGGTGCTCCCCTGGCCAAAGCTGAGGTGGAGATCGCCCTCCGAGCGGTACTGACTCGGTTTCCCGGAATCCGGCTTGCCGCGCCAACTGACCAACTGGACTGGCGGCGCACCCGTCTCGTTCGCGGACTGGCAACTCTTCCTGTCCTGGTGTAGCAGATGGTAAGTACAAGTCATGCTTCTGCGTACCGGGCGAGCAGGATGCTGGCTCGCGCGAGATCCTCTGGAGTGTCCACCGCAACGCCGTCGTCCGTAACAGGCACCATCTGTACAGCGTGGCCGTGCTCGATGAAGCGCAGCATCTCCACTCCTTCTGCGCGCTCCAAGGGCCCCTGCCGAAGTTGCCGGAAGCGCTGGAGAGAGTGGCCAGCGAATCCGTAGAGGCCCAGCTGGCGTGCGTACTTCGGCCGCTCCCCCTTCGGATAGGGAATGGGGTGGCGCGAGAACATCAGGGCGTCGCCCTGAGCGGCGACGACGACCTTGACGACGTTGCTGTCCAGGGCTGCGGCGATGTCGACCAGTTCGGTGTAAGCGTTCACGGCCAGCGTGCCCGGAGGCAGGTGCTCCAGAGCTTCCGAGATGGCGTCGATCGCACCGGGTGCGATGAACGGCTCGTCGCCCTGGACGTTGATGTATCCGTCGGCCGGGAGGCGCTCGGCGACCTCTGCGACGCGGTCGGTGCCGGTGAGGTGCTCCCCGGTGCGGATGCAGTCGATGCCTAGTTCGCGGCACGCCGCTTCGATGCGTTCGTCGTCCGTGGCGACGATGGCTCCGTCGAGGCGTTTGGCTTCCAGGCAGCGCTGGTGAACGTGCCAGAGCAGCGGCTTGCCGCCGAGGAGGGCCAGTGGTTTGCCGGGGAAGCGGGAGGCACCCCAGCGGCACGGTATGACGGCGATGTGCCGGCGTCGTTCGGCGTCGGTCTGTCGGGCTGTGGTGGCGGCCACGGCGTCCTCCTGGTGGTCGGGTTCGAGGGCTTCAGGTGAGCTGGGCGAGCTTGGCGCGGACGGTGGGTGAGGCAGTGGTCGCGAACGGCCGCCACTGGTAGCCGTCGACCTCCTCCTCCTGCAGCACCACCGCGTGATCGGTCACGAGTTGGAAGGCCCAGCGGAAGTCCACGTGGTGGTGGGCCGGCTCGTTCTTCGACGGGTTCGCGTCGATCGCGTGCACTTCGATGTCGAGGGGGATGTCCTCGTAGCCGGCGAGGGGAACCACGGCGCTCGGCGGGATGCCGGCCTCCTCGTGCAGTTCGCGCAGGGCGGCGTCGCGCAGGCGCTGGTCGGACGGTTCGTTGTGCCCGCCGGGCGCCAGAAATTCCCCGGACGCCTTGTGCAGGATGTGGAGCACGTGCCGTTCACCATTGATGACGATGGCGCTGCAGGTCACGTGGGCGGGGAAGGTCTTGCGGCTGGTGGGATCGTCCGCGCCCGCGAGTACGTCGAACAGCATCGCCAGGGAGGCGCGCTCGTCCGGGTGACGGGCGAGGTACGCCTCGGTGACGGCAAGGACGTGTCCGGTGGAGGGTGGCAACGGGGTCACCTTTCGAAGTGGCGGAGCCAGGTTCTGGCGATGGTGTCGCGGTCGGCCGCCGGCATCTCGTGCAGTCCGGGCTGGAGCCGCGCGTGGCTGAGTGCGGCGGTGGCGGCGAGTATCTCGGCTTGGACGAGGTGGATGTAGGTGCCGACGGCGGCGCCGTGCACGAAGTTGACGGCACCGCCGTCGGCGAGAACGTAGAAGTAGTGGCCGGTGACCTCGTACCGGGTCAACTGGGTTCCGACGGGCTGACGTTCGTAGAGGTCGTCGAGGCTGCCCAGTTCGAGTTCGTCCTCGGAGGAGGTCACCGATCCGAGGTACGCGCCGTTGCGCAGGGCAGCGAAATCGTCGTGCCGGAGGGCGAGATTGCCGGTGGCGCACAGGACGAGATCCGCGTTGTGGACGGCCTCGGTGGTGGACGCGCTGGTGTGGAAGCCAAGGGCGTGCGCCTGTACCCGCTTGACCGCGTCGTTGTCGTACACGGTGACGCGCAGGTCCTGGGCACGCAGGGTCTGCGCAATCGAGCGACCGATCTTGCCGAAGCCGATGACGCAGGCGCTGCGGCTCGTGAGGATGTCCCCGCGGGCGCGGACGAGGGCGTCGGTAGAGAACACGATGGACCGGCCGACGAGGTGGTCCTCGCAGTCCTTGAGCGGTGAGCGGGCCACGGACACGACCGGGCACGGGAGCGAGCCGAGGGCCGCGTACCGCTGGTGCCCGTTCTCGGTGTCCTCGACGACGCCGAGGATGCGGCCGGAGAACTTGTTCACGAGGGTGTCGAGGCTGGGCGCGAAGTACCCGCCGATGTCGACCAGGACGACGTCTTGGCCGCCGGCCGTGTCCTCCAGATAGTGCAGGGCCTGGGTCTCGTCGGTGAACCGCTCCCGGGTCAGGTCGTGGACCGGCAGGGTGTGGCGGACGGTGTCGAGGGTCGGCTGGTGGATCGACCGGGGCTTGGGGAGGACGGCGCCGATAGTGGACACCGCGGTCATGGCGCGCAAGAACGCAGGTCGTTCCTGAAGCAGGTGCGTGATGACCAGCGTCGTGATCGCCTGGCCAGCGGGGAACTGCGCGGTGATCCTTCGGAAGAAGGCGTCCAGCCGCGCTCGCTCGGGGGTCTCCATGAGCACTCCTCTCGTGATCCGACGGGTGCGCCTAGGCGGCGCGGCTGTAGTCCGGCACCGGGGAGGCCAGCGCCTGCATGTGAGCGCGCAGTCCGCTGTGGAGATCGACGCGCGGCTGCCAGCCGAGGACCTCTTCCGCACGGCCGGGGTCGGCACGCGTGAGGAGGACGTCCCCGTTGCGCACGTGGTCCTGATGGAGCTGGATCTCGCGGCCGGTGAGGCTGTTGGCGATGTTGATCACGTCCAGCAGGGACGCGTTCGAGCCACCGCCGACGTTGATGGTGCCGTGCGCGTTCGGGATGGTGCCGGCGGCGATCGTGGCGGCGACCACGTCGTCGATGTAGGTGAAGTCGCGGCGCTGGTGACCGTCTCCGTAAAGGCGCAGGGGTTGTCCGGTCAGGGCGGCGTACAGGGCGCGGTGGGTGAACATGTCGGCACGCTGCCGGGGGCCGTAGACGGTGAAGTACCGCAGGGCGACCACGCTGGGGCCGACGGGGCGCTCGGCGTAGGCGAGACAGAGCTGCTCCTCGGCCAGCTTGGTCACGGCGTACGGGGAAGCGGGGTTGGGGCGGTCGGTCTCGCGACTCGCGTCGCCGTCGGTCGGGCCGTAGACGCTGGAGGAGGAGGCTACGACGAGCCGGGATACGCCGATCCGGGTGGAGGCTTCGAGGACGCGGTGGGTGGCCAGCACGTTGGACGCGAGGTAGTCGCCGAACTGCGGTCCCCACGAGGGCCGTACGCCGGGGATGCCGGCGAGGTGGAAGACGGTGTCGGCGTCGATCAGGAGCGGGTCGATCGCGCAGTGGAGGAGGTCGGCCGTGACGTGGTGATATCCCGGGCGACCCCGCAGCGCGGCGAGGTTGGCGGCGGCCGTCGGGGCGGTAGACGGGTCTCGGCGGTCCACGCCAATCACGGTGGTGCCGGCCTGGACGAGGGCGTGGGCGAGGTGGGAGCCGATGAATCCGGCGGAGCCGGTCACCACGGCCCGTCGGGGCGAAGCGTTGGTCGGGGGCTGCTCGTGCTGTGGCACGGAGATCTCCAGAGTGGTGTCGTCTAAGGGGCTGGTCAGGTGAGCCGCGACAGGACGGTTCTGCCGTGCGCGCTGAGCGCGGCGTCGTCCTCCTGGTGGCCCTTGACCAGGGCTGTGGCCGCCTCGACGGCGCCGAAGGACTCCAGGAGGCGTCGTTCGAGGTCGTTGGGCGAGCGTCCGTAGCCGTCGAAGAAGGCGGTGCGGAGGTGGGGGGCTGCCTGCCAGCGTCGGAATTCGAGCCGGGCGAAGTCGCGGACCCTGGCGTCGCGTCGCATGTGCTCGAAGTCGTAGATGCCGAAGGTGTCGCCGAGCAGCCAGTTGCGCGGCTGGTAGTCGAGGTGGCAGATCGCGCTGTCCATGTGGCCCGTGCCCAGGATGACCGCGTGGTGCTTCAGCAGGTTCTCCTCGGCCGCGTCGAGCAGGTCGGCTCGGACGGCCCGGTCGATCCACCCCTGGAACCGCTCGGCGAGTGAGGCGCCGACGGCACCGCCCTGGGGCATGGCCGTGGCCCGGTGCAGCTTGCCCAGCACGTGCCCGGCCTCGTGGTGGGCCAGCTCCTCCTCGGGCGAGCCCGGAGCGAAGGTGTCCGCGCGGTCGCCTGCGAGTGCGGTGAGCAGCAGGGTGTGGGTGGCATCATCCCGGCCGACCAACACCGGTGCATGGCCGGTCAGATGGGTGACCCACGCCCCGTAGGCGTGGAGTTCTCCGGCGTACCGGTCTCGCTCCGCGTGCTGCTTCGCGATGAACTGACGCCCGTCGCCGGCCACCAGGCGTACGACGCGGGGCGGGAGCGCGGGGTCCGCTGCGACGTCGACTGTGCCGAGGAGGAGGTGCGCCAGTTGTATCCGGGGGTCGCGCGAGGTCGCGATCACGGGGTCGGCTCCGGCGTGAGGAGGCTGAGGTGCTCGGTGTCGTTGTGCCGGTCGAGCATCCAGCGGGTCTGGCCCAGGCGGTTGCGGTGGTGCTGCCAGCGGGTGATGGAGGCGTGGTTGTGGGTGAATCCGGCGGGCGAGCCGATCGGGATGCCCAGCAGCAGGGTGTGTGCGGTGATCACCGTCTCCCCGTGGGCGGCGAAGACGACGCGCTTGCCGTGGTTCTCCTTGATGAGCTGGCTGAGGTTCCTGCTGGCGCGCTCCAGAAACCCGTTCCAGGTGTCGGAGCCCTTGGCCCAGGGCGTGTCGGGGTGGGCATGCGGGCCGCCGTCGGCGGCCGTCTTCACCGCGTCCCAGGGCTGGCCGTCGGCGTCGCCGTGGACCGGGCCGTCGAGTCGCTCGTCGTGGTGCACGGGGATCTGGAGCGTCTGGGCGAGGATCTCGCCGGTCTGGACGAGGCGGATCCGCGGGCCGGTGTAGATGACGTCGAAGGGCTGCTTCAGGTGCTCGGTGGCCAGGCGGCGTGCGGCCTGTTCGGCTTGGGCGTACCCGAGGTTGGTCAGGCCGGTGCAGGTGCGCGGGCCCCCGACCAGGCCGTCGGCGTTGCACTGGGCTTGGCCGTGCCGGACGAAGACGAGTTCGGTGGTGATCATGAGGCTCCTCGGTGCGTGAAACGGAGGGGCAGGCTGTAGTGGTAGCCGTTGCGGCCGACGTACGGGGCGGTGAGGACGGCGTGCAGGCCCAGGAAGCTGTCGAGCTGGCCCCGGTCCGTCGTGCCCAGCCGGGCGTCGTAGCGTCGGGCTGCCGCGTTGTACGCGAGCAGGGCGGTAGTGACGGCTTGGTCCGTGAGCGGCCCGTAGGTCAGGTGGAGCGTCGCGACGAGTTTGGCGAGGTCGTAGCCCAACGGGGCGAGGGACAGGTCGTCGGTGTCGACGGCGACGATGTCTTGCGCGGTGATGATGAAGTTCCGCGGGTTGCTGTCCTTGTAGAAGGCGCACGGGCCCTCGGCGGTCGCCTGCAGCAGGCCGAGCATCGCGTGCAGGGCCGTCTTGTTGGGCAGGTAGCCCTGCTCGTGGCGTCGCCGTAGAGCGACCTTCCGGGGACCGAGGTAGTCGTCAAGCAGCGTGCCGTCCACGAAGTGGTGCGGGGTGTCCAGCGACGCGGAGTGCAGGTCGCTGGCCCAGGCGGCACCGTGGGCGTGACCGAGCAGTTCCGCCACGCGCGGGAGGTCCTCGGGACGTACGGGGCGGCCCTCGATCCGTTCGAACGTCAGGAACCGCGGTCCGGCAGTGTGGAAGGCCGGCTGCCGCAGCGGCTTGGCGTGCGCGGTGAGCCACCGGTAGTGGCGCACCGCCCCCGCCGCGCGCTCCGGATCCGCGTAGTGCTTGGTGAACGAGGCGTGGCTCATGCCGGCTTTCCTCCTTCCTTCGGCTGGGCGACGACGAAGGTGATCCGGGACCGGGTGGTCAGCGGCTGGTCGGGAAGGAACTCGTGCAGGGTCGCCGCCAGGGCACCGGGGTTGCCGTACAGGCCGGGCGCCAGGTCGTACTTGGGGTTGGTGGCCAGGTACTGCGCCGTGTGGTCGTGGCCGTCGAAGGTGAAGACGTGCTCCTCGTCCAGGACGGCGATCACGTCGAGCGAGGAGGCGGCCACGTCGGCGAGGTTGCCGCTGTGGGCTGCGGTGTAGAGGCTCTCGTGCTGGGCGGCGCGCGGATCGAGGCCGGCGGCGGCGACCAGCTGGTCCATCTCCCGGTAGCTGTCGAGGCCCTTGGTGACGAGCACGGCCACACCTCCGGGGGCGAGGACCCTGGCGATCTGTCCGACGACGTCCTGGGGGCGCGGCGAGTGGTAGAGGCAGAACGCCGCGACGACGATGTCGCTCGACCCGTCGGGCAGAGGGAGGTCGTGGAAGTCGCCTTCGACGAAGTCCACCGTGCTGTCGGGCAGGTCCTTGGCGCGCTCGCGGGCTTGGGCGAGCAGGGAGGGGGCGGCGTCCAGACCCACGAGGCGTTCGGGCCGGAGCTGCTCGGCGATGACGCGGCTGCTCGTGCCACGACCGCAGCCGATGTCGAGCACCACGCCGAGCCGGTCGGGCCGGGCGTGATGGGCCTGCACCAGGCTGACGATCGTCTCGGGCACCGGGTGGCCGGCGGTCTTGGCGCGCATCAGGGCGCTGGTGCGCCCGGCCAGCCGAGAGGCGTGTCCGTACAGCTCCGACTGTCGGGCGGGGTCCAGGAACGGGTTGGGCTCGTTCATGCCGCACCCCCTGGCCGGGGGCGCGGACCGGTCAGGACTGCTCGGCGGCGACCTTCCGCAGCCAGCGACGCGTCTGACGCCGGTTGGCCAGCAGCACCACGTCGGTGCCGGAGCCGAACTCCTCGATCTTCGCCATCACGCGGGGCCGCATCTTGTGCCGGTACGTGGCGACGTACTTGATCACGCCCCAGTGGATGCGGTTGTGCACCCCGTTGCCCTTGTGCCCGGCCCCGTGCCGGATCTGCCGGGAGAAGATCCCGTACAGCGCCGCCACGGTCGACACGTCCATCAGGACCACCGTGTCGCAGGCTTCGAGCCGTACCTGCAGCGTCGAGTTGTAGTTGCCGTCGATCACCCACCGCGGCTGCGCGACCAGCTCGCGCTGGACGTCGGTGAACTTGTCCATGGGCAACGCGTTCCACTCGTCGTCGTAGAACGCGGCGTCCAGGTGCGTCACCGGGGCGTCGAGGATCCTGCCCAGTTCGCGGGCCACGTGGGATTTGCCGCTGCCTCCGCAGCCGACGATGGCGACCTTCTTCATGGTGCTCCAGCGTAGAGAGGTTCGGGTGTCCGGCGGACCCATCCTCCGGGACGCGCCCGGAGGATCCGCGCGCCGTGGTCGATCGAGCGGTCTGCATCAGGCAGCTCCCCGCTCGGTCGCGGTGGTCTGGAGGAGGCCATGCAGGACGGACTCCAGGGTGTTGACCTGCTTGCACAGGCCGAACAGGCGCAGGCGGTCCACACTTGCGGCGATCAGGGCGGCGTGCTGCTCGGTGCCGGCGATTTCGTTCAGGTAGGAGAGGCGTTCGAGGACGTCGCTGCCGGAGCGCACGACCAGTTCCTTGGGGACGAACCGGTCGGCGAAGCGGATGTCCGCCGGGGCCAGCGGCAGGCAGCCGGCGAGCACGGCCTCGAAGATGCGCTGGGTCATCTGCCCGACGGCGGCGTACCGCTCGGGCAGCATGAGCACCGTGGCCAGGGACCGGCCGTAGACTCCAGCGGCGTCCTTGAACGGGATCCGGCCCGCGAACCGGACGTGCGGCCAGCGGCCGGTCTTGGTCCACTTCCCGGCGACCAGGTGCTCGACGCGAGCGGCTGCCGGGGCGAAGAAGCGGTCGAAGGACTCGTCGCGGTCGTACTGATTGCCCACGTAGCCGAGCGCGAGATCCCGGGGCCGCGCCGCCAGGGTGAGGGCATCGGCCTGGGCGAGGAGGCCCTCGGCGACGGGGAAGAGCAGCGAGTGCGCTCCGGGGGTTGGCGCGAGCGCGGCCTCGCAGACGCGGGTGTGGGCTGTACGGCGCCACACGCTCTCGGCGCGCAGGGTGCGGTCCTTGTCCCAGATGACGGTGGGCGTCCGGTGCCGGGCCGTGTAGTGGTTGATGAGCTGGGCCTGCCGGTGGAGGTCGCAGGTGTGCCCCTCGCTGCCGCACACGGTGGTGTTGCGGCCGGGGATCGCCCAGCGCCACTCCAGGAACAGAGCGTCGATGCCGGGCAGGCCGTCGTCGAAGGTGTACGCGCCGCCGAGGTCGTCATCGGCTTCGAGGCGGTCACGGTCGGGCTGGAGGAAGACGATCTCGTGACCGCGGGCAAGGAGGGCGTCGATGAAGGGGCGGCGGTGGCTGCGGCCTCCGTCGGGGGTGTCGGTGACGCCGTTGCCGAGGAAGCCCCAGAAGCTGTATCCGATCTTCATTTGGTGATCCACCGCCCTTCGAGGAGCAGGGCGTCGAGGCCGGAGTTGGCCAGGCAGTCCAGGGCCATCTCGGGTGTCCCGCAGATCGGCTTGCCCTTGACGTTGAGGGAGGTGTTGATCAGCACGGGGATGCCGGTTCGGCGGCCGAAGGCGGTCAGCACCGCGTGCATGAAGGGGTTCTGCGACCGGGTGACGGTCTGCAGGCGGGAGGTGCCGTTGGCGTGCACGATGGCCGGCACCCGCTCGTGCGTCAGGTCCGTCACCCCGGAGGCCATGGACATGTACGGGGCCGGCTGGCCGAGGGTGAAGAACTCGGCGGCGCGCTCGGCCGGGACCATAGGGGCGAAGGGCCGGAACGGTTCGCGGAACTTCACGGTGGCGTTGAGCCGCTCGACGACGCCGGGCTCCAGCGGGGAGGCGAGGATCGAGCGGTTGCCCAGGGCACGCGGCCCGGCCTCAACCCCTCCCTGGAACAGTCCGGCGATCACGCCGTGGGCGAGCTGGTCGGCGAGGAACTCGGCGGTCTCGATGCCGAGGGTCTTCTGGCGGAGGCCGGGCCAGGGGGCCAGGTCGAGGGGCTGGTCCTCGTAGGAGGGGCCGAGGTAACAGTGGCGGGCGATGCAGGCGACCGGGCGAGGGCTGCGCCCATCGACATGCACGGCGAGGGCGGCCCCGATGGCGGTTCCGGCGTCTCCGGGCGCCGGCGGGACGAACACCTCGTCGAAGATGTCAGCCTCGATGATCTTCCCGATGCTGACGCAGTTTGTGGCGACGCCGCCGCCTACGCACAGACGCCGGGAGCCGGTAAGCACACGGGCGCGGCGGGCAAGGTGAACCATCACCTGCTCGGTCCGCTCCTGAAGGGCAGCCGCCAGGTCTCGGTGGACGTCGGTGAGCGGCTCGCTCGGGTGCCGCTCCGAGCAGGTCTCGGCGACGAACCGCCGAGATGTTCTCGGGTATCCCGAGGTGAGGGTGCGCGTCGGGAAGTAGCCGGGGTGGATGCGAAAGCCCGTGGCCGTCGTGCGGACGGCCGTGGTGAACAGGTGCCGGAAGCGGGCTGGGTCGCCGAGGGCGGCCAGCGCCATGACTGTGCCTTCCTCGTCGCCCCGCCGCCAGCCCAGGTGCTCGGTGACGGCGCCGTACACGTAGCCGAGGGAGGCCGGGTCGTTGATCGCTTCCAGGGTGTGGACGCGGGGGTGCTGAAGGCCGTGGCCGTGGGCGATCGTGGTGGTCTGCCGCTCGCCGAGGCTGTCGACGACGAGTACGGCCGCTTCGTCCCAGCCGGAGGCGGCGTAGGCCGTGAGCTGGTGGGCGCGGTGGTGCAGGACCGGTGTGACGCGGGCCGAGGGGAACTGGCTGCCGAGGACGCGTAGCCGCCGCCGGGTGCGCAGGGCGACCTTGGCGAACCCGTGGGCGCGGGCCAGGCTCCGGTCGCGTGTCATTGGCGAGAGCGCCATGCGCAGGGCGGCGGGCGACTCGGCGAGGTAGCGAGTGGGCTGGAAGTTGTAGGCGACGGCGTCCACGTCGGTGGCGCTCAGCTTGGCCTGGTCGAGGAGCCATCCCACGGCGCGGGCCGGGTAGAGCTTGGTGTGCTTCTGCTCGGAGAGGCGTTCCTCCTCGACGAAGCCGACGAGTTCACCGTCCACGAGAAGGGCGGCCGACGAGTCGTGGGTGTACGAGCACAGGCCGAGGATCACGGAGGGGGTGCGCTTCATGGCGGCGGTCAACTTGTCCCGGCCGTCGCGGCGCGATTGGTCGAGCGCCGCTCAAGCTCTCCGTACCAGGCGGTGAGGGCTTGGCCGAGGGGTCCGTCGATCGTGTCGGCCGCCCGCCACGCCTGCTCTCGCTTGCCGTCCTTCCACAGCCGGTAGCTGCGCAGCGTCTCGGCCATCGCGTCCCAGCCGGGGTGACCGGTCACGTCACGGGCCTCGACCTGGTCGAGCAGGCCGCCGAAGCCGTTCCAGGGTGTTCGCAGGTCGGGCATGATCTCGCTCGCCGGGAGCGAGGTGAGCATGTCGGCCTGCTCGATGTGCTCGTCGTAGATGTGCAGCGAGCCGATGTGCAGGTGAAACTCGCCGAGTTCCGCATCGAGCCATCCGGCGACCAGCTCGTGCAACACGGTGTAGAAGAACACGTCGTACGGCATGCCGATCCATACGTCCTGGCCGCGCATCATGGTCGCCATGTGCAGGCGGCCGGCGCGCAGGTGGAACCGGAACCCAAGGGTGCACGGCACGTCCTTGTGCCCTGCGGCGTCCTGGGCCGGGTCGTAGAGCTGGATCAGGGCTCGCCGGGAGTCGGGGTCGGCTTGGAGGATCTCGACGACGCGGGCGAGCTGGTCGACCTTGCCCACCCAGTTCCGCATCCTGGGGCCGTACGCCCCCAGGAGGACGCCTTCGTCGGCGAACTGCCGCAGCCGGTTGTTGTAGTCGAAGATCCACGGGGCGTCGGAGCCGGACAGGTGCCAGACCGTCTCGGCAACGGCGAAGGCCGGATTCACGATGCGGGCAGCCGGGGCGTAGAGCAGGCGGGCACGCGGCTGGGTGAGCAGCAGGTGCACATCGCGGACTTCGTGGGTGGCCATGCCCCGGGGGCTGATCTTCTCGCCGGACTTGGCCAGCGTGACGGCGCCGGAGAACAGCTCGGCGATGCTGTCGGCTGTGAGGGATGTCATCGGACGGATGCTCCTTCGTCCTTGGGCGACGCAGCGGCGCCCGGGTGGTGGTGGGTGGAGTCGTCGGCCCTCGGGCCGGAGGTGGCGCGGTCGGTGATGAGCCGGGCGATCCGAGTGGCGCTGTCGCCGCGCCACCGGCAGACCGCGTCCAAGGCCGCCCGCGGGATCGGCGCAGGGCCCGCGCGCAAGCCGGAGAGTGCTTCGGCGACCTCACCGGCGGCCTCGCACCGGGTCGCCAGTCCGTGACCGGTCAGGCCCAGGGTGCGTTCGCCCGGCGAGCCGATTTCGAGGACCGGGATGCCGAGCAGCGCGGCTTCGATCCCGCACGTCGAGTACGCGCTCGCCAGGACGTCCGCGCCAGCGAGGCAGCCTCGGGCTCCGACTCGGGGATCGGCCACCGCGATGGGCGGCCCGGCGTCCGCCTTCACCAGAGCGGTGAAGGCGTCGGCTCCCTGCGCCGGGTATGGAGCGATGACGAGCCCCCAGTCGCCGTCCGCCTCGGCGAGCCCGTCCAGGAGGAGGTCCGCGTGGGACTTGAGGTGATCGGGGTTGAAGGGCTGGCAGGCCCACACCGCGATCCGGGCGGGCGCGCGCCGTCCACCCGGAGCGAGCAGCTTCTCCAGGTATCTGCGCTGTGCCTGGCGGCTCAGGCCGGCGAGGACGTCGAAGCGGGGCTGTCCGAGGACGTGCACCTCGGCCTCGGGGTGGCGCGCCCACCCACGGCCCAGGACGAGGTCCCGCTCGCCCATGACGATGATGTCGCGGCTGTGCAGGGCTGGCCAGGCGACCGATTCCGCCGTCCACGCCCCGTGCTGGACGTGCACCGAGTTCGCCCCGTGCCGCTCGGCGGCGTGCGCAGCCAGTACGCCTAGGGGGCTGGTGTCGTTGCTCAGCAGGACGGTGTGCGGCCGGGTGCTCGACAACATGTCGTCGAGCCAGCTCTCCGCCCGCACCACCGTCCGCCATGACGGCTGGGTGCAGCCCCCGCTGGTCTCCAAGAGCACGGACAAGAGCCTTATGAGCCGGGCAAGTTGGACATCGTGGCCTCCCACCTGGACGACGTGCTCGTCGTCGCGACGGTGGAGGCCCTCGGCGGTGCCGGAGAGGGTGAAGAGGTCGCTCGGAGCCGAGCGCAGCTCGGTACCCGTGGTCGATCCCGCGCTGCACCGCTCGGCGGCATCAGTGGCGAGATCGAGCAGGAGGCTCCTCTGCCTGCCGCGTGCCAGTTCGGCGAGAACCGGGGTCAGCGTGGCCGCGTGGCGGGAGGTCCACGACAGCGCCAGAACGTCCTGCCGTCCGAGATCCGAGGGGAGTGGACTCGGCTCCGTGTTCGCCGTACTCGTACGGTCGCGGTTGCGGAGTTGGGTGGAGCGGGTCGGGTTGTGCGATGCCGCAGCCCCGAGCAGGTACGCGACGCCGGACCACGTCACGGTGTAGGCCAGGTACTCACGCGAGCTGCTCGAACGCAGTCCCACGAGCCCTTCGTACGGGGCCAGGGTCAGGGGCCCTGGGGCCGAGGCGAACGGTGCCCAGGCGTTCAGGGCCAGGAGCTTGCGCACGATCTCGGCGACGAAGCGTCGAACGGGGACGTGCTGGACGTGAAGCCAGCCGGCTCCGCCCGGGGTAGAGGCCAGTGTGGCGCTGTAGTGGGCGAGGGCGGCCATGACGTCTTCGACACCGGCACGCAGTACCTGCTTGTCGACGGTCGTCGCTTCCAGGTCCGTGGTGTGGACGTGGTCGGTTCGCGCGTGCGCCAGGGCACCGGTTCCAACGAGAGCCCACGTCGGCTTCCCGGCGTTGGAGGAGCGGACCAGGCCGAGGCCGCCAGTCGGGCGGGGACTCACACCGTGCTCCCCTCGACGAGTTGCTTGGCGGGGAGAAGGAGGCTCAGCAGTTCCTTGGGCGACGCGGCCGTCTCGGGGTCGGGAGCCGTCGGCTGCCCGTAGCCCCATGCAGCGTGTACATAGGGGACGCAGGCGCGTGCGGCCGACTCCTGGTCGACCGCCATGTCGCCCACGTAGACGGCGGCGGCGGGGTCGACTCCCAGGTCGACCAGCGCCAGGAGGAGCGGGTCCGGTGCCGGCTTCGTCCGGCCCGCTCCGGCGGGCGTGCGGATGGTCGCGAAGGGACATCCGAGGCGCGCGAGGAGCGGGGCCGCCCGGTCGACGTGCTTGGACGTCACGACGCCCAGCCGCCAGTCGGCGGCCACGAAGGCGTGGAGCGTCTCGACGATGCCGGCGAACTCCTCCGCGAGGTGCGCGGTGGCCACGGACTCCGCCTCGTACGTCTGGCGGACCGCTTCGGCGTCGGTCACGCCCAGCCGCTGCATGATGTCCCCGAACTCGCGACCCAGGTGGCGCTCGTAGTCACGGAACGGGAGCGCGACGCCATGGACCTCCTGGACCCTCTGCCACGCCCTCCGCATCACGGGACGCGTGTCGAGGAGGACCCCGTCGAGGTCGAGGAGAAGAGCGCGCGACCCGTGGTCGCTCGGCGCGGCTGGAGCGGGTGGCGATCCACAAGCGGGAACGGTCATGATCGTCCTCTCGTCAGGGTGTCGTCGTGCCTCAGAGGGCCGAAGCCGGGGCAAGTTCCAACTCGGGGTACTGGGCCGGACCGCCGGCCTCCTCGAACGCCGCGTCGAGCAACGCCACGTGCAAGCGGTCCCATCGCCCTCGGGACTGCAGAGCACGCCCGTGGCGGGTCAGGGCCCACGCCTTGAGGGCCATCGGGTCCTGCATGAAGTTCCGCGCGTTCTGCCGCACGACGGCGGGGGTGAACACCCTGAGATTGAGGCCGGTGCGCCAGAACTCAAGCCACCACTGGCACATCAGGAGCGGACCCGATTCGTCGTCCTTGACGTGATCGGGATGGTTACGCACCCAGATCGGGTCCAAGTCCGGGTGTGTGGTCGCGACTTCGAGCATGCGGCCGTGGGCCTGGTGCACTGCCAACTCCAGGGACTGGCGGTGCTGCTGGCGACGCTGGGCGATGTGCACCGCGGACGCGAGGGCGATGGTGGTGGCCAGAGCGAGAACGGGACGGTTCATCTGCGACCTTTACTCGAGGATGGATGGGACGGTGTGGCAACCGGCGGCGGCATCCGGGGCAGTGGTGGTCGCCGTCGTGCTCGTTTGAGGAGAGTCAGGCCGCGTCCGGCGGACCGTCAGCCGAAGGCGAGGTCGATCCGTCCGGCACGGCCGGCAGGCGCGCGAGTCGGTGAAAGCGCGAGGGGTCGAAGCCACGCCCCTGAACCTCACCAGCGGGCACGGCGAAGAGGTCGATCCCCTCTTCGCTGGGTGCCGAAGGGGCGGCCTCCCTGATGGCGAGGAGCGCTTCGCCCTGCTCGCGGTGCGGAAGGAGGCGCGGCGCACGATCGATGTGTCCCTCGAAAGTCATGGTCAGCCCTCGGTCAGGTGTATTTGAAGGTGAAGACGAGCACGACGCTCACGGTGACGATCAGGGCGATCTGGGCGCTGATCTGCCGCCAGCCCCAGCCCTTCCTGTCCATCCAGCGCAGTGGACGCCTTCAAGTCGGCGCGACGGGCTCCTCGGAGATCACGAGGTGGAGAAACGCCTGGCAGTGCTCGCCTAGGTGTTTGATCACGGCGTGGTACTCGTCGTCATCGGAGCTGATGTTGTACCGGTCGAGGACGAGCACGCCGTCGGCCAAGCCCTCTCGGAGCTGCCGCTCGGCTTCCCGCCAACCAGGTCGATCCCAAGGCGGCGAGTAGACGCCCTGGCTCGCACTGGATGCCGGGAAGTACGTCGTGGTCACCGGGACCGCCACATCGTGGAGCCGGGAGGCGATCGCGTAACCGAGCTGGTCGGCCTCAGCCTGTAGCGTCCCCCAGTCCTCGTCAGGTCGGGCCCTCGGACTCGGTACCAGGCTGTACGCCAGGACGCGCAGCCGCTGATCGGCCTGCGCGTTGACGGCCTGACGGTAGAAGTGCTGACGGAAGCCTCGGAGTTGGCCAGCTCGGGACTGGCGCTTCACCTGGGCAGAGGTGCGAGGCCAGCTGGAGTGGTCACGGCCAGCGGTCGGCACCCCACCGCCCGTGTGCTTCTCTCGCCCCCGATCAAAAGCGACGAGGCTCAACACGTCGGCTCCGTGCTTGATTGCGTTGTGCGGCGACATGGGGGTGCCTCCGTGAGAGTGGGGATGACCGCGTACGTCGTCCGGCCGCCGTCCGCGATGCCCCACCGAAGCGACAGGCAGGCGACGAGGTGCAGCCCTCGACCGCCGAGGCCCGCGGCACTTGCACGTCGTCGCCTCGCCGGTGCCGTGCTGTCGTCGGTGACTCGGATTCGAAGCTCGTGCTCGTCGTGTCGCAGTCGCAGTCGGACGTCCCCGTAACCGTGGATGATCGCGTTGGACACCAACTCCGAGACGACGAGCCGGGCGTCCTCTGCCGGCGTCTCCGGCAACGACCAATGCTTCAGCACGGTGGCCGTCGTTCGTCGCGCTTGAGCGACGTGCGCATCTACCGGCTCCATGGCCATCTCGAAGACGTGAGAGGCCAGCGGACACCGAGCGGTCGCGGCGCCGACGACGTGGGCGCCACCGTCGTCGCCCCGAGGTCGGGGCGGCATTGCTGTCCGGTGCGTGGTCATGAGCACATCGCACCGTGGCTGCGCGATCCGGGACAGGGGAAACCGGAGGGGGGAAATCTTTGTCAAGGGGGGAAAATCAGGGGGGAGTTGAGGGGAGTATTGGCTTTCTCCCACGGATAGGGGTCAGACTCATGGCAGTGGATCCATTTGCCGAGCTGCTCCGTCACCTGCGGCGTAACGCGAATCGGACGCAGGACGAGCAGGCCGGTGCGATCAACGCCGCTTCCGGCCGGGCAACGGTGACCCGCCGAGAGGTGAACCGGTACGAGAACGGTGCGAACGTTCCGACGGATCACACCCTGGGGAACATCGCTTTGGCCTGTGGCGTCCCGCTGGAGCCGCTGCTGCGCGAGGCGAAAGCCGCCCGCGCCAGGCGGCGAGAGAAGAACAAGGCCGAGGCGGAGGACCTGGACGACATGAAACGCCGAACGCTGCTGGGAGGCGCAGTCATCGGTGCGGCTGCGGCTGCCGAGCCGTGGGGCCGGCTGGCCTACGCACTCAGCAAGGGGTCCAAGATCGACCCCGAGTCCGCGGGGGTGCTTATTGATCATGCGGCCCGGTTGCACGTGGACGAGCTGAACGAGAGCGCGCTCAGCCTGCAGTCCCGCGTCGAGGCGCACTTGGACGCGATCACCGCAGCCCTTCCCCGCGCCGGGGCCCACGAGCGAGCCCTGACCATCGCGGCCGGGGAGACTGCCGCTCTTGCTGGGTGGGTCGCCTGGGACCTCGGCGAGCACGACAAGGCCACTTCCTATTACGGAGTGACCTCGGAGTGCGCGAAAAAGGCTGGACACCCCCCGCTGCGCGCTCTCGCTCTGGGCTATGCGAGCTACGGTGCCCCCAGCCCACCGAAGGCGCTGGAGATGCTTTCTCAGGCAGCTCAGGACGTACGCGGACGTGGCAACGCAACCGCCGCAGCGTGGGCTCTGGGCCGGTATGCGGAGGAAGCCGCTCAATCAGGCGATGACGCTGGCGCCCTTCGTGCTCTCGACCAGGCGAAATTCGCTTATGACTTCGCCGACCATACGAGCGAGCAGGCGTGGGTCCGCTTCGTGACGCCATACCGCATGGACTCGTTAACCCTCTCGGTCTACGGCGAACTCAAGCGTCAGGAGCTGACCGCCACGGCCGACTCCGCAGTCGAGCGCCTCGGCGGTGAACTACCCGAGTCCGGTGTGGTCGTCCTGGGTGACCTGGCGTCCGCCCTTCTGCGCGGCGGTGACGTAGATCGCGGGGCCTACGTAGCGCACCAGTTCGCCGCAGCGGCGGAGTCGAAGCCCAACACCATGGGCCGGCAGCGGGCTCAGGCCATCGCTGCCGGGCTCCCCGACACTGAGCATGACCTGGCCAGCCACCTGCTGACGTTCGCGACGCTGTGAAGCGTCGAAGCGCACAGGCTCGGTGAGAGCGAGGCACTGTAGTGGGGGCCCTTACCCCGGGCGCGTCTCGTCGACGACCCACGACAGGTACGCCTCCGACCCTCCGGTCACAGGCAGCGTGACCCACTGGGGGACGTCGTACGGGTGCCTCTCGTGCAGCCATGCCTCTAGCGCGGGGAGGCGATCCGACGACGTCATGTAGGAGATCCGCCACTCCTGAGCCGCCTCGACCTTCCCCTGCCACCAGTAGAAGGCGGTGATGGGCGCATCGATGTGGACGCCCGCCGCCAGTTTGCTCTCAACAGCGCCTCTGGCGAGGGTCTTCGCCTGCTCCTCGTCGTCACTCGTCGTCTGCGCGATCACGATTTCGGGGTCCATGCGGCTACCTCTCCAGCTCGGGTACCGCGACCCTATCCACTAGTCCGATGAAGGCGGGCGGGAGGTAGTTACCGGCAGGGCTTGGCGATTCGTTGCCCAGCAGACCGCTCGGACGATCAGTTGTTCAATGTGTCGGGATCGATCGCTTACGGGAACGCAAGCCAGTCATCCTTCATCAGCGCTCGTGCGAAACCAGCGAGCCGTAGGGAACCGGATCGCGCATCAGGCCCGGAGTAGCTGGAGTCGCCTGAAAAGGCGCCGAAGTACGAACGCAGGGATCAGGCGTCGGAGCCCGAAGCGGTAGCCAAGGGCGCGCTCCATCGTGGTCACGATGTGCTGCTGGTTCCCCACCCCGAAGCCGCCCAGGTTCATCTCGGCGGCGGCGGTGACAGGTGTGGCGTTCCAGGCATCGCTACAGGCCTGCTTGAAGGCAGCGTCGAGGTTGGTGAGGCAGTTGTCGAATACCTCACTGAGTACCGTGCTCTCCGTCGCGATCCAGGCGCGGCTCTCTGCGAGGGTCTCCTGGAGGTCGTGTCCGGTGATTGCGAGCGTGCTCAGGACCTCGGGATCGTCGCTGGTGCGGCGGCGTATCCGGTAGGGGTACTCGATACGTGCGACCAGAACCTTCACCGCGGCGGCGTAGCGGTCTCGGCGGACGGTCGCTCCAGCGCGCAGGCCGGTGAGGATGTGTCCGAGGGCTCCCGCGACGACGGAGGAGCCCAGGACGAGCGCGAGGATCGTGATCACAGATGTGGATGCCGTTTCTGGTGCGGTGAAGGGTGCCGGGCCCATCGGCGAGCCTCCTGTTGTGTCTCGGCGGTACGCAGCGGGTGGGTGCCGTGGGCGGGTTGGCCATGTGGTGCGTCTTCGGCCGGCCACGTGCCTGAGCGGCGCCAAGCCTCTTCGTAAAGCAGATGTCGGTGAACGAGAGTGATCAGCGCCTCCAGGCCGTCCTCGGGGATCCAGCGCAGGGCCGCGTCATCGCTGGGGTACTGCAGGCACAAGTCCCTCAGCGGCGGCGGGTTGCGGTGCTTGAAGGCACGGTCGGCCGAGTCGAGCGGGAAGGCGTGCACGGTGTAGTCGGGTCGGATGACGAGGCGGACACGTTCGGTGGGGTAGTTCTCGCGTTCCAGGGCGGGCAGCGGGCGCAAGGTGAGTTCGAGGAGCGCGGCTCCGCCCGGACCGACGCGGCCAGCCGCCTGCTCCACGCCGTAGACGGTATCGGCGTGGAGCAGGTGCTCGGCGGCTGCGCCTGGGTCGGCGAGCACCGCCTTCAGCGGGTACGCCATGACCGGGCCGGTCGCGCGGGCTGCTGCCCGCGCGGGGAGATGACGGCGCGTCCGGTGGAGGTGACGCTGCCGGCAGCCAGTGCGCGCAGCGCGTCGGTAGCGTTCTGGGACTCGGACCGTGGGAACGGGTCTCCGATCAAGGTGTGCCAGATCTCGATGGCCGCAGCGTGCTGTCCGTCCTCTTCCAGGCGTCGCGCCTCGGCCGCCCGTCGGGCGGTGGCGGCCAGCGTGGTGGCGTACGTATCGCGCTCGTCGATCGTCCAGTCGGCGGTGAGGTCGTCAACACCGGTCGGGTCGAGCACCGGGTGGTTGACCGCCTGGGCGGCGTGAGCCAGGGTGGTGGCGAGGGCCTGGGAGTGCTCAAGCGGGCCGGTGACGGCCGCGTAGGCGAAGGCCTCCCACAGCAGCCCGCAGGTGTCGTCGAGGACGGGGTTGCCCTTCTTAAACGACTTCAGCATGCGGACCTGGTGGACGAACCGTCCGCCGGTGGCCTGGTTTCGGGTGCTGATGATCCGGTTGAGCGTCCGGGTGTTGGACCACTCCCAGGTGTCGTTCTCCCTGTCAGCGATGTAGACGATCTCGCTGTCTTCAACGTCGAGCGCGGGGACCAGGTCGAAGGTGAAGTCCAGCTCGGCGAAGGTGACCTGGAGGGCGTGGGCAGGGGCGTCATCCACGTCGAAGAGGGCGTCGGGGTACTTCTCGGCGATGACCTCGCGGATGAGGCTCATCGCCTGGGCGGGGCCGCCGGGCTGACGCAGGGTCTTCTCCAGGCGCGGGTGCATCCGGATGACCATGTCGACGTCCTTGAGCGGCTTGAGCATCGTCTTGCGGGCGAAGCTGCCCTGCAGGAAGGTGGCGATGGCCAGGCCGGCGTTCACCAGGTGTTCGGTGATCTCGTTGTGCCGCTTCTGGGCGCTTTTGCGCTCGCGGCCATCGAGGTTGAGCTCCTCGTCGAAGGCATCGAAGGCGCCCTTGGTGCTGTCGTTCATCGTGCTGTCGTGCTCGTTTCTGCCGGCCGGGTAGATCGTGGTGCCCGGTGCCGGCTCCGGGGTCCCGTACGTGGTGGGGCGCCCGGGGTGGGTGCCTTCACTGGGGACAGACGACGTAACTCGGGGGTAGCGCGACGGGTGTGACAAGAGTTCAGTCGCAGTCGCGGCAGCGGCTGCTGGCGCCGTCGAACATGGCCGCCGGATGGACGACGAAGCAGGCCGTGCACTGGCGCTCGAACACCTTGCGGTCGCAGCCGCAGCGGTCGCAGTCGGGGCACGGGGCGGACTCGCAGCGCGCGCAGGCGCGGGCGAAGGAAGTGAAGTCCTCCCCGCAGTGTGCGCAGGTATAGCTGGCGGCCACGGGGCCGTTGTATCGAACGGAGGGCGCGAAGGTCCTCCAAGGCGCGAGGTCGGTGACGGCGACGGCGAGGACGTAGCCGTCCATGGCCGCGGTCTGCAGGTACAGCTCCTCACCGGCGACGGCGCCGTCACGGTAGGCAAGCCGGCCACGTCCCTCGGCGTGTCCCTGGCCCGACAGGGCCGTGCGCAGGACCGGGACCTGGCTCTGGTCGCTGCCGCGCCGAAGTGGGGGCAGGCCGTGGGAGGCACTGAAGGCGAGGATGCCGTCGCGATCGAGGAGCAGGATGTGACCGGGAGCTGGGAGGCGTTCGCTGGCTTTCACGCACGCCGCCATACGGGAGGCATTGCTCACCCGCCACAGTGCGACTGCGGCGTCCGCCGTGGGGCCGGCGGCAGTGATATGGCGATCGGTGAGTGTGTCGGGCAGGAGGATGTCGGCGGCGAAGGCATCGCAGGCAGCATCCTCCAGGGCGGCGCCACCGTCGGGCTCGGCAAGCAGGACGTCCATCAGCTCCACCACGGTCTGCTGCAGGTGGTGGCCCAGCTCATGGAGACCGGTGAACTCGCGGCGGGCCAGGCTGGCAGAGGTGGCGACGGCGAGGACGGCGGGAGTACCGGCGAAATAGGCACCGGAGACACTGCAGCCGCCGCCAGAGCGATCGTCGGGTACGTCCCTGACCTGAAGGCCGGGCCACTGCCGCAGCTCGTCAAGGGCGCCGTCGCCCAGCCGCTGGGCAGCGCCGGGGTGGTCGCGCTGCAGGACGGTGAGCATGGCCTTGGCCTGGGTACGGGCCGCGGCGCGGCGCAGGTAGTCCATCACTCGCTCTCCGGGCCCAGGTGCACGTGGAAATAGCGGTCTACCCGAGCAGGCCAGTCCGCTTCCGCAGGGCGCTCCTGACGCGCTGCCAGTGTGAGCGTGGCAAAGAGTGCCTGTCGGCGGGCTTCCTGTTCAGCGGTTCCGGTGAGGTGGGCGAGCCGACGGATCTGTTGGCGGCGGGCGGGGCGACTCAGCTCGTGTACCAAACGGTCGGGCAACGGCGGATTGGCAGCCAGGATCGCGTCCGCAGACATGCCCAGGGTCGGTGCGAGGAGGTGGGCTTCGGGCGGGGTGAGAGGTGTCTGCGCGCGCAGCAGCGCGAGGGCGCGCGGTGGCCTGATGCTCAAGCGATGGATCAGTTCGGTGGGGCCCAGGCCGCACTGCTTCAGCAGGGCAGGCAGACCGCCGCTGCCCGAAGGCGCCCAGCGCGCCGTCGCCAGCACGTCCATGGTGTCGGCGAGGGTCGAGCGGAACTCGGCCGCCTGCGATGCGGGGCTGGGAAGGGGGCTGCCATAGCGGTACCCAGAGGCATCCGGGGCGGGTGAGCCGTCGGCTTCCAAGGGAACGGACAGCTCACTGACCTGCCGGTCCAGGACATACCACGGAAGACGCCTGCCCAGACCGCACCACAGGGCAAGCGGCTGCTCCAAGGTGGAAGCCTCTGCGGGCAGCAGCACCGTGTCGGGGTCGTTGAAGCGCGTTTCCAGGGAGACGGGCAAGGCGTGCACCGTGGTGTCATCGACCGCCGCGATAGCCACAACCTCGACAACGCCGTCCCACACAGCGCGCCAGATCTGGCCCGGTCGGGGATCACCCGGCGCTGCCGCCGCCACGGTACGGACCGCATCGGGAACATGCAGCTGGGCGGCTGCAGCGCGAAGCCGCTCATATGCGCTGCTCGATGCCTGGATCATCGGGCGGCCCCCATTCCTCTCGGCGGTCTGTTCCCACTATGGACAAACGACGTCACTCGCCGAACGTCAGGGGGGTTCACTGCTGCGGCGCAGCAACGCTGCGGCTACCTCTCGGGGATCACTACCCGCAGCGGTCAGAGCCAGCATGAGCTTCTCACTCAGCGCATCCATGATCGCGGACGTCTGTCGACGCCCGAGTCCAAGCAGGACGGAGACTTCCGCCGGATCGTCCTCCAGGAACGACAGCAGTTTCCGCTCCTGCGGGGACATGTCCGCCCAGATTTCCCCGGCTATGGTCTCGGCCTCCACGGGAACGGTCCCGTGTTCCTGATTGGTGGCAGAGTCGATGAGCGCGCCATCATCCGCGTACAGCGTCGTGTACTCGGCAGGAGCGAGCAGCTCGAAGCGGGCTTCAAGAACCTTGGCCAGTTCTTCCTCCCGGACCGCTCCACCTGCTGCCTCCAGCACTCCGGTGAGTACGGCCATCAGGGCGCGCACGGTTTCCCTGGGAGTCGGCCCGGAGTGGTTCCAGGCAGTGATCCATACTCCACGCACTTCCCAGGCGGCTTTGACCAGTTCATCAAGATCGCCTTGCCAGACGGCGCCGGGTGGGTGAGAGGTCAGGGCCCATCGGGGCGAAGTACCGGCCACCGCGCGAAACCGGCTGTCCGCGCCAAGGCGCGCGGCGAAGCGCCGCCGCAGCTTCCCCCGCTCGGTACGTTTGGCTTCGTCGATCAGGAAATTCCTGATCGACGTGAAGAACATCTTCTCCAGGGAAGCGTCGTCGACCGTCTTCAGAAAGCAGGTCAGGAGGAAGTTCTCGCCCTTCCTGCTGATCATCTCGAACAGGAGCTCGTCGACGGCCTCGTCCGTCCACGCAGCATGACCTTCGGGCGGTGGGAATCCCTGGGATCTCGCCACCTGACGACCGACACGTCGGAGCAACTCAAGACCCAGATCACCAAGCTGGCCGTACTGCGCCAGCTCCTCATGCGCCCCGCCCGCCATCGACCACCTCGGCCTCACCCTGCGGACTGCGCCGTCCGCACTGACCTCTTCCTATACACCTCCCGAGGCGCCGACGGAGGTCCGCCACGCCGTTGGCTCAGCACGAGAATGCTCGCCCGGCTGCGAACGGCGATGCGTGGCAGTTCCCCGCGGGCCATCCCCCTGTCTCTCCATCCCAGGGACTTTTCAGGGACTTTCAGCGCTGTCCGAGGGACTTCCGAGGGACTTTTCGCGGCCTAACGCGGCAAGCCCTTGAAAGACCGGAAAGGGCCTCCGGCGCAGGTCAGAGGCCCTTTCCAAGGCAAAGCCGCAGGTAGCGGCAGACGAGCCGAGCTATACGCCGGGTTCTGTCGCCCTCCCTGCATAGACGAACAGGCGTCCTCGCCGATTCAGGCCACTCGATCCACCGCCCGAGCTTCCAGCCATGCCTCCACCTCCGGCCAGCGGTAGCGCAAATAGCGGCCTACCTTGTGGGCTCGCGGACCCTGGTGTCGGTGATTCCATATGTAGACCGTGTTCAGCGGCACGCCCAGGAAGTCGGCCAGTTCCCTAGCACTCATCAACGGACAACGGCTCCCCGCGCCACTCGCGGCTTCTGCCACAAGGGCGGTGGTTCGACGCATGGGTACTCCAAAACGGCTCGGAGCGGGCAGGAAAGAACCACGTGAGCGATAGTCCGCTGGCGTGGCAGACGGAACAGTGACACGAAATTCCAGCCGAACCAAATAGAAGAATTTTCGACGAAACGCCTACGACTCCCCCGAACTCTCGGAAGACACCGGCGAATCCTGGCGAGGGCTCGTCGAATCCTCGGAGACATGTGAGCGAGGATTCTCCGAGTGAGATCTCCCCCACCGCTCTGCACCCTTTGTCACAAAGACCCCAAGAATACGTTTGACATTTTCGGATCGCCTGGATCAACATCCCATTAACTCAGGATGCGATGAGCGGGCACGAGATCTCACCTCGATGACGACCTTGAGACGGGAACCCACAAGAGACTGCAAGGCCCGCCGAAAAATAGGAGTTGAGTCCATGCCGTACGACCGCTGGCACAAGTCGCGTCCGAAAGCCGGAGAGTCGGCCTGCCGGGAGCACGGCAAGGTTCCGACAGCCGATCACGGAGTCGGCAAGCGGTGGCAGGCCCGTTGGCGCAATCGGGAAGGTGTCCAACAGACAGAGCTGTTCCGCACCGAGGCCGAAGCCCGCAGGCACGAGACCAAGATGCGGTCCGGGGTGGACGACGGTTCATATATCAACCCTCGCGCCGGAGAGGTCAGGGTCGGTGAGCTCGCCCTTACGTGGCTCAAGGGGCACGAACACAAGAATCCACGAACTTACCGACGCCACAAGGAGCGGATTCTCCTGCACGTCGTTCCTACCGCAGTGGGGAAGATGCGCGTAAAGGACGTGAACGCCTCATCTTTGCTGGACTGGCTGCACGACCGTCGCAGGCTGCTCGAAAGTTCCACACTGCGCCTGGTCTTCGACAACCTTCGGGCTGTCTTTGACCTGGCCGTGGACGACAGCCTGATACACAAAAATCCGTGCCTCGCCAAATCGGTGCAGGACGCCAAGCCGAAGCGAGGAGGCGGCGGCCGGGCAGAGCTGACCCTGACATGGGAGGACACCGAGAAGATCCGTGCCGAACTTCCCGACCGCTACAAAGCGCTCGTCGACTGTGGTCGTGGCCTGGGTCTTCGGCAAGGAGAAATATTCGGCCTGTCACCAGAAGATATCGACTGGGCACATCCGGACGGCGCTATGGTCCACGTGCAACGGCAGGTAGTCCACGACGGCTCGTTCCTCGTATACGCCCTCCCCAAGGGCGGAGACGACGAGGACCCGAAGGACCGGTGGGTTGAGCTGACCGACGACGTGGCCATCCCCCTGCGCGAGCACATGCAGAAGTACCCGCCGGTCGAGGTGACCCGACCGTGGGGCAGCAAAGGCGGCGACCCGGTCACGGTGCGGCTGATCTTTTACACCCGGGAGAAGACCGCCATTCAGTCGAATTGGTTCAACTCCTACCGCTGGAAGCCCGCCCTAGCGTCGGCCGGCCTCATCAAGCCCCTTGAATCCGACGCGAAGGGACGACGTTGGGAGAAGTCCCGCGACGTGATGATGCACGCGCTCCGACACCTGTACGCGTCGATGATGATCAGCGGCGGTGTAGACGTGTACACGCTCGCGGACCGACTCGGACACGCCGATCCCGCGTTCACCCTGCGTAAATACGTGCACCGGGTCGTGGGAGCCGGTTCCAAGGTCCGCATCGCGGTCCGGAGCGCCTACACCCGGGCCGCGTGACTCCTGCACCGTTCGGCTTGTGCAACAACCGTGCAAGACGATCTTCGAGAAGGGTTGTTTGCGCAGGTCAGAAGCCTCGTTCATGAGTTCCGCGACATTTGACATGAGGATGCCACCGCACCTCGTCTGACCTGCAGCTTAGCGGGTCAGGGAGGGTGCGGCGGCATCTCTGGGACTTCTCTGGGACTTTGGGCCCGCGGTGGGCTACGAGCCACGCTCCACAGGTCCTGCCGACCGGCCACGGCTACGGCTACGGCTACGGCTACGGCTACGGCTACGCGAGAATCGCGTCGAGGGCGGCGCGCCCGTGTGCGCCGCGCGGGGCAGGAAGTGGGAGTACTTCCGCAGCGTGAACCCGGGGTCGGAGTGCCCCAGCCAGCAGGCCAGGGAGACGACCGATTCGCCAGCCTCCAGTTCCTCGGAGGCGTAGAAGTGGCGCGGGGCGTGGAAGCCGTGCTCCCGGGATGGCTCCCGCACGCGAGCGCCGTTTGTGTTGCCCTCCTCCAGAGGAGCGATCACGCCAGCCTCAGCTAGAGCGGGCTTCCACACGCAGGAGTTGAGGTAGTTCCGGTTGATGGCCTTCCGTTCGCGTCCTGTCACCAAGAGGCTGTAATAGGCCCTCGGCCGCCGGTGTTTGGCTTCCACCGGCGTCTCGGCGGGAGTCGGGTCGTCCCAAGGCAGCGTGACCGGGATCGGCGCGAACTGCTCCGTGTGCTGCTGGATGGCCCGAGCCACGCTGGATGGCAGCGGCACGTCCCGTACCTTGCGGCCCTTGGGAAGGGCGAAACACAGCCTCGCCCGCACCATCTTGACCTGCCGCCGGACGTGGACGACTTCCTTGGCGAAGTCGATGTCCTCCAGGGCAAGCCCGAGCGCCTCCCCCTGCCGGAGCCCAAGGCCCGCTCCGATCACAAGGAGGAGCTGGTAGCGATCGGGCAGGGCCGCCCTTACCGCCAGCACCCCTTCGGGTGGCCACGCCTCGACCCTGCCGGGTGTGGCGGCCGGAGGGCCAACGTGCTGGACCGACATGGATTGCGTCCGAGGCGACGGTCCCCGGCGGCGGCCTGGAGGATGCTGGAGAGCGTTGCCCAGACGAGACGGATCGAGGTCGGACCGAGCCTTCTCCGGCCGCTTCTTCCAGTGGCGCAGGACTTCTGTGCCACTGGCGTTGAGCGGCTGAGCGCCCAGGTGGGGAACGATGTGCCGGCGTACCCTCTGCTCGATCCGTTCGATCGTGGACGGGTCACCGCTCTGGGTGGGCCACCAGTGGGTGGCGATGTAGTCCTTGAGGGAGATGGCTCCATCTCGCGGATCGACGAACTCGCCTCGGCGAGCGTCGGTCTGAGCCTGCGCAAGCCAGGTCTTGGCGTCCTGGAGGGCGTCGAAGGATCGGTCCTTGACGCCGGGGATGCCCTTGACGCGGTAGCGGGTGCATTTGCCGTACATGGCGGTAGGGTCACGTTTGCCGGTCTTCGGGTTGGGGCGCTTCTTCAGCCATCGGTCTTCTATGTGGCCGGCCAGGTGGAACTCCTTGGTGATGGGGATGGAAGCAACGCTCCACGGCGCTTGGGTTTCCAGTCGCCGAGGAAGCGGCTCGACCGCTCCTGCGGAGGAGTGTTGAGCGGGTTGAGGGCCGGGTTGGAGCGGGAGTCGGCCTGTTCCTGTTCGCGGACCCAGGCGTCGAGCGCTTCGAGCCGGTACATGACGCGACCTCGGGGTCCCATACGGAAGCTCGGGGGCCCCTGGCGACGGTGGCGCCAGACGTAGAGCGTGTGGGGTGAGAGGCCGAGATAGTCGGCGGCGTCCTTCACGGTCAGGAAGGCGGCGGATATGACGCCTGAGGAAGCGGTAGCGGCCAGCAAAGATCGTCCAGGCATCGGTGGTTCTCTGTGAGGCAGGGGCGGAGTGAGTCCGGGTGGGCGGAAATACAATTCCGCCCACCCGTCGCCTTGTCATGCGACAGGAAGGGAATCGCAGACGATCCGCAACGCGGAACAGCGCTACGGACGGCTCACGGCGGTCGGGCCGGCTCACTCGACAGGTCAGGAAGGGCGAGGGCAGCTTCGAGCCGGTCCCAAGCGATTTCATCCCGTGTCGGCTTACGAAGGCAGTGCGCGAAGCGTCCGGCGAGGCGAGGAGGGCTCATTCCGGCGCACTCGGCCACCAGGAAGATATGCGCCGCGCTTTGGTCACCGTTCTTCAGCCACGTCGCGATGCACGCGTCACGCAGAGCGGAGATATTCCTGCCAAGCGACTCGTCGGCCTCGTGCGCTTCCAGAACCGCCGCCCGCGCTTGCTGCCAGATCTTCCAGTAGACCGGGGCGGTCAGCGGTCGCCCGTCGTCGAGAACGAAGATGGCGTCATCGGGACGGAGATCGCGCCGGGTGAAAGCGCCGGAACAGAGCAGGCGCCTTCTTTAGAGGATCGCGTTCATGATCTCGCGCAGGTCATGCTCGGGCGGCCGGCCGAAGTCCAGGGCCCGGCCTCGGCGCTCGAAGCGCCAGGCCGCCAGCACCGGCTCGGTCAACTCCCAGCGCGCATTGGACAGATCACTCGGATACGCACGACGTTCAGCCATACTGCGCGCATACCGCCCACCTGCGAGTGCGCCCAGGCGTGCGTTTCACCCCGAGGAAGCACGGCACAGAACCGGGCGTCTTGGAATGAGACAGGCGCGAACCGCCTCCAGCCCCAGCTGCCAGCCCACTCGGCACATCAGGACCGACCAACCCGCCAGCCCCCTCAACACCACACCATCACACCGAACAAACACGGCGATAGCAGGGCACGGTCCGCAGTACGAAGACCTCGCGGGCGCCGCCGCGGCGGCGGGCCTTGGGCTGAACGCCCTTCGCCTTCACCGGAGAGCGGCGGCCGGCCAGGTCGAGGTTCTCGATGCTGGCGCCCGCAATCTCCTCCGCCCGGCCTGCGGTCTCGTAGCATCCGCCACAGCGGCCTCTCCCGCAGGTGCACCTCCCGGCGGCCGATCAGCCGGTCGATCGCGATCCGGGAGCGGGCCAAGCTATCGGAGCCCGGCACGGTGAGCCGCTTCGCCCAAAGCCGGCACCACCGGTCCGTCATGGCCGCGTTCCCCACACCAGGCGAGCCATGACGGCACCGCCGCCCCTCGGGTATTAGCGCGGTGGCCCGGCTGTCGCGTCAGGTGGGCGCCGGGTTCCACGGCTCCGGTGGGATGGTGCGGTTCGTGCGGACGGAAACTGTGCTGGTCAGGCGGGGGTGGGCTCGGCAGGAGCCGCAGCCGGGTGATCGCGTCGGTGGTGAGGCTGGTCCACGGCCAGCTGTCGTGAAGCGGAGGTATCGCTGTCGGCCGGCCGCAATTCCGGCTGTCGCGGTCGGCCGTGGCGCACGGCTGTGCCGTGGCGCACGGCTTCACCAGAGATCTTAAACGGTCAGGGTTCTGGACCTGGTGACGGCTGACGCGATGCGGCCCTACGGCACTGCGGCGAGCGCTTCGGCGAGTGCGCGCAGCCGAGGGCCGTCCAGTACCGCCGGGGCGAGAGCGGCCAGTTCCCGCAGGGTGACGTGGCCGAGCGTGGCCACTCGCGGATTGCTGAGCAGCCCCGGGACCGCTCCCTCGATGGCAGCGGTCGCCGCCGGTTCCGCGAGGATCGCCGACAGGGGGCTGTGCAGGTCGATACGGCCCTGGGGGAGCTCGTCCTCGGCGGGGAGGGCTGCGGCGGCCCGTTCGGCCGATTCGCGTTGCCGGCGCACGAGCAGGTGCTCGCGGCCCGCCTCGCCCTCCGCCGGGAGTCCCATGCGCCGGAACTGTTCGGCGGGCGCGTCGTTGGAGCGCATGAGCTGGACCATCAGGCCCGCCATCCGCAGTTCCAGTTCGTCATCGAGGAGCGGGTGTTCCTGCCGGGGATCGGCTTCGAGGTCGAAGAGCAGCGAGCCGTGGTGGTGGGCGTTGCGCTGGCCGTGGGCGGGCACTCGCAGGACGGGGCAGTCCTTGGTGAAGGTGAAGGGCGCGGCGAGCTCGGCATCGCGCAGCTCGGCGGGTGCGAAGCGGGCGCGCATATGGGTGGGCATCAGAGTGTATTCGTAGAGAGGAGCGTTGTCCTCGCTGACGCAGGCGCGCATATAGACGTAGCGGCCGTCGGTGACGTTGATGTGGCCGCCGAAGGAGCCGAAGAGGGCGGCCTCGCGCACCGGGGCGTCGCTTGCGGTCGTTTCGCGCAGGGGTGCGCCTTGCATGTCTGCCGGGCGTTCGACGCCGAAGTACTCCAGCAGGGTCGGGGCGAGGTCGATGGTCTGCACGAGGCTGTCGCGGTGTTCGTCGCGGACGCCGGTGCGGGGGTCCCAGATGAACAGCGGGGTGTGGATGTTCTCGTCGTACCAGGGCTGGACGTTCTTGCCCCACCAGCCGTGCTCGCCGAGCAGGAAGCCGTGGTCGGTGCCGACGATGAGCATGGTGTCGTCCCACATCCGATGGGTGTCCATGGCGTCCAGCACCCGGCCCAGCGAGCGGTCGCACATGCTCAGCAGTGCGGCGTATTCGTAGCGCACGTGCTCCACGGCCTGCGGGCGTTCGGTGGTGCGCTTGTATTCGGGCCAGTCGAGGTGCGGACCGTCGTAGGGGTGCGGGTAAAGGTTCTTGTACTGCTCGTAGGTGAAGAAGGGCTCGTGCGGGTCGAAGGTCTCGATCTGCAGGAACCAGTCGTCCTGGGTGTGGTTGGTCTCGATGAAGTCCAGGCCGGCCTCGAAGGTGCGCGTCTGCGGGTGGTCCTCCTCACGCTCGAAATACCCGCGGTTGACCCAGTCCTGTCGCCACAGCTCATTGCGTTGCAGCCTGACCGCCTCGGGGATGTCCGGCGCGGCGAGCCGGCCCTTCCAGGGGTCGCCCTCCTGGCCGCGGAAGAACTCCCAGGTGCTGTAGCGGGTGTGATAGGTCGCGCCGCCGTCCTCGAAGTAGTGCTGGTGGTCGGTGGCCAGGTGGGAGTGGATGCCGTGCTCCCCGAGCAGTTGCGGCATCGAGTCGTCGAAGGGCTCCAGCGGGCCCCAGCTGCGGTGCAGGAAGTTGTAGCGGCCGGTCTGCATCTCCCGGCGGGCCGGGACGCAGGGCATGGATCCGGCATAGCAGTTGTCGAAGGTCGCGCTGCGCTCCGCGAGGCGGCGGAAGTTCGGGGCGTGCACCCAGTCGTTGCCGTACGGGGGCAGGAAGCGCCGGTTCAGGGTGTCGAAGAAGACCAGGATCGCCCGCTTCGGGCGCCGGCTCCGGTCAGTGCTGGGCATGGTGCTCCCGGTCGTTGACACAGCGCACGACGGGTGGCGTGGTGAAGCCCGGCGCCAGCTGCGCGTGTACCGCGCCGAGGCCCTCGATCTCGCCCGTGACGACCAGCCCGTTCTCGTACTCCTTGCGGGAGACGCGGATCTGTGCCGCCGTGGCGCCGAGGGTGATCACGTCGCCGGGGAACAGTGTGATCATGCTTGAGATGGTGGTGATCAGGTCGTCCGGACCGGCGATGTACTGCGAGGTCGTGCCGTGAACCACCTGGTCGCCGATCTTCAGAGACATGGCCCGACCGCGCCAGTCGTGCTCGGGGAGCGGGACGGGCGTCTCACCCATGAGGTTGAACGCGTCCGCCCACCGCCCGTACACCGCGGTGATGCCGCGTTCACCCGCCCTCGCGGGTCCGACCACCGCGTCGGTGAAGGAGAGGTCGCACAGCGCGACGATCGGCGCGTAGCCGAGAATGACCGACCGGCCGTCCTCGACGTCTGCCGCCAGCTCACTTACGACCGCGGCGAGTTCGACGCTCACGATGATGTCGCCGGCCCGGGGCGGAATTTCGACGGCGGATCCACTTGACGTGAGTGAGCTGGCCGGACCGTTCAGGAACCGTGGCACCTGGAGCTGTGCGAGGCCGGCGGCTTCCTGAGCTGATCGGTCGTTGCCGAACGACGTGTAGAAGTGGCGCGCCGAGTTCACCCTCCACTCGTCCGGCGAGTCCAGTGCTCTCGCGCCGGAAGCGGCCACCTCCCGGATGGCGTACGAGGGATGGGACTCCATCGGCACGCGTGGGCGCGCCCCCTCGTCGGCGACCCGGACCGGGTTCACCAGGGTGCCTACGTCCTCGATCTCGACCTCGAGACGGGTCCGAGGGTCGGCGAGGTCGTCCGGGAAGACCGGAAGCCCGTCGACTCCCATCGTGCCGAAGTGGATGACGTCGCCCGGATACAGCGAGGCGAAGGACGAGTACCAGTGAATGACCCGCTCGATCCCCATCAGCGTCGCCGCGCTGTGGGCACGGTCCCGCGTCCGCCCCGACTGCCGGGTGTACATGAGCAGGTTGTACGGGTCTCCCACCTCGTCCTTGGTCACGAGGTAGGGGCCCATCGGGCACAGTGTGTCGGCCTTCTTCCCGCCCCAGGAGGCGGTGGCCTGGTAAAGCCAGTCGTTGTAGCTGTCCGGGAGCCCGTAGCCGTTGTCGGCGTTGCCGGGAACCACCCGGTAGTAGTAGCTCCCGGACACGTCGTTCACCACGGTGTAGCCCGCGACATGGTCCATCGCCCGATCGACCGGGATGTAGCGGCCGCCCTTGCCGATCACGATCGCCAGCTCGACGTTGTAGGCCATGTGCGGCACATGATGGTCGTGCTTCATGGTCACCGGCTCGCCGGGGCCGATCGCCGCACCCTGCGGTCGCTGATGCCCGAGTGGGAACAGGTTCAGCATGCCGATGTTCGGGTTGTTCCGGACGAACGACGGGGAGTTGGTGACCAGTCCCCAGTAGAGGCGCGGCCGTGGAATGGGGGCGAGAAGCTCGATGTCGTCGACCGGATGCCCGGCCCGCGGCAGGAGCGTCGCATCCGTCTGGGCGATGAACCGCTCGGCGTAGGCGACCAACCGCGAGAGCGCCGCCATGCCCGCGTCCTCAAGCGTCAGGAAATCCACCAGGGTGTCCGGCCACGCGTCCCCGAGGAACCGGGGACGCGTGGCCACGTAGCCTGAGGACGGGATCGATGCGTAGTTCGTGAGGAAGGTTTCGGCCCGGCCGGGCTCGATCACCCACGCCGTTCCGTCGGAAGGCTCGATGACAAACCCCCACCGTTCCGTGCCTTCGAAGAGGTAACTGGCGAGTCTCACGTGCTGTTTCCTTCGGTGTTCAGGTGTCTCAGGTGTCTCAGGTGTTGGCGATCGGATCGCCCAATGGCATGTGGTGCCAGCCCTTGCCGTCGGAGATCGCGAGCATGGCGCGGTTGGACGGGTCGTTCACCATGACCACCGCTCCGGGAGCCGGCTCCGGCAGGTCCGCGGCTGACAGGGTCGCCAGCTGGAGGGTGTGGGCGTAGACCGTCCGCACCCTCTTCTCCTTGGAGCCGATGTCGCGCGCGTTGTCGGCCGTTGGGATCAGCCCGTTGATGTCCACCCTCATGGCCGCGACGCCATTGGACCTGTTCGTCGAACACAGCAGTTCGACGGCCGCGGAGCCGGAATCGTTGGCCGGGACGACCCGTACGCCGCCCTTCACGCCGGGCCCCGCGCCCGCCGCCTGCTCCGACGCGGCGACGAAGCTGCCGTACGCGTCGGAGCCGAGGCCGGGGGCACCGGTCGTGGTCGCCCGGACGACGAAGGCGCCGTTCTTCGCCGCGGTGAGCTCGTGCTTGTTGGCGCCGGCGCTGCTGCGCTCGATGTAGTTCTCGTCGCCGACCGCCTCGGCGTACAGCACGCCGCCGGTGTTGCCGAAGATGTTGCCGGTGATCGTGGATCCGGACAGCTTCCCGATCACGCGCACGGGCGGCGCCTTCGCGAACGGGTTCTCCCCGAAGGCGTTGGCCAGGACCGCGACGCCGTTGGCGTCGCCGTTGATCCGGATCGCGCTCCACCGCTCCTCTTTGAGGAGGTTCCAGTTGTCGAACACGTTTGCGGAAAGCGTGACTTCGGACGCGGCGGTGGCGAAGTAGACCGGCGAGCCTTCTATCCAGTTGAAGCTGTTGCCGGTGATGGTGACGTTGCGCGCGCTCGCCTCGGGACGGAACTCGATCGCGTGCGAGGGGCGCCCGCCGCCGTCCGGTTCGCCGCCCCCGAGGATGTTGCCGGTGAACGTGATGTTCGTGCCACCGGACGTGATGGCGACGACCGAGCCGCTGGATCCGTTCTCGACCACATTTCCGCTGAACGTCGAGTTGATGATCCCGCCGGAGAACAGTCGCCGGCCGATGTCGAGAATATTGTTCGCGATCACAGCGCCACGGAAGTTGTGGGCGTCCGCACCGCTGGTGACGATGGCCGTGCCCATGCTGTGGAAGTGATTGCCCTCGATGAGCCACTTACGCATCCCATAGGGCAGCACGTGAACACCGCTGCCCCCGACCCCCGAGGTCGGCCAGGAGATGTCCAGCCCGAAGTCGCCCACCGCGACCAGGTTGTTCGTGAAGACCAGACCTCGGCCTACGTGCTTCACCGCGGTGTAGAACTCGATGAACGTGCACTCGGTGATCGTCGCGTCCATGTCGTCGGTGTTCGGCGGCTCGGCGCCAGGGTCCCGGGCGATGTTGACGGCGGTCGTGTTCTTCAGACTCGGCTGGACGACGAAGCAGAGACCGCGGATCGCCGCCAGCGGTGCGCGCACCAGGAGGCCGGTGCCGTCGAAGTCGACATCGATGACCGAGGTCCGTGAGCCCATGGTCCCGGCGCCGGCCAGAACAGTGCGGTTGAAGTGCCCCGCCCCCGAGGTCTCCGCGTCGGGGATGACCAGTGTCCGGGTGACGCGGTACGTGCCCGGCGGAAAATAGACGATCTTGTTCTTCCGCTCGCGCTGCGCGTCGATGGCCTGCTGGATGGCCTCGGTGTCGTCGGCGATGCCGTCACCGACGGCGCCGAAGTCCTGCGGTGTCGTGGCATTCGCCACGTCGACCGTTTCCGCCTGCGCGGGTGTGCTGAAGGCTCCGACGGTCGCGGTGGTGATACCCGCGAGGCCGGCCGTGCGCAGGAGACGACGTCTGTTGACGTTCATGCTGCTATCCCTTCGTCGGACGGATGAGCTGGTCCTCGTGCCTGGTGATGAACTCGTGGAGGGCTTCGCGTTCCGCCGGCTCGCTGCGCAGCAGGGGTGCCGCGACGTAGGGAGGGCACAGGCCAAGCTGCGCCAGGATCTCCTTGACGCCCGGTGTCCCTCGGCGGATGGCGTGGAGCTTCGTGAGATCGGTGATGAGTGCTTGGAGCCGTTGCATCTCCTCGCGCTCGCCCGCCTGGTGAGCGGCGGCCAGTTGCAGTGCCAGCCCAGGACTGATGTTGGCGATGCCGGGGACGATGCCGTCGGCGCCGAGTTCGAGAGCGACGGCGAGCTGGGTTTCCGCGCCCTGGCTCACGGCGAAACCAGGCCGGGTCCGCGCACGCTCGACGAGATGGCCGAGGAACTCGATGTCGCCGGAGCTGTCCTTGATCCCGACGAGGTGGTCGAGGTCCAGGAGGGCGTCGACCACCTGACGGGTCAGCGGATTGCTGTAGCGCGGCGCGTTGTAGGCGATGACCGGAAGACCGATGCCGGCGAGCGCGGCGTAGTGGGCGACGATCTCGTCCTCGCTGTGGTGGAAGTAGATCGGCGGGCTCATGACCAGCGCGTCGGCTCCGGCCGCCGCCGCGATCTCGGCGCGCTCCAGGGCCTCGAGCGTGCCGGCCGCGGTCACGTTCACCGTGATCACGCCGCTTCCCGTGAGCGAACGCCACTGGCTGATCACACCGTCGAGGAACGGTCTGATGACCGATGTCGGCAGCAGCGGGCCCTCACCGTTGCTGCCGAGGAGCATCAATTTCTCGATTCCCGCACCGGACAGGGCGGAGAGGAGGTCTCCGGCGTGGGAGGCCGCCGGTCGGCCGGTCTCGTCCATCGCGGTGATCAGCGGAGTGGTCACCCCGCCGAGCAGGGATCTGCCGTCGGTCATCAGTAGCCCTTCACTTCGGGCCAGGCGAGCTCGAACCCGTCCTGCGTGAGCTCGCTCTGGAAAGACTCGATCAGCCGGGAGTCGGCTCGGACCTGCTCGGGCGTCAGGGAGTTCGTGAGGCAGTGCGCCGCCAGCGCACCAGCTGCCTCGCCGATGTTCCACTCGACCGGATGGAGCCGGTAGCAGCCGTTGGTGATGTGCGTCGTGCCGATGTTCTTTCCGGCGGCCAGGAAGTTGCGCATCCGGACCGGCAGCAGGGCCCCCAAGGGAATCTGGAACGGGCTGCTGGGCACGTCGATGTAGTTGTCGCCACCGGTGGAGGGGTGGAGGTCGATCCGGTACATGCCCACCCCGACCGAGTCCGGATAGTGCACGGCACCGGCATCGCCGCGGACCACCATCGACAGGTCCTGCTCCACGACGGTCGTGTGCGCCCGTATCCGGCGGGACTCCCGGATATAGGGCGCCATGGCCAGACCGTCGGAGGTGCCCATCACATCCGGCCGAAGTCGCAGGCCCGGCCAGCCGGTGCCGCCGTCGGGCCGCGGCGCCTCGGTCTGCAGCCAGTACAGCATGCTGAGGGAGAGCTGCCGCGCTCCCTGCAGGTGCTTGTCCCGCTCGTCCTCGGAGACGCCGAGCAGCGGGCCGGGGAGGTAGTCGATCATCGGCCAGTTGACGACGGTGATGTCGCTCGCCGCGAAGCCCGGCTCGTACTGCTCGCGCGCGAAGATGCGGCGGAACAGCCACAGGTCCCGGTCCCCGGGGTCGGCACTCTGATCGGCGACGATCGGGCCGGAATGGGCGTGCGGCACGAACGTCCGGGTGAGTGTCTCCAAGGTCCGGGGATCGGGCGCCGTGAGGCTGAGCAGACGGTCCGGCCAGCACTCCGGCTGGTACTCCCGCCAGAAGCCGGCCTGGGCCGGGCGGTCGATCGTGTGGTCTTCGCCCTCGAGATGCTCAACCGCGAACACCCAGGAGAACGCCTGCTGGTTGAGCGGCTGCGCCTCGCTGGGCGCGCTGGGCTCACCGGTCTCGGCCGAGGACTCGAAGCCCATGACGTGTTCGACGTCCGCGAGTGGCAGGAGGTCCCCGAGTTCGGTGGCGTCGAGGACATAGGGCGCTTCGACGGTGCGTTCCTCGCCGGCCCGGGACACGACGGTGACGGCGGTGATCCGGTCGCCTTCGACGCGCGCGGTCACGGCGCGGTGCCCTGTCAGGACGCGCAGCGTGCCCGCGGACCGGTACGGCGCCAGCATGCCTTCGAGGACGGCGAGGGCGACGCGCGGCTCGTGGCACAGCCGGCTTACCCGGCCCAGGCCCGGGTTCAGATCCGGTTGCCGGAGCGCGGCCGACGTCAGCGGGTACCAGGTGCGGTAGTACGCACGGACACCCTCGCGGAAGGCACGGTAGGAACGGGTACAGCCGAACTGCTCGATCCACGCGTGCTCGTCCGGCGGGACGGCCTGGCTGGTGAGCTGGCCACCGAGCCAGTCGTACTCCTCGGTCATGATGACCGACCGGCCGCGGCGCAGCGCCGCGAGGGCCGCGGCGACACCGCCGACGCCTCCCCCGACGATCAGGATGTCCGCTCGCATGTTCTGCTCGTTACTCAACTGATCTGCTCCTGTACTTCCCTGACCGGCGCGTCCGCGCCCTCCAGGGCGTAGGCGGCGCCCAGGAGGCTCTTCGTATAGGCGTGGGACGGCGCCGTGAACAACTGCTCGGCCGAGCTGCACTCGACCAGTTCGCCCTTCTTCATCACCGCGACCCGGTCCGCGATCTGCCGCACCACCGCAAGGTCGTGGGTGATGAACAGGACCGTCAGTTCCCGCGTCCGCCGGAGGTCGACGAGGAGCCGCAGGATCTGCGACTGGACCGACACGTCCAGCGCGGACACCGCCTCGTCGCACACCAGCAGACGCGGCCGCAGCGCCAGCGCTCGCGCGATGCTGACCCGCTGGCGCTGGCCGCCGGACAGCGCCGAGGGGCGCCGGTCGGTGACACCCTCGTCGAGTCCGACGTCGGCGAGCACCTCCCGCAGCGCCTGCCGGTGATCGCCGGCCGGAGCCACCGCGGGGTGGACCTTCCAGGCTTCGCGGATGATCGAGCCCACGGTCATCCGCGGGTTCAGTGAGGAGCCGGGGTCCTGGAAGACCATCTGGATGGCGCGTTGCAGCTCGGCCGGCCGCTTGTCGATCGGCCCGAGCGCCCGGCCCTCGTAGGTGATCGTGCCCTCCTGGGGGCGGAGCAGCCCGAGCACGCAGCGTGCGACGGTCGACTTGCCCGACCCGGACTCGCCGACCAGCGCCAGCATTTCCCTGGCGTGGATGTCCAGGCTGAGGTCGTCGACGGCCTGGACCATCGTCCCGGGTTTGCGCAACGACCGCTTGGGACCGGGGAACGCCACCCGCAGATCGCGGATCTCCACCATGGTGCTCGGCGACTTCATGGCCTCACCTCCGACGCGAAATGGCAGGCGCTGAAGCGGCCCGGATCGACCTCGCGCAGCTCGGGTACCTCGGTCCGGCAGCGCTCGCGCGCCATCGGACAGCGGGGATGGAACGCGCACCCGGCGGGCCGTTCGAACGGGTTCGCCGGCGCTCCCTGCAAGGGCTCGGCAATCGCCGTCTTCCTGCTCACCGCGGGCACGTTGTTGGCCAGCGCCCGGGTGTACGGGTGACGGGGATGCTCGAGGACCTCGCGAGCCGGGCCGCGCTCGGCCACCCGGCCGGCGTACATGACGACGACGTCGTCCGCCACGTGGGCCATGACCCGCAGATCATGGCTCACCAGAAGCATGGCCACGCCCTCCTTCTCGCGCAGATCGGACAGCAGCTGGAGGATGCGCGCCTGGGTGGTGACGTCCAGGGCGGTCGTCGGTTCATCGGCGATGATCAACTGGGGCCCGCCGGCGAGCGCCATCGCGATCATCACGCGCTGGCGCATGCCACCGGACATCTCGTGCGGGTGGACGTCGATCCGGTGTTCCGGATCCGGGATGCCGACCCGGTCGAGCAGCCGCAGCACCTTCGCGCGGACATCCTGGCGCCCCATGCCGCCGCGGCGCAGGATCTCGCCGACCTGACGCCCGATCGTCTGGATCGGGTTCAGGGCCGCGAGCGGATCCTGGAAGATCACACCGATCTCGTGCCCGCGCACCTGACGGAGCCGGCGGGCCGGAGCGGTGAGCAGGTTCTCCGACTGCCACGCGATCCGGCCCGAGGTCTTCGCCCCGGATGGCAGCAGCCCGACGATCGACATCGCGCTCATCGTCTTGCCGCTGCCGGACTCCCCGATCAGGCCGGTCGTACGGCCGGCGTCCACCGAGAAGGACACCGAGTCGATCACTGTGCCCGTGTTGGCGCCCCCGGTGAGGGCGACCTCCAGCTCTTCCACCTGGAGCAGTGGTGTCGCGGGAGTGGTGGGTTCGTCAGCTGCCACGGATGCCGCCGCGGTGGACGGGTGCGGATCAGTCATCCGAGACCTTCACGTGCGCGAAGGTAGGCATCGCGTCGGGAGCGAGCTTGAGGCCCTTGACGCTCTTGCGCCAGGCGTACGGCTGCTCGACGAACATCGGGTACATGCCGACCGCGTCGGTCCAGATGATCTCGGTCGCCTTCGCGTAGAGATCTTTCCGCTCGGCGGCGTCGGTGCTCGCCCCCGCTGTGGCAAGGAGCTTGTCCAGCTCCGGGTTGCAGTAGCCGGTGCGCTTGGCCGCACACGGGTAGAGGCGGCCCAGGTTGGTGGCCGCGTCGAAGCCCTGAGAGCCGATCTGCTGAATGTTCAGGTCCCATTTCATCGCCAGCAGGTCGTCGAGGAATACCGCCTGCTCCTTCTCCAGGGGCTCGACCTTGACGCCGATCTCCGCCAGGTCCGATGCCACCGCCTCGACGAACTGCCGGAAGTTCGGCTGCGAGAACTGGAAGCGGATCTTCTTGTCGTAGTCGAACCCGGCCTTGTCCAGCGCCGCCTTCGCGGCGGCCTTGTCGTACTTCACCGGCTTCTGCGGCACGTAGCCGAGCACCACCGGACTGATCACCGAATCCGCGGGCGATCCGGTTTCCGGGTACAACGACTCGATGATCGACTCGAAGTCGACGGCCTGCCACAGCGCCCGCCGGACAGCGGCGTCCTTGAGCGCCGGGGTGGAACTGTTCATCCACATCGTGTTGACGCCCAGGCTCGGGACAGTGTCGACGGTGATGTTCGTGTCGGACTTGAGCTGCGCGATCTGGTCGTCGGCCATGCTCCAGGTCACGTCGACCTCGCCGGTCTTGAGCGCCGTCATCCGGGCCGACGTCTCGGGGATCGACTGGAACTCCAGCTCCTTCAGCTCCGGCTTTCCGTCCCAGTAGCCGGAGTTAGGCTCAAGCTTCAGCGCCTGGCCGGGTTCGAAGGACTTGACCACGAAGGGTCCGGAGCCGACAGGCTTCTGGAAAAAGCCCTTGTCCGAGGCCTGCTTCGGGGTGACGAAGAACGACGAGATCTTCCCGGGGAACGCGGCGTCCGGCGTCTTGGAGGTGAAGACCACCGTCTTCTTGTCCGGCGCGGCGGCGCTGTACCCGCCGAAGTTGCCGGCCAGCGGTCCCTTCGCGGCGAGGACGCGCTCGAAGGAGGCGACGACCTCCTTGGCGGTCACCGGAGTGCCGTCGGTGTACTCGACACCCGAGCGCAGGGTGAATGTCCACTCGGTGGCGTCCTTGTTCGGCACCCACTTGGTTGCCAGGTCGCCCTCGAACTTGCCGGGGCCGGTGGCGCTGAGGAGCGGGCTGAAGATCGCCCTGGCCGCCAGCTGCGTCCCGGCATCCATGCTCGCCGCGCCATGGGGGTCGAGGTTCTCGATCGGGAGCGGCCCGGCGACAGTCAGGTGGCCGCCGCCCGCCGCCGTGCCGGCCGTATCCGACCATGAGCAGGCGCCCGCGCCCGTAAGCATGGCCAGGGAGAGGGCGATCGCCGCGGTTGGTCTCTGAGAGCCGATTCTCATGCCGGGTTCCTTTCGATGGGTGGAGGTGGAGTACGGGCCACAGCGCGCGGGGCGGCGCGACGGGGCGAAACTTGCCGGGAGGGGCACTGGGCGGGTCTGGCGAATAGCGCCGTCCGTCCGAAGGGCGGGGCTCACCGTGTCTGGTGCGTGCGATCGCAAGGCGGAGGATCGGCCTTGCGGATGGACCGGCCGTACTTGGGCGACTGACGACAACGCACGGGGCACCTCCCGTGCCCCCTCGGGGCTACGGGGAGAGCGTGCGTGCCGGGCGTCGCGGGGCAGCCGGGACTTCTGAAACACGGCCTAGCCCCGGTTGCGGGTGTATCGCCGCGTGAGCTTGTCGCCGACCAGTCCGATGCAAATGATGAGAATGGTGAGCGCGAGGCCCGGGAAGACCGTGATCCACCAGGCGGTTGCGAGATAGTCCCGGCCGTTGGCGATGCTCTGCCCCCACGACACGACGTCGGGTGGGAGCCCGAGACCGAGGAAGCTGAGTGCCGCTTCGGACAGCACGGCCGAGGCAAGCTCGATCGTGGCGAGCGCGATGACCGATCCGGCCAGGAACGGCACGATGTGCCGCGCGAGCGTCGCCGGCTTCGACACACCCATGATGCGGGCGGCGTCGACCCAGTCACGCTCTCGCGTGGACATGGTGATATTGCGCGACAGCCGGGCGAATCCGACCCAGCCGCCGACCGACAGCGCGATGATCACGACGTGCGTGCCGCGCTGGAGGAGGCCCGAGATGACAATCGCCAGCAGGATGCCCGGGAACGCCATCAGCACTTCGATCATCCGCGAGACGGCCATGTCCGCGAGCCTGCCGATGTAGCCCGCGATCGCCCCGAGCGCGACGCCTACGACACCGGAGACCAGGACCACCGCGATCCCGATGACGAACGAGGTGCGGGCACCGTAGACGACCTGGGCCAGGACGTCGCGGCCGACACCGTCGGTGCCGAGCCACGCGGTGCCGGACGAGGTCTCGGAGCCGGGCGGAAGCAAACGGCCCTTCACCGACGTCGCCACCGGGTCGTAGTCGATGAAGAGCGGCCCAAACACCGCGGCGAGCACGTAGATACCGATGATCACGTAGGGCAGCGCGGCGAGTGGACGGCGGCGGGGGCCGGCCTTCGCCGGGCTCGGCGCCGGACCGGCCACCAGGACGGACTGGGTCATCGTCGTGCCTCCAAACGAATCCGGGGGTCGAGCCTGGCGTTGACCACGTCGGCGGCCAGGTTGAGGACGATCACGCAGATGGCGATGAGGAACGTCGCGCCCTGGACCACCGCGTAATCGCGATTGCCGACGGCACTCACCAGAAGGGATCCGAGCCCCGGCCAGGCGAACACCGTCTCGATCACCACCGCGCCGCCGAGCAGCGTCCCCACCTGGAGGCCCACGACCGTGACCACCGGGATGAGCGAGTTCTTCAGGACATGCCCGCGGAGGACCTGGGTCTCGGTGAGCCCTTTCGACCGGGCGGTCTGCACGAACGCCTCGGTCATGGTCTCGGCGACCCCGCTCCTCGTCATCCGGGCGACGAGCGCCGTGAACGGGAGTGACAGCGTGATCGCGGGCAGCACCAGGTGGGCGAAGCTCCCGCCACCCGCGCTGGGGAGCACCTGGGCCTGGAGCGCGAGAACCAGGATCAGCATGATGCCGACCCAGAACGGCGGCAGCGCCTGCAACCCCAGCGCGAACGTCGATACGGCACGGTCCAGCACGCTGCCGGGCCGGTGACCGGAGATGATCCCGAGCACGAGGCCGACGACGATCGCGATCACCGTGGCCGCAAGGGTGAGCTCGATGGTCGCCGGGAACCGCTCGAGGACCGCGTCCATCGCCGGTCGCCCATAGCGGTACGACTCGCCGAAGTCCAGCGTCGCGACGTCGCCCAGGTACGAGAAGTACTGGACCAGCAGCGACTCGTCGAGACCCAGCGAATGGCGCAGATCCGCGATCTCCTGGGCCGTCGCGCCCGGCCCCAGCGCGACCGTGGCCTGGTCACCCGGGGCCAACCGGATCACAACGAACACCGCGCTGACGACGCCCCAGATCGTAAGGAGGCCGATCGCCAGCCGCTTGACAAGGTAGTGGATCACTGCGGCAGCCCTTTCAGCGGTGCGTGCCCATGGGTCATGACGGGCGCCCCGCGCGCGGTGCGGCGACGGTCTCTCCGGCGATCGGCCTGCAGCCGAGGAGAAGGTGGCGCGGTCGGCCCTCCTCGTCGTCCAGCAACTCCAGGAGCAGCCGGACGGCTTCGCGGGCCATCTGCTCCCGCGGCGGGGTGTACCGGGTCCAGTCACGCGTGCTCTCGCTGAGGGGCGGGTCGCCGAGGAGGACGACCGAGCAGTCCTCCGGGACGCGGATCCCCGCCTCGGCGGCGGCCCGTTCGACGGCCGCGACCGCGGCATCGTCCTCGCTCGGCTCGACCAGCAGCGCGGTGATCCCGCCGGCGAGCCACTCCTGGAGCAATTCGCCGGTGACGGCCGCCGGTTCGCCCATGGCGTGGACGAGGACCTGGTCTTCGCCGATCCCGGCGTCGGCGATCCCCTGCCGGAAGCCCGCCGCGCGGTCCCGCGTGGGTTCCTGGTCGTCAGCCATCTTCAGGTACGCCAGGCGCCGGTGCCCGAGGCCGGCCAGGGATCGTACGGTGTCCCGGGTAGCCCCGACGTTGTCGGGGGCGACGTACGACAACTCCTCGCCGGGGACCTCACGTCGTCCGATGAAGACGAACGGGAAGTCCTCACGGACGAGTTCGGCCAGTTCGTTGCGGTCGATGTGGCGCCCAAGAAGGACACATCCGTCGGCGACCTTGAGCCGGTTGGCCCCACCGGCGTAGATGCTGCGGTCGCCGCGCGAGCTGGCCGAACTGAACAGGAGGAGGTCGTAGCCGTATTCGGCGGTCGCCTCTTCGACGCCGAGCAGGAACGGAAAGTAGAAGTCGCGCTGGCCGACCGGGAAGACCGGCTCGAACGTATACAGGCCAAGGAGGCGATTTCGGCCGCCCTTGAGACTGCGCGCAGCGGCGTTGACCGTGTAACCGAGGTCGGCGGCAGCCTCCAGCACGGCCTGGCGTGTGTGCGGGGCTACCTGGAAGCTCGCCGGGCCACCGCTCACCACCAGGGACACGGTCGCCTGGGAAATACCGAGGCGACGGGCGATGTCCACCTGGGTGGGGCGCCGTCGTTGTGCTGCCATGCCGGAATCCCTAATACGTATGAAGCGAGGATGGCAAGGACGCTACGTACAGATGTCCAAGGCCGTCAACGGGTCGTCGCCAACTTTTCAGAACGATCGGTTTCGGCCTCCGGCGCGGCCCGGGGCAGGTCGCTGAAATACCGCGCGTGGAAACGCCGGGCGGCGAACAACCCGCCTGTCTCTCCGGGACACCGGCCACCGAAGAACGTGCGACTCGGCGGACCAGGAGACAGGCGCTCGTACGGCAGTTCCGGGCCTTGCCGTTGAACACGGTGTGCTCGGCCTCGGCGACCTCCGCGTCGCAGATCCCGTTTCTCGTCCTTGCCGAAGACGGACATTGACAACGCGGGATGCGAGGGCCACGATCAACCTCGCCGAGCGGCACGGCACGGCACGCCCCGCGCCTCTGTGCCTCTGTGCCTCTGTGCCTCAGCCAAGCGCTACGTGGCGGGATACGGCGAGGCCGCCACGAAAGCCGGGCGCGGCACGGAAGTTGCCGGGGCCGAGCGGTCATGCGGCGAGGAGGTCAGCACCGTGTGGCCGGAGGGCCGCACTGCAACGATCCGGTGCGTCCGCGCCCGGAGCCCGGTTGCGGGTGCCGCATGTCGCGGTACCACGTCCCGGTCCTGGAGGTCAGGGCTGGTGGCGACGTACTCCACGGAGGGCTGCCGCCCGGGATCGTGGCGATGTGCCACCGGCAGAGCACCCATGCCGCCGGGAAAACTGCTGGAGGTGGTCCGCTTCATGGAAGTGCCGAACGAGAGCCGGTCGAGTGGACGGGCGGTGCGCGTGTGAAGCATGAGCGGAGGCGTGAGATCCGTGCCGACGACCCTGCTCTGCTGTGGGCCGGCGCGATCGAGGTGGAGCACACGTCCGGCTTCTCCCGCCCGTGGCGCCTGCCCCACAGCCGGATCTCCCTCTTCCCCGGGGACATGTTGCGCAGGCGCGCGGCGATGGCGGCGGGGATACGGATCGTGCTCGGCACGGACAGCACACACTTCTCCGGCCGGTTCTCCCCGGTGGGTGGGGACGAACTCTCCCCGGTCGACCTGCTCGTGGACGGCGAGCCCGTCCGCACCCGGACGCTGACGGCAGAGGGATCCTTCCGCTTCGACGGACTCCCGGCCGGCGACAGAACCCTTGAGCTGTGGCTGCCGCAGTTCGGCGAATCGCGCCTGCGCGGGCTGTCCGTCGATGCCCACGCCCGGGTCTGGCGAGCCGAGCCACCCAGCCGGCCCGCGCTGGTCGTGTACGGCAGTTCCATCACCCATGGCAGGCAGGCGGCCTCACCCACCCGCACCTGGCCCGCGCTCACGGCCCGGGCCCTCGGGTACGACCTGACCTGCCTCGGCTACGCCGGCGAGTGCCACCTCGACCCGATGGTTGCCCGCCTCGTCCGCGACCGGCCTGCCGACCTCATCGTGACCTGCCTCGGCATCAACGTCCGCAGCCAGGGCACGTTCACCGAGCGCTCCTTCCTGCCGGCCGTGCTGGGCTTCCTCAGCTCCGTCCGCGACGGCCACCCCGGCGTGCCTCTCGCCGTCATCTCCCCGATCGTCTCCCCGTCCAAGGAGAACACCACGGGCCCGGGCGGCATGACTCTGGCCCAGATCCGCCGCGCCGTCGGCGAGGCCGTGACCCTGTTGGGCGAGCACGGGGACACCGACCTCCATCTCATCGACGGCCCGGACATCCTCGGCCAACCGGACGCCGGTCTTCTGACCGACGGCGTCCACCCCGGTCCGGAAGGCCACGAGCTGATGGCGCGCCGGCTGGCCCCTGAACTGAAGAACCTGATGGCCCACCATTGACGTCCCTGTTCGCGGTCGCGGTCGCGGTCGCGGTCCCGGGCGCGATGCGACGCTCAGCGGGTCAGGGCGACGCGGAAGCCGGTGTTGCCGCTGGAGCTGTCGGGGGTGTTGCCCATCCGGGCGGACGTGCGGTAGCGCAGGCAGTACGACTCGTGGCACAGGTGGGAGCCGCCCTTGAGCACCCGCGCCTCGCCGAACTTCGGCCCCGTCGGGTTCTGCCGCGAGCCCTGACGGTGAAAGCGCGGGTTGAACCAGTCGCCGCACCACTCCCATACGTTGCCCGTGGTGTTGTACAGGCCGTACGCGTTCGGCGCGAAGGCGTCCACCGGGCAGGTGCCGCGGTAGCCATCGGCCGCGGTGTTGTGACCGGGGAAGCGCCCCCGGAAGATGTTCATCCGGTACTCGCCCCCGGGATCGCGCTCGGCGCCCCACGGATACGGCTGCCGGACCAGCCCGCCCCGCGCGGCGTACTCCCACTCCGCCTCGGTCGGCAGCCTCGCGCCCGCCCAGCGGCAGTAGGCGAGCGCGTCGTGATGTGAGACGTGCACAACCGGGTGGTCCCACCGGCCGCGCAGGCCGGAGCCGGGGCCTTCCGGGTGGCGCCAGTCGGCCCGGTGCACCTGACGCCACCAAGGGGTGGCCATCGGGGAGCGCGTGGGCGGGAAGCTCTTCGGGAGGAAACCCTCGAAGACGAAGGACCAGCCGTACCGCTCGGCGCCAGTGACGTACCCGGTCGCCTCGGCGAAGGCCGCGAACTCCTCGTTGCTGACCGCCCCGGCGCTGATCGTGAACGCGTCGAGCGTCACCTCACGCACCGGGCCCTCACCATCCGCCGGGTACGGTCCGTGGTCGTAGCCCATCAGGAACGTACCGCCGGGCAGCTCCCGCCAGCCGCGGAGGGGCTCCCGCCCAGGGGCAGCGGACCGCGATGGCTCCGCGGCCGGAGCTTCCACCAGTCTCGAAGTCTCCCGCTGCGGCGCACAGCAGGCCGGCCTCGGCTGCGGTTCTGCGGTCGTCATATGCCCTCCTGCGATGCGTATCCGGTACGGGCCGAACACCCGGGACCCACCCGCCAGACAGTACGGCGACCGGCCCGACTATCAAGTTGGCACCCACCCGACGGCGGTCCCAGGAATTTCCCACCTCAGCGGCGCCGATCACCAGCCGACCGGCGCGCTGCGGTGTGATGTCGTTGATGCCGAGCGTAGATGTCAGGTGCCCCCCGATGTGAACTACCGACGGGTCGGTGAGGTCATCCGTCTTGGTCACGAGGACGCTAAGGGTCAGCACGGCCGATTGTGGTCATCACAGTGGCTGTACTTCAGTGCTGTACTGCAACGACTTCGGAGTCCTGCGGTCCCAGCATCAAGTGAACGGCTGCCTGGGCGGCGGTGTCAGAAGAGATCCAATAGTTCCGTCAGAGAGGTGATGGACGGCACGTCCGAGACGGCCGAGCCGCGACACACCGCACGTCCCGCACAGCCGAGTCCGATGGCCACAGCCAACCGCACTCCCCGCCGGCTCAGCTCCTCCAGGGTCTCTTCGACCTCCGGTACGTCTCCAGGAACATTGACGGCGGGACCTCGCGTCGCAAGTCGGCCAGCAGCCGCGAGGTCGCGTCCACACCGAGATGACGGAGCACCACCCGGTGGTAATCGTCGTAGTCGGGTGTCGATGGCGAGGCGGCAAAGAAGTCGTCGCCCGCATCGATTGCCGCGGGGAACTGCTGCGGTGTGATGGACGGGGCGTGAACGAGGACGGACTGCTCGAAGTCGGCTGGCGGGTTCCAACGGCCGCCGATCGGCCGCATCAGAACGCCGCCTGAGTCGAAGAGAACAGCACGGAGAGTCGTGGGAGAAGCTGGTCGAGTCGTCACCCGCCCAGTGTGGTGAGCCGAAGCGCCGTCGGCGGCGACGCGGTCCACCGACGGGGTCTTGTTTGCGAGCTGCCGTAACAGCCGGTGCCCTGGACGGCCTGGTCGTCCGTCATGATCAGGACGATGTTGGGCGTCTCGGGGGCGCGTCGGGTCGGGGCCCGGTCATGACGCCAGTCTGCCGATGGTCTTGCCGTGCAGCGGCGAGGTCACCGCGCCGTTCAGCAGCGGGTCCTTCGTCTCCCGCATCCAGGCGTACAGCCGCGCCGACAGGTCCGCCACCGTCTCGGCCTGGTCCGGGTCGTCGGCGAGGTCGCTCAGCTCGTCCGGGTCCGTGCGCAGGTCGTAGAGTTCCAGCGCGGGATGGTACACCTGGGCGCCCGAGAGCTGCACGAGTGGGGTACAGCGGCGGTGCCAGGACTGGCTCGGGTCCATGAAGGCATAGGCGGAGCTGAAGTTGGCGACGAGCTTATGCGTCCCCGTGCGCACGCAGCGCCGCGGGTCGTAGTAGTCGTGATATGTCATCTCACCGTGGATCTCGGTGCGGGCTTGGTACGGAGCGCCATCCAGCAGCGGCAGGAAGCTCCGGCCCTGGACCGCGTCGTCCACGGGCAGAGAGAGCAGGGCGGAGAGCGTCGGTAGCACATCGATGTTCGACAGCAGCGCGTCCTCCACCCGACCGCCGGACCAGCCGCGGTCCGGATAGCGCACCAGGAACGCCACCTCTAGCCCCGGGTCGTACAGCGAGCACTTGGCCCGGGGGAGTGCAAGGCCGTGGTCGGTGGTGAAGACGACGAGTGTCTCTTCGGCTATGCCTAGCTCCTCCAGGCGGTCCAGGATCCGGCCGGCCGCCGCGTCCATATGACCGACCGCGCCGCGGTGACCAGGCCGGCCTCTACGGTCAGGGTCTCAGCCTCACGCCGGTATCCGCACGCTTCGCACAGCCCGGCCGCCTGCGACTGCCCGCAGTCCTCGCACGGCCGGGCCTGCCGGACCGCGTCAGCAGCGGCCATGGCCTGGCGCTCGACATCCGCCCGCTCCTGGGCGGCCGCGCGGGCCGCGATACGGCGGGCCTGCTTCTCGGCGGCCTGCTCGCGGCGCCGCACGAAGTCCTCCGCCTCGCAGGCGGCCTGCTCACGGAGGCGGTTCTCGATGGTCTGGCGGCGCTTGTCGTCACCGAGGCCGGGCATCTCCCAGTCGACCTCTGCCGTGATCCGGACACGGCTGCTGCGGCGGATGTGGATCACGTTGCCGCAGTTGTACGCACTTGCTGCCGGTGTCCAAGCGGATCCCGTCGTCGCATCTGGTGTCCGAGCATGCCTGCCTCTGCACCATGCCGCGACGGGTCAGCCAGCCGAACGGGCTGCTGATCGGGGCCTCGCCCCCAGTCGCCTTCAGCCGGTCGGCCAGCAACTGCGGTGCGGTCGCCGGGGGCATCAGCATCACAACGCCATGGCCTGGGCCGAAGCTGGACAGGCGCGCGTACCGTGGCGGTCGCCCCATCAAGGCGACCGCCACGGTACGCGCGCCTGCTGCCCCACCCTGAATAAAGCCGAGAGGGCGTCCATCAGGAGTGGGGGCCTCTGGGACTTTTCTGGGACTTTCGGCCCCATCAACCGGCACGAACCTGAAACAGCTGAAAGGCTATTCGCGCAGGTCAGCGGTGTCAGCCACTCATCGCAGCAGGTCACCGCGTTCGCTGGTCTCTTCCGGGACATCTGATGTGCGGATGCCGCCGCACCCCTTCCGACCTGCTACTTTACCGGTCGGGGAGGGGTGCGGCGGCATCTCTGGGACTTCTTCCGGGACCTTGGGCCGCCTCGGGGGCAGGACACCGCCCTGGGTTCGCGACAGGTGTTCAGGCTGCCTGGAGCAGTTCGGCGCGGCCGAACAGAAGGGCGTAGCCGGAGGGGAGCCGTGCGAGGACGCGGTCGCGGAGATCGTCTCCCGCGAGGTGGGCGACCAGGGCCAGGACCGTGCCCACGTCCCAGCGGGCGGTGGCGGGTGTGCCCCCGGTACGCGTGGCCAGGTCCTTGACGAAGCCCCAGCCGGTGAGCGGTTCGGCGGCGGGCGGCTCGGCCATCAGGATGCGCGCCGCTTCGACGGGCAGGCTCGCGGCCACTTCGCCGCGCTCGTCAGCACTGAGCTGCCCGCCGAATGCCGCCAGTACGACACGTACTGTCCGCTCGGCCCGTTCCCTGGTGGGGTACGCGCCGTCGTACCGCACTCGTTCGAGCATCTGGTCGTACGTCATGGCCGGTGCCGACGTCGGTACCTCTGCCTGGGGGTGCATCGGGCGGATGCCTTTCTTCATCGGTGAGTTGGTGGCGGAGACGGTGGTGAGCGTGGTCAGGAGCGGAGCTCCTTGTGCCGTGCTCCCGCGCCGACGGTGATCTTGCGGGACTTGGCACGTTCGGCGACGGGGATCCGAAGGGTGAGGACACCGGCGTCGTAGTCCGCCTCGATGCGTTCCGTGTCGAGCGTGTCGGCCAGCACGACCTTGCGGGAGAAGGCCCCCAGGGGCCGCTCGGAGAGGTCCATGCGTGCCTGGTCGGAGTTGGCGACGGGCCGCCGCTCGGCCTTGACGGTCAGCATGTTCCGCTCCACGTCGATGTCGATCGCCTCGGGCGAGACACCGGGCAGGTCCAGCGCGATCACATAGACGTCGCCGTCCCGGTAGGCGTCCATCGGCATCGCGGACGGCCTGGACCAGGTACCGGTCGCGCCCAGGAACTGCTGGGAGAGACGGTCGAGTTCACGGAACGATTCGGTGCGCATCAACATCACGGAACACCTCCAGTTGGTTCGGGCAGAAACTGCCAATGCGCTGCGGCTGCCACTGTTGTAACATGTCATCGAAACGATGACAACTGCGATGTCGTCGAAAGGGTGACATGACGAAGGAGTGACCGTGCCCGCAGCAGACCAGCCCTCCCCACGCCCCCGGTCCACCCCCACCCCGGCCACGTTCCTCGCCGCGTCGGCGGCCCTGAACGCGATCGACGAAGCCGTACAGACCGCACAGACCCCCGAAGGCCCACCGGGGGAGAACGCCGGCGCCAGCAGCGAACAGGCGCTGGCCGCGCTGCTCCTGCTCCGTGAGGTACGCGAACGTCTCGCCGCCTGGGAACCCGGCCTGATCGAAGCCGCGCGGGAGGCCGGGGCCAGCTGGGCCGATCTCGCCGGCCCTCTCGGCGTCGCGAGCCGCCAAGCGGCCGAACGCCGCTATCTGCGCGTACGGCCCGGTGCTCCGGGCGCTACGGGAGAGCAACGCGTGCAGGCCACCCGCGACCGCCGGGCCGGCGACCGCAGCGTCAGCCACTGGGCCCGCGACAACTCCTCCGACCTGCGACAGCTCGCCGGCCAGATCACCGCCCTCACCGGACTCCCCCCGCACGCCCGGGCACGACTGACCCTCCTCGCCACCGCCCTCGCCGACAACGACCCGGCCGCCCTCGTGGCCCCCCTCACGGCGGCCCGGCCCCACCTCGAAACAAGCCACCCCGACCTGGCCGACCGCGTCGACGCCATCACGCGCCACACCGACCACCTCCGCCACGACAACACCAGGTGAGCCGCCCGCGGGGCGGGTGAGGAGCCCGAAACCGAGAGCCCGGGGCCGGCACTCAGTCGTCGTCCGCGGGGTTGCCCCGGTGGCGCGCCCAGAGCGGGGCCACGAACCAGCAGAGCAGGAACCAGGCGGCCAACGCACCGACCAGCGCCGCGGCCCAGGGGTCCTGGACCGCCAGCCGCAGCACCAGGAGCAGCGACGATGCCATGGTGCACAGGAGGAGGAGTCCGAGCACGGTCAGGCGGGAGGCCAGGATCACCGTCTCCGGCTTGAGCCGTCGGCCCGCGAGAAGGCGATGCGGCGCCACCGGTCCCACCAGGGCCCCGACGGTGGCAGCGCCCAGGACCACGGTCACGGTGCAGATGTGCCGGTCGGTGTCCGAGAGGTCGGTGAAGCGCTGCTGGAAGACGACGGTGAGCAGGAATCCGAAAAGGATCAGGACCCCTGTCTGGGCGACCCTCAACTCCTGGAGCAGATCGGCCCAGCGCCGGTCGGCGCGCTCCTCCGGGGTCTCGTCACCCCGCCCGCGATCATGTGCGCCGGTTCGCCCTCGCCCCGCAACGCTCTCGTCGCTCTCGTGATCAGGCATGCCGTTTCACCTCCCGGCGCGGTCGGGTCCGGCACCGCTCCGCGCCCACGTCGAAGGATGCGGTTGGCGGAGCACCCCACGCGGGAGCCGCGCCGGGTGAGCTCCGGGAAGCGGCGGTCGGCGGCAGGTGGGTCGGTCGGTCGACAGGTGGCCTGAAGACGGCCTTGGTGACGCCGGATGCGATGAGAGAATGCCACTTGTCAGGGACATGCCGCTATTACCCGGTACGTCTCACCCGGTTCCCGACTCCTCGCTGGAGGAAGACGTGAGCACCGAGCGCACCAACCCCCTCAGACGAACCGTTCAACGCTGCCGGCGGCCCGCGACCGCCCTGGCCGTGCTCGCTCTGTCGGCCGCACTGGGGCCGGTCGGCCCACAGGCGGCGCAGGCCCAGCCGCGGACGTTCGGCGCCACCGAGCTCGCAGCCGCGGGCGACGCCGTCCGGAACGCCGACATCGCCGGCACGGCCTGGGGCGTCGACCCGGCGACCGGCACCGTTGTGGTCACGGTGGACGAGCGCGTGTCGGCCGCCGACATGGCGGAGCTGCGCAACAGCGCGGGCGCGCGGGCCAACGCCTTGACCTTCGAGCGCACCGCCGGCATCTTCCGGCCTCATCTCCAGGGCGGCGAGCCGGTCTGGGGCAACGCCGCCCGCTGCACCGCCGGCTTCAACGTACGGGCCGGCGGCGGCGACTACTTCGTGACCGCGGGCCACTGCACCCAGAGCGTCTCCACCTGGTACACGAACTCATCGTTCACCACGCCCGTCGGCCCGACCGCGGGAAGCAGCTTCCCGGGCAACGACTACGGCATCGTCCGATACGCCAATCCCGCGGTGCCCCGGCCCGGAACGGTCAACTGCAACGGCACGATCATCGACATCACCGGCCCTGCGAACCCCGCCAACGGCCAGACGGTCTCGCTGGCCGGCAGCACCACCGGCTGCCACAGCGGCGGCATCACCGGTCTCAACGTGACCGTCAACTACGGCGGGAACGTGATCGTCAGCGGACTCATCCGCACCGCCCTCTGCTCCGAGCCGGGCGACAGCGGCGCCCCGGTGTTCATCCTCACCGGGGACGGCACGACAGGGCTGGCCGTCGGGGTGCTCTCGGGCGGCTCCGGCAACTGCACCTCGGGCGGCACATCCTTCGTCCAGCCGATCAACGAGATCCTCACCGCCTACGGCGCCGTCCTCACCTGATCCGACCTCGCCCGGCGAGCACCGGTCGCAGGGGCCGGACCCGGCCCTTCGTACCGGCGCGGACGGTTCGCCGTGAGCCCGCCGGAGGTACGTACGAACGTCGGCACCCGGACCACCACCAGGTTCTGGGTGCCGACGTCAGGTGAGGAACTGTGCGGACCAACCCGTTCAGGACGACCCGCTACGCGGCCGGCGGAGCGTGATCATCAGGAAACCGGCCGCCGTGAGCGCGACCCCGAGCACGAGAGTCGTGAGGGCCCCGATCTGGATGGCTTCCCAGCCGGCGCTGGTCGTGCGCCGGCATCCCGTCGATTCGCACTCCCACGTCACCAACCTCCCGTCCGCAACCCACGCGACGGCCAGACCGAGACCGAACAGCGGTATCCCGGACCAGAACATCCTGCGAGCCGCGAGCACAACCCCGCGCGAGTGTGTATCGCCGATGGGACCACGATCCCAACCGCCGGGGCCCGCGGGCAAGGCGCAGGTCGGCAACAAGGCGCGGGCGCGCTCCTGATCGTGCGCCGCCGGCGGGCCTGAACCCGAGCTGCCGATGCAGCCGACCCGGGAACACCGCACGCCGACCGGGCGCCCTGAGGGCGCCCGCCCCGCTCTTTCACTCTCCGCTCTGCCGGAGGCACGTTCCGTACGCCATAGTGGAACAAGGGAGTCAAATAGGGGGGATCTCTCATGATCGAGCAGGCGTCCGTTCAAACCGCCGACCTGACCGCACCGACGATCCAGGACATCAGAACTCGAATATCGCAGGCGGTGGATGCGACGGCGGGCCCCGTCCTCGATCGCCTCAAGTTCTGGTTGCAGATGCCGACCGATTCCATGTTCCTGGGAATGATGGACAACGACTGCCAGGTGCGCGCTCAAAGGGTCGGCGCTCAGTTGAGCCCTGGGGCAGGGGGACCGTACGGATCCTCGGATCTCTCGGTGCCGTTGGAGATCGAAGGCAGATGGGCCGCTGTCGACGAAGCCGTGAAGGGCGACCGTGCCGTGATCATCAAGGGTTCGACCGGACACGTGGGCGGGGGCGAGAGCAAGTTCAACAACCAGCTCAACACCGGTTTTCATGTGATCGTCTTCTTGGCCGTCGGGCAGGAGCCCGCCGGTCGCCGCTACTATCTGGGCTTCGACCCGGACGTCAGCGCCACGGCGGAGTCCCGGGCGAAGTGGAAACCGTTGGTCCTCGGTGGCACCGAGGCGAGGGCGCAGAGGTTCGATGACGCGAAGAGCGTCCAGGTCGTCAAGGCCATGATCCTCGGCGACGCGCAGGACGCATTCGGCCCGCTGGTCCGCAAGTACTACGTCGAGACGGACAAGGCCTTCCCCAAGATCGTTCACGCCTGAGCGCGCTCCGGGCGGTGACCTGACTCCCGGGCGACCGCGAAGAGGTACCGAGCCGGGATCGGCGAACTCCGCGGCAGGAAGGTCCTGGACGTCGACGGCCAAGTCGGCCCCAGGACCCGGCCGCACCTGCGCGACGTATACAAGTGCCGGCCGCCACGGGACGGGAGGGCGACATTGGCCCGGACGCGGCGGTCGCCCCGGCAGAGAGGTTCCTGCCGAGGCGACCGGACAGCGCTCCGTGGTTCGCGGTGACGTGATACCGGTCCGGGACACGGCGACCGTGTCCCGGACCGGCGGCTCATCAGTGGAACCAGCGGTTGCGGTTGACGACCGGGAGCCGTTCCCACAGCGCGCTCAGCCCCCAGGTCCGGCCGGCGTAGGCGACGGCGAGCACGATCAGGACCACGGCGTACACGATGTGGTAGTCGAGCAGGGGGTTGCTCGACATGCTGGGCGCACCGTCGGACAGGTGTCTGGCGGGCGGCCACTCCGCGAGCCACATCAGGCTCATCATCAGCGTGCCCGCCGCCGCGGCGAACCGCAGTGCGAACCCCGCGACCAGGGCCACGCCGATCGAGAGGAGGCCGAGCATGAACAGCCAGTCCACCCAGCCCTGGCCTGCCCATGTGTGGAAGGTGGACTCGAACGGGCCTGCGGAGACGCCGCTCAGGAATCCCTTGGTCGGTGAGCCTCCGTCGGTCCAGGCCGCGCCGCCGGGAGTCGCGTATCCCCAGCCGAACGCCTTGTCACCGAACGCCCAGAGGAAGACCCCGCCGAGGACCAGCCGCACGACGGCCAAGGTCCTCGCGAGGAGGACACCGGTTTCGGTCCGGGCGGCGTCCGCGGTGCCCGGGGCCGGCCGCGTGTGTCCGGGCCGTGAGGTCACGGGCCGGTGCGAACCCTCGTGAACTGCCATGGTGTTGACCCCTTCGGGACGGTGGATACGGTGTGCCTGCTGCTTGCACACTCAATATCCCGCCGTCCAGGGGCGGCTCACAGCGGCGAGCGGCCCTCATCGGAGGGCCGAACGGCCCTCACCCTCCAGGCCGTTGAGATGCCGGGGACCGGCAGTCGCCTCGGCGGTCCGGCCGGGCACCGCGACGCACCGTGTCCGGGACGCCGGAGAACGACACGGAACCGGGCGGCGTTGGTCCCGCTACCGGTGCTGGTCGCGCGCGGCCTTCGCCTCGGTGGCGAGGACGGCGGCCTGGACCCGGCGTTCGACGCCCAGTTTGGCGAGCAGCCGCGAGATGTTGTTCTTCACCGTCTTCTCCGCCAGGTAGAGGCGTTTGCCGATCTCCCGGTTCGTCAGCCCCTCTCCCACGAGCGTGAGGATTTCCCGCTCGCGCTCGGTCAGGTCCGCCAGCCCGTGCGGCTGCCGCTCGGATTCCGTCCCACCGCGCAGCCGTGCCATGACGCGTGAGGTGGTGCCGGGGTCGAGCATGGACTGCCCCGAGGCGACGGTACGGACCGCGGTGATCAGGTCGGTGCCGGTGATCTGCTTCAGGACGTAGCCCGACGCCCCGGCCATGATCGCGTCGAGCAGCGCTTCCTCGTCGTCGAACGAGGTGAGCATCAGACAGGCCAGCTCCGGCATGCGTGACCGCAGTTCCCTGCACACCGCCACCCCGTCGCCGTCACCCAGCCGTACGTCGAGCACGGCCACCCGCGGGCGCAGCGCGGGGATACGGACCAGGGCCTGCTCGGCCGTCGACGCTTCCCCCACGACCGTCAGATCGGGTTCGGCGTCGAGGAGATCGCGTACACCCCGGCGAACCACTTCATGGTCGTCCAGCAGGAAAACGCTCACCGGCACTGTCGATCCTGTGTCGCTCTCACTGTCCGTCATCGCCACTCCCCCTCGGCCCTCCGGGCTCCGTCATCATCGCCCTTCCCGTGCATCCTCGCCGCAGAGGGTGCCGAAATCCACGGCCGGCCGGGCGCTCCCTGCGATCGCGGCGTGCGGGGCCGCCGTCGCGTACCGTCCGGCAGCCCGCCGGCACCCGCGTACCTCACCACGGGATGCGAAACAGCAGCCTGGCGTGGACCGTTCGGCCCTGGCACCGGCACGGTGCCGAGGGGACGCTGGTTGTCCGGCGGGCGCGTGCGTGCCCGGACAGGGCAGGGCAAGAGCAAAGGTTGTGGATGATGAGCGAGCGGATCGCGGGGCCGTCGCCGGGCGCCGGGGACACGCGGGTGCCCCGGCTCATGGAAGCGCTGGACCGTGGTGACGCACTGAATCTCCTGCGCTCCGTCCCTCTCGGCCGCCTGGTGTTCACCCAACAGGCTCTGCCGGCGATCCGTCCGCTGAACCATCTGCTGGACGGGGAGGACATCATCGTCCGGCTGGGCGACGGTTCCGCGCTCGCGTCCCTGACCGCTCCGCGCGGCAGTCCCGGGGCCGTCGTGGCGTACGAGGCGGATGCCATCGACCTTGACCTGCACGTCGGCTGGAGCGTGGTCGTCACGGGATACGCGCGCCCCGTGGAGGACCCCGCCGACCTCGGCCGCTACCGGGATCTTCTCCGTCCATGGGTGGACCGGGCGATGACCGATGTGCTGCGCATCCGGCCCGAGCTGGTCACCGGGTTCCGGCTCACGCCTGCGGCAGGCCCCCCGACGGCCGGCTGAACTCGGACACCGGCCGCAGCGGGGGCCGGTGGTCAGTGGCGTTCCCGCTGGAGCAGGGGGGCGCGCCAGACGAACCGGCTGCCGCCGGCGTCCGGCGTCTCGATCGTGAAGGCTCCTCCGGCGCCCAGGGCTCGCTCGGACAGATTCCGCAGACCGCTGCGTCGTTCCTCGCTCCCCATGCCGCGGCCGTTGTCGGTGACGGTGAGGACGACCTCGTCGGTGGTGGCCCGCAGGTCTATCCCGACCCGCGTGGCGTGTGCGTGGCGTGCGGCGTTGCTCAACAGCTCGCCCAGCGCGGCGTGGACGTGGTCGGCGACCGGCGGCGGCACGTCGGTGTCGAGGAGACCTTCCATGCTCAGACGGGGCGGATATCCAAGGACCGATGCCGCTTCACCGGCCGTGCGCGCGGCCCGGGCCCGCAGGCTGCGCCCGGCCTCCTCGTCCCTGACGCGCAGGCCGAAGATCGTACTGCGGATGATTTTGATCGTCTCGTCCAGGTCGCCGACGGCCCGGTTCAGCCGCTCGGCGGCCCCGGCGTGATCCACCAGCCGGGCGGCGCTCTGCAGGGTCATCCCCGTGGCGAAGAGCCGCTGGATGGCCAGATCGTGCAGATCACGTGCGATACGGTCGCGGTCCTCCAGCAGCGCCAACTGCTCGGTGTCACGGCGCCGTTCGGCCAGCTCCAGGGCGACGGCGGCCTGTCCGGCGAAAACGAGCAGCGGATCGATCTCACTGTCCGTGAAGACCGGCTCCCCCGCCGGTCTCACCAGCAGCAGCACCCCGAGACGATGCTCCGCGGTGCCCAGGGGAACGGCGACGGCGGGCCCCAGCCCGGTGAGATCGCCGGTTTTCCCGGTGAAGCGGTCGTCGTCCGCCGGACATGCCGTCGAGACAGGGAGACCTCGGCGGTACGCGGCGCCGGGCAGGGTGCCGTCGACCGGGACAACATGACCCCGCCGCTCCTCCTCCCGGCCTCCGGCGGCAAGTTCCACGACGAGGCTGTCGGTTCCGGGGACGGGAAGAAAGAGGTCGGCGACCTCGGCACCGGTGAGGTCTCCCGCCCGGCCGGCGATGAGACCGAGCACCTTCGCCCGCGGGCTGCCCGAGAACAGACTGTTGGTGATCTCCGTGTTCGCCCGCTGCCACCTCTGCTGGCGCCTGACCCCCTCGTACAGGCGGGCGTTGTCGATGGCCACACCCGCCGCCACCGACAGGGTGGCAATGACCCCTTCGTCCTCGGTGTCGAAGTCCTGCCCGCCCCTCTTGTCCGTCAGGTACAGATTGCCGAAGACCTGGTCCCGCACACGGATCGGCACTCCCAGGAAGGTACGCATCGGCGGGTGGTGGGCCGGGAAACCGTACGAGGCGGGGTGCCCGGCCAGATCCGTGAGCCGCAGCGGTTCGGGATTGCGTATCAGCTCACCGAGCAGACCGTGGCCCGCGGGCAGCGGACCGATCGACTCGATCGACTCGTCCGTGAGGCCGACCGTCAGGAACTGCGACAGCCGCCGGCCGTCCGGCCCGATCACCCCGAGAGCCGCGTAGCGGGCATCGACCAGAACCGCGGCAGCCTCGACAATCCGGCGCAGCACCTGGGCGAGATCGAGCTCACGGCCCACCGAGACGACCGCCTCCAGCAGACTGTGGACCCGGTCCCTGGTCCCTCGGGCGGCATCGATGCGGACCTGCAGCTCGTCCAGGAGCTCATCGAGCCGCATCTTCGGCATCTGTGAGAACGGGTCCCGCTCAGCCACCGCTACTCCTCCACCGCCTGGACCGGAACTCAGACTAGCGGGCCCCTCGGCCCGCTCGTGGAGTACAGCGTCTGACGGGTACTCCACCGCGGCGGCAGGAGCCGTGGAGTACGGCCCGGCAGCCGCGGAGGGCCGGTGGTGCGCGGCGCACACGAAGCGCAGAGGGGCGCCGCGGCGTACGGCTTCCCCGAAGGCGACGCCGGCGGCCTCGACGTCGGCGTCGCTTCCGACGGCGAACAGCACCTCACCCGCCCCGGCGCGGCCCGTGGGGCAACCGGTTACTTCGCCTCGCCGTAGCGGCCCAGGAAGTGTGGGGCGCCCTTCCGTACTTCGTGGACGAAGAGACCGTTGGTGAAGACGAAGGCGTTCGTCGAGTCGTCGAAGGCGATGGTCCTGGCGAGGCCCTCGTAGGTGAGGGACCGGAGTCTGCTCACCATCGCGCCACGCTCGACACCGGTGCCGGCCAGCAGCTCCCGCATCCCCTGTGCGATGAAGTTCAGCGCATCCCAGGCCTCCACCGCGTACGGCTCCACTCCGAACATCTCGCCGGTGCGCGGCCCGTAGCGCTTGCGATACGCCGTCACGAAGCCTGTCGCCGGGGCCAGTTCCCCGGGGTCGACGTATGTCGTCACGACGGCCCAGCCGTCCGCCGCGGGCCCCGCCTCGGCCACGAACGGCGCCTGGAGCACCGGCTCGCGCGCCATACGGGTGCCACGGAAGCCGGACTCCGACAGTGCGCGGGCGCAGCGGGCGGCCCGGCTCGGGGACGTGCCGCAGTACACCACCGCGTCCGCCGACATGGACGCCGCGGCCACCGGGCCGAAGTCGTCGCTGTCGGCGGGCACGGTGCGGGTCGTCGTCGCGTCGTCGTCCTCGGGCAGGACTCCGGCGAGGTCCACCATCAGCTGCTCGCTCGCGCGGCCCGACGCACGGTCGTCGACGAGGACCGTCCTGCGAGCGCCCCGTGCCCGGACGAGGAAGTCGACGAAGCCGGCGCTCATGCTGTTGCCGTCCGGTCTGAGCTGGAAGAACGACCTGGTGTCGGCTGTCGTGACCGCGTCGCTCTCGCTGGAAACGCTCACCAGCGGCAACAGCGCCTTCTCGTGCCTGGCAGCGACCGGCTCGACCCCCGCAACCCCGGTCGGGCCGATCACCGCGTACACCTCGGGGTCCGCGGCGAACGCCCCCGCCACTGTCTCGGCCCGCTTCGCGTCTCCTCGGTCGTCGCGCACGCGCAGCGTCAGATCGAAGGTGCGGTCGTCGCGGGCGTTGTGGTCGGCGACGGCCAGCCGCACGCCACGTTCCTGCGCGCGGCCCGCCGCCTTGTCCCGGCCCGAGAGGTCGGCGTGCAGACCGACGGCGTAGCGCGGCAGGGTCCCGCCCGTGCCTGGGCCGCCGCCGGTCGGGCGGGAGGCCGCCCATGCCGCCAGTCCGCCGCCGATCGCGACGACCCCGGCGGCGGAGGCGAGCGCCAGCACACGTCGCCGCGACGGCCCGGAAGCCGGTGGCCACGTCGGGGCAGCGGTGACCGTGGCCGCGTCCGCGACAGGGACAGCGTCGGAGAGGGAGTCGGCGACAGTCGTACGTTCGGTGCCCTGGTCCGGGGGTGGGTCCGGCAGCGTCAGCACCGCCGCCGACCGCTCCGCCACCAGCCGGGTCAGCGTGCCCGGCAGCCAGCCCCCCGGCTCACCGCCGTCACCGCCCAGCGCCTCGCGTACCTCCGCCGCCCCCGGTCTGTTCCGCGGGTCCTTGGCCAGACAGCGCGTCAGCAGGCCGAGAAGTTCCGGCGGTACGCCGTCGAGGTCCGGCTCCTCGTGGACGGTACGGAACAGGACGGCCGCCGCCGAGCCGGTACCGAAGGGCCGCCGCCCCGTCGTCGCGTACACCAACACGCACCCGAGCGAGAACACGTCGCTCGGCGGCCCGAGTTCACCGGCGCGCGCCTGCGCCTGCTCCGGCGAGAGATAGCCGGGCGAGCCGATCACCACGTCGCTCTCGGTCAGCGCGGTGGCGCCGGTGGAGCGCGCGATGCCGAAGTCGATCAGCCGGGGGCCGTCCAGGGCCAGGAGCACGTTCCCCGGCTTGACGTCGCGGTGCACCAGCCCCGCCCCGTGCACCTCGGTGAGCGCCTCGGCCAGCCGGGCGCCGAGCGTGCGTACGGCCTCCGGCGGCAGCGGACCGTACAGTGCGGCGGCCTCCGCCAGCGAGGGTCCGGGGACGAAGGCGGTCGCCAGCCAGGGTTCGCGCTCCTCCGCCGCCGCGGCCGTGACCGGCACGACCCAGCGTCCGGTGAGCCGCCCCGCCGCCTCCGCCTCGCGGCGGAAGCGGACGCGGAAGCCGTGGTCGGCCGCGTGCTCGGCGCGGATGACCTTCAGCGCGACCAGCGCGCCGCCCGGCGAACGGGCCAGATACACCACGCCCATCCCGCCCGCACCGAGCCGCCCGAGCAGCCGGTGGCCGCCGACGGCGAGCGGGTCGGCCGCCTTGAGGGGCTGGATCCCGGCCACCCGTTACGCGCCGGTGGGTGCGGGCCCGAGGAAGCGGAAACCGCCGTCCCTGACCTCGTGGAGGAACACGCCCTCGCCGGAGAAGCTGCCCCGCTCCGCGTCGAACGCGAACCGCTTCGTTATCCCCTGGTAGGTGGTCTTGCGCAGCAGGCCCACCAGCTCCGCCCGCTTCGGGGGCCGTCGTCCCGTGAGAGAGGGAGCGGGAGAGCCCTGCACCGGAGCTTCCGGCTTCGCGCCCTTGACCAGTTCCCGGATGACCAGGTTGACCGTGTCGTACGCCTCGGCCGCGAAGTACGGCGGCGCGCTGCCGAAACGCTCGCGGAAGGCGGCGCTGAAGTCCGCCGCCTTCGGGGTGTCGGCCGCGGAGACGAAGGACGAGGTCAGCAGCCACCCTTCGGCCGCGTCCCCCGCCAGTTCCAGGAACTCCGGGTCGAGCACGGCCTGCGAGGCGAGCCGGGGCCCGTCGAACCCGGCCGCCGCCAGCTCACGCGCCACCTTCGCCGCCCCCGGCGCGTAGCCGGCGTAGACGAAGGAGCCCGTACCGGCCTTCAGGATGTCGGTGACGACGGGCTTCATGTCCTTGACGCCGGCCGGGATCACCCGGGGGTAGGCCGGTATGCCGGACTCGCGCAGCAGGAGCGAGGTGATGGTGGCGGACTCCCAGGCGTACGTCTGCGCCGTACGGTCCTGGAGCAGTCCCGGCCGGCCCATCTCCTTGTCCTTCGCGGCCTGTTGGGCGAGATGGACGGCGATGGGAACGGAGAGCGCGGCGTCGCCGGGGCGGCAGTGCACGAGGGACCGGGGCTGCCGTGAGGTCATCATCATGCCGCCGGCCGAGACGGTCAGCATCGGCAGCAGCGCCTCGTCGTACGCGCCCATGACCGCTTCGGTCGTCACGTCGCTCGTCGGGCCGATCACGGCGAGGACGTCGGGGTCCCGGATCAGCTTCTTGGCGGCGCCCGGGGCCCGTTGCGCGGAGCCGCCGTCATCGGCGGCCCTCAGCGTGAGTTCGAAGGGTCTGTCCTTGCCCGGTTCACGGGCGTTGTACTGCTCGATCGCCAGCCGCGCGCCCTGCTCCTGCGCCCGGCCCGCCGCCCTGCCCGTGCCGGAGAGGTCTGCCTGGACGCCGATGGCCCAGCGCGGGCCGGTGTTCTCGTCGCCACGGGAGTCGTCGTCCCGCAGTACGGCCCAGGCTCCGACACCGGCCGTGGCGGCGAGCAGCGCGCCGCCGGACATGACGAACAGCCTTCGGCGAGAGAGGTGTTGACCGTCGTCGCCCCCGGTCCCGTCGATTCCACCGCCGCCGCCACCGCCGCTCGCGGCTCCCGGCTCGGGAGCCTGCACCCCCGCCGCCGTCGGCTCGATGTCCGGCAGCGCCAGCATCTCGGCCGCGCGCTCGGCGATGCCTCGTACGACGTCCTCCGGCAGCCAGTCGGCCGCACTGCCGCCGTGCGGCCCCGGCACGGCGTCCTCGGCCAGATCCGCGCCGATCCGCTCGGCCGTGGGCCGGGCGGCCGGGTCCTTCGCGAGGCAGGAGAGCAGCAGTTGACGCAGCTCCGGGTCCTGTCCGCCCCACGAGCCGTCGAGGTCCGGCTCGTCGTGCACCGTGCGGTAGAGCAGCGCGTCCGCCGTACCGCCGCCGAAGGGGGGCCGCCCGGTCAGCGCGTACGCCAGCAGACACCCGAGGGAGAACACGTCGCTCGCCGGCCCCACCCCGGCGCCCCGCGCCTCGGCCTGCTCGGGTGAGAGGAAGCCGGGCGTGCCGACCACCATGTCGGGTGAGGTGAGCGCGGTCTCGTCCGTCGCGCGGGCGATCCCGAAGTCGATCAGCCTCGGTCCGTCCACCGCCAGCAGGACGTTGCCCGGCTTGACGTCCCGGTGCACCAGACCGGCGTCGTGCACGGCACTCAGTGCCCCCGCGAGCATCCGGGCCAGTGCACGGACGCTGCGAACCGGCAGCGCACCGTGCCGGGCGACCGCCTCACCGAGCGACGGGCCGGGGACGAAAGCGGTGGCCAGCCAGGGCTCCTCGGCTTCCGGTTCCGCGCCGGTGACGGGCACCGCCCAGGGGCTGGACACCCTGCGGGCCAGGTCGACCTCGCGGCGGAAGCGGGCACGGAAGGCGGGGTCGTCCGCGTACTCGGCCTGGATGACCTTGACGGCGACCAGCGCCCCGGACCCCGTACGGCCCAGATAGACCACGCCCATGCCGCCGGCGCCGAGACGGGCCAGCAGCCGGTGGCCGCCGATCGACGCGGGGTCGGCGGGCAGCAGCGGCTCGCTCACTGCGACGCCTCCAGTTCGCTCTCGACCTCGGCGAGCATGTCGCCCGTGCCCTGGGTGACGGCCGTGTCGATCTCTTCCTCGGTCCGGCCCTCGGAGCCCTTGCCGACCACCGAGACAGTGACCTGGTCCAGGCGGCTCTGGCCCCATATGTAGTAGTGGGGGCCGCCGAGTTCATCGCTGTGGTACTCGCCGTGCTCGGATACCGCGTCGTCGCTGGAGAAGTTGCCCGCGCCGAACGGCAGACCCGCCGACAGCAGTCCGGTGATCCGCTCGCTGCCGCTGAGCTGCTGCTCGGGACAGCGCAGCGCCTCTTCCAACGTGCGCGCCATCTCCCACTCCGCGTCGTCCACTTCGCGGTGCACGACGACGGTGGCGGCTATCCGGATCGGGCCCTTGCCGCCCTTCGCGGGAAGTTCGCTGTAGCGGGTGAAGCTGGTCAGTACGGAGGGTGGGAGCGGTTCGCGCTGCCAGACGCAGTCCTCGTCGAGCACGGCGAGCGAGCCGGGATCGCTCTCGTACGGGCTCCGCTTCACGTAGCCGGGCCCGTACCGGCCGGGCTCGGCGGCGACGGCGCGCGCCAGTCGCAGGGCCTCGCCGCGGGTCCGGGGTATGCGGCTCTCGTCGGGTGTGAAGTCCGGTCCGCCGGAGACCGACGGACCCGGTGTCGGATCCCCGCCTTTCCCCTCCGAACCGGCGTCGGTGGCACCGGAAGCGGTCGTACCGGCTTTCGCCCGGTCCACCGCGTCCTCGGTGTCGGTGCCGCCGCCCCCGGAACACCCCGTCAGCAGTACTCCGACGGCGAGACCGGCAGCGCCGTGACGCCACCGTCCGGATCTGCCGTACACCCCGAACTCATCTGCCGAACCCCGCACTTCGCTCCTCCATCCCCGTACGTAACCAGTGGGACGCACCTGAACCGGAATCAGTTCTCGCTCACAGCGCCGACAACGCGACCCGCGCAGGCGCTCCGCGTCGCTCATTCGGACTCCTCGCTCAGACCGTCACCCGTTCCCCCGAGCGGAATGGAGACCAAGGAGGGGGCCGAGCCCGGACACAGGGCCTCAGGACCCGGTAACGGGCCCAGAGCGGAAGCGGTCGGTCAGCGGCCGGCCACCGCGCCGGCCCGCCTCTTCCGCGACAGCTGACAGGTGCCTACCGGCCCAGGTCTCGCAGGATCTCGCGGGCCGCCCTGGCCCCGGAGGCCAGCGCGCCCTGGACCGAGCCGGTCGTCCGGTGGTCCCCGCACACATAGCGGCCCGCCCCGGCGCGGGAGGTCCGGGTGAGCGGCTGGGGAGGAGGCATCGCGGGCAGCGCCTCGTGGACGGTGCGTACCGTCAGCAGGCCCCAGCCCGCGGTGTCCGTCCCGTACGCCTCCGAGAGCGCGTCGCGCAGGGCGCTCTCCCCGCCCTCCGTGTCCTCGCCGAGGACCGAGGTCGCGACGAGCGAGGAGCCGGCCGGCGCGTAGCCGGGCGCCACCTCGCTCAGGACACAGCTGTTGAGGAAGCGCAGACGCGTGTCGGTGAGCAGTGTCGGCCCGGCCAGGGGCGATTTCGGCGCGGCGTGGAAGTAGGTGGTCACCACGCGGTAGGGCGGCATGTCGAGGTCCGGCAGCAGACGTACGGCGGGCCCCGGCCCGGTCGCGACGACCACGGTGTCCGCCGCCCTCTCGGTGCCGTCGGCCAGCAGGACACCGTCGTCGGTGAGCCGGTCGACCGGGGAGCCGAACCGTACGGTGCCCGCCGGCAGCGTGTCGGCCAACTGCCGCGGCACCTCACCGATTCCGTCCGACGGCAGGCAGAGCGTGCCACGCAGCATGCTGCGCCACACCAGATGGAAGACGCGGCCGGAGGTCTCCAGGTCCTCTTCGAGGAACACGCCGGACAGGAACGGCCGGAAGAACAGTTCGGTGAACTCCTCGGAGATCCCGGCCGCCGCGAGGGCGGTCCGCGTGGTGTGGTCATCGGCGCGCTTCAACCGGCCCACGGGCCCGAGCATGTCGCGGCCGGAGAGCACGCCGAGCGCGAGCAGATCACGCGGGCCGGCCGGCCCGGCGCCGAGCAGGCTCCGGATTGTGCGGGGCGCTCGGGTGGGGTCGGCCAAGTGGAACCGGCCGCGGTCGGTGTGGACGAGGACGCCCGGTGTGAAGGGGCGCAGACGCAGATCGCGCAGTGCCAGACGGCGTTTCACCTGCGGGTAGGAGGTGTTGAAGACCTGGAAGCCCCGGTCGATCACATGACCGTCGACCCGGTCGGAACGCATGCGCCCGCCGACGCCGTCCGACGCCTCCAGTACGGCGACGTTCAGACCGGCCGCGAGCAGATCGTGCGCACAGGCCAGACCGGAGAGGCCCGCTCCGACCACCAGGATCTCGGGGGCGCCACGGGATGCGGACATGGGAGGACCCTCCTTCGTGTCGGGGCCGCGCGGCCGGGGCGCCGTGCGGTTGTCGGTTCCACCTGTCACCCCTCGGGTGCTCAGGTGTCCGGTGCGGACAGTGCGGGCGGTGCGTACGGGGAGGATCCTGTCCGCCGCCCTCCCCGCTTCTCCTTCTCTTCGGCGTCCGGGCCCCGAACCATGAGCGCGGCCGGTTCGGCGCCGTAGAGCCCTGCCAGCCCGACGACCGCTTCGCGCAGTCCGTGGACACGCGCCAGTCCCGGCAGCGGGAGCCCGGCCCACCCCGGCCCGGCGAGCACGACCTCGGGGCTGCGCCGCGCCCCCTTCACGCCCCAGCTGGCGGCGGCGATGTGCTGTGCCAGCGGGCGGCTCGCGGTCGAGCGGGACTGGGACCAGAGCACCACGGCGCGGGGGCCGATGCGCCGGGCGGCATCGTCGAGCGCCGTCACCGGTACGGCGGCGCCGAACATCCTTGTGGGCAGGCCGAGTTCCGACAGAGCGGCGGTCAGTGCCTCGATGGGGAGGGTGTGCTGCTCGCCCGGTACGCAGGCCAGCATCACCGGCCCGGCGTCGGTCCGCAGGGGTGGGCCGGCCGGTACGCGGCGCACGGCCGACGAGATGTGCCATGACAGCAGATGTTCGACCTCGACGTACTTGTCACCGGCGGACGCCCACCTGCGGCCCACCGCGCGCAGGGTCGGCATCATCACGTTCTCCCAGGCACGGACCAGTCCGTACTCCTCGACGAACGAGCTGAGCAGTTTCTCCATGACGGGCGCGTCCAGGCGTACGGCGGCGCGGGACAGCCCCCGGCACTCCACCCGGACGTCGCCGAGCGGCGGCGCGCCCTCGCGTCCCGGTCGCCGGAGGGCGGGGGCCGGAGTCGGGGTCGGGGCCTGTCCCAGGGGCGGGGCGGGCGCCACGGACCGGTCGCGGACCGCGCGGGCGGCCTCGGCGGGCGGCACCCCGGCGGCGGTCAGGCGGCACATCTCTTCGAGTGTCGCCACGTCACCGGGGGTCCAGCGGCGGTGCCGGCCGTCCTGGCGCGCGGCGGGCCCGAGGCCGTAGCGCCGGTCCCAGGAACGCAGCGTGGTCGGTGAGACGCCGAGCCTGCGGGCCACGGCGCCGGTGGAGAGGCCGACGGCGACCGGGGCCCCGGACGAGGCGTATGTGTTCTCGTTCCCGAACTCGACCTCGTGCATCGACTCGCTCACTTGATCACTGTACGAGCGGAAGCGGCCGCGACTTCGGAACAGCGCTGGCCACGCGGTCACTCTGGAGAGAACGACGCGTTCGGGGCAATACGCATCGTTTGTGCATCGTCTGAGGCTCAGGCGACGCAGAAGCGACGCGGCGCACGGAAACGCGGGGTGCGCGACCCCACTCCGGAGGCGATACGAGAGACGCCCGCAGGCCAGTGGCGCGAAGGGAAAGAGCCGCACACCGGCCGGGGCCGGGCGCGCAGGGCGCCGCCGTCACGAAATGCCCCGTTCGCCGGACCGTGCGAACGTGAGGGATGTCGTTCGACCGGACGGCAGCAGCAGGACAGGGCCGGACGGCGACCCCGCCCGCCCCGACGTTCCCGCTCTCCCCCGCAGGAGGAGTCCCCCCATGAACATCTCCCGCAACCCCCGCAGTCCTCGTTCCTCGCGCGGCTCCCGCGCCCGCCGCACGGCGGTGGCGGCCTGTGCCGCAGTTGTCCTCCCCGTGTCCATGGGAGTGCTGGCACCCCAAGCCCTCGCGAGCACCACGGCGACGGACCCGTTCGGGCCGCAATGTTCGTCGCTTCCCCAGAGCGGGGAGGGAAGCGCCGCGAACATGGCCACGCAGCCCGTCGCGACCGCCGCGTCCCAGAACCCCCAACTGTCCGCGCTGACAGCGGCGTTGCGGCAGGCCGGACTGGTGGACACGCTCAACAACGCGAAGAACCTGACGGTGTTCGCTCCGACCAACGCGGCGTTCGAGAAGATCCCGAAGGCGGATCTCGACGCGCTGCTCGCGGACAAGGCGCAGCTGACCAAGGTCCTGACCTATCACGTGGTCGGTGAGAAGATCAGCAAGTCGCAGCTGTCGAACGGCACGTTCAAGACGCTGGAGGGCGCCACGCTCTCGACGTCGGGTTCGGGCTCGACGTTCAAGGTCAACGACACGGCGAACATCGTGTGCGGTGGCATCACGACGTCCAACGCCACGGTCAATCTCATCGACACGGTCCTGATGCCGAAGTAGGCATCGGCCTCTCCCCCCGGCCCCGCCTTCCCCGCCCAAGGGGAGGGCGGGGCTCAGTTGCCCACGCCGAGGCCGGACATGAACGCCGACGGGTAGCGGTCGCCGCGCGCCGTGCCCGCGGGGACCGCCTTCTCGATCTCGGCGAGGTCGGCCTCGGTGAGGGTCAGTGCCGTCGCGGGCAGCGCCTCCGCCAGCCGTTCCCGGGTGCGGGCGCCGACCAGGGGCACGATGTGGTCGCCCTGCGCGGCCACCCAGGCGATCGCCAGTTGGGCGACGGTGCACCCCTTGGCCCCGGCGATCCGGCGCAGCGTCTCCACGAAGGAGAGGTTGTGCTCCACGTTCCCCGCGGCGAACCGCGGGCTCACGGCACGCATGTCGCCGGGGCCGGCGGTGTGCCCGGCCGTCCAGTGACCGGAGATGAGACCGCGGCTGAGAACGCCGTACGCGGTCAGCCCGATGCCCAGCTCCCGCAGCGTCGGCAGGACCTCCGCCTCGATCGCGCGGGAGATCAGTGGGTACTCGATCTGCAGGTCGGCGACCGGCTGCACCGCGTGCGCGCGGCGGATCGTCGCGGCGTCGACCTCCGAGAGGCCGAGGTGCCGTACGTACCCGGCGTCGATCATCTCCTTGATCGCGCCGACCGTCTCCTCGATCGGTACCGCCGGGTCGAGCCGGGCGGGACGGTAGATGTCGATGTGGTCGGTGCCCAGCCGGGTCAGCGAGTAGGCCAGGAAGTTCTTCACCGCCTCGGGGCGGCAGTCGTGCCCGCCGAAATCCGGGCCGGGTCCGCGCAGCATGCCGAACTTGACGCTCAGCTGGTAGCTGTCCCGGTCCCGGCCGCGCAGGGCCTCGGCGAGCAGCAGTTCGTTGTGGCCCATCGCGTAGAAGTCGCCCGTGTCGATCAGCGTGACACCGGCGTCCAGCGCGGCGTGCACGGTGGCGACACTCTCGGCGCGGTCGGCCTCGCCGTAGGCGCCGGACATGCCCATCGCGCCCAGGCCCAGCGCGGAGGGCCCGAGCCGGGGCGCGGCCGGGTCAGGGCGTGGGCGCACCAGCCGATGACGGTGGCGTTGACCAGGGCGCCCAGGGAGATCGGGAGCAGGATCATGGACCAGTGGTCGGGCAGCACGATCAAGAGCAGGCTGACGGGCAGGGTGGCGATCACCGGCACCACTCCGGCGAAGGACGCGTCGGGGTTGTCGCCCACGCTGACCACGACGGCCCAGCCGGACAGCAGGACGATCGCCACGAGGTAGACACGGGCGAAGACGTTGCTGAGCGCGTGGCGCAGGGTGCGTACGGCGCGGTGGGACGGTCCGGTGTCGGTCATGGCGGTGGTCTCCC